>DBMH01000155.1 GCA_002297645.1 Rhodanobacteraceae bacterium UBA703 | reverse complement strand
CGCAAGCGGGCGGCCTTCGGGAACTTCACGGCCCGCCGTCTCCACGGCGGGCCTTTTTCGTTCCGCCCCGCGCACGGGACGTGTAGCATGCGCGCTCCCTGCGCAGGCTGCCGATGACCCACGCTCCGACGCCACGCCCCCGCCTGCTCGCGCCTCTGCTGGCAGCGCTGTCGATGTTCGGTCCGTTCTCGATCGACACGATCTTTCCCGCCTTCCCGGCCATCGCCGCGCAACTGCACGCCAGCCCCCTGGCGATGCAGCAGACGATCAGCGCCTACCTGGTTCCGTATGCCCTGATGTCGCTGGTGCACGGGCCGCTGTCGGACGCGCTGGGGCGCCGCCGCGTGATCCTCGCCGGCGTGATCGTCTTCGTGCTGGCCTCGGTCGGTTGCGCCCTGGCCGGCTCGATCGAGATGCTGCTCGCCTTCCGCGCGCTGCAAGGCATGTCCGCCGGGGCCGGCCTCATCGTCGGCCGCGCGATCATCCGCGACTGCTTCGACGGCGTGGAGGCGCAGAAGCTGATGTCCACCGTGTCGATGATCTTCGGCATCGCACCGGCGGTGGCGCCGATCATCGGGGGTTGGGTCGTCGCGTTTGCGCACTGGTCGGCGATCTTCTGGCTGCTGGCCGTCTTCGCCGCGGCGCTGTGGTTCGCCTGCGTGGCGCGGCTGCCGGAAACGCATCCGCGCGAGCGGCGCTCGAGCCTGTCGGCGGGCGAACTGGCCGCGACCTATCGCGGCATCGTCACCGACCGCGCCTTCTTCCCGCTGGCCCTGGCGGGGACGCTGAATTTCAACGCGCTGTGGGTCTACATCTCCTCGGCGCCGGCCTTCGTGCTGGACCTGCTGCACCTGGACGAGCAGCATTTCGCATGGCTGTTCATTCCCGCGATCAGCGGCATGATGGCCGGCGCCTTCCTGTCCGGCCGTGTTGCCGGGCGCCTGAGTGCCGGCTCCACCGTGCGCCTCGGCTACGCGATCATGCTCGCCGCGACCGCGGTCAACCTCATCACCGTCTGGCTGCTGCCGTCGCCGCGCCTGCCGTGGTCGGTGCTGCCGATCGGCTTGCATGCGATCGGCATCGGCCTGAACTTCCCGACCCTGACCCTGCTGTTGCTGGATCGCTTTCCCAGCCATCGCGGCGCCGTGTCCTCGGTGCAGGCCTTCGTCAGCCTCGCGTTGAGCGCGGTCATCGCCGGCGTGCTGTCGCCGATGATGTCCGACAGCGCGCTCAAGCTGGCGCTGGGTGCCGGGTTCTCCACGCTGCTCGGTTTCGGTGCCTGGCATGCGTATCGGCGGATCGAGAGCGCAGTGCCGATACGCGCGGGTTCGTGAGGGGCGCGGCGAAAGGCGAGACGCACCGTACCGATGCCGCGTGCTTGCGGGCGGCGGCCGCTGCAGCAGCGCGGTCGCCGATTTCCTGAAGAAATCCGCGCCGCCGCCGTCGAACGCCGACTTGCGCACGGGCCTTTTCCCCGGACGATGCCGCACGCTCGTGGATCCGCCCCGAGGGAGACAGTGCCCGCGATCGCCGTGTCAGGTGTCGGCGAGGGCATCGAGGAACGTGTTGCGCCAGTACGTGATGTCGTGCCGACGCAGGTGGTCCATCATCGCCGACCAGCGTTCGCGCCGATCGTGCAGCGGCATCGCCAGTGCCTCGCGGAGCGCATCGACGATGTCGTCCGGGTCGTGCGGATTGATCAGCACGGCCTGGGTGAGTTCGCGGGCCGCGCCGGCGAGGCTCGACAGCACCAGCACGCCCGGGTCGTCGGCGGGTTGCGCGGCGACGAACTCCTTGGCGACGAGGTTCATGCCGTCGCGCAGGGGCGTCACGAGGCCGACATCCGCTGCGCGATAGAAACCGGCCAGGGTCGCCTGGTTGAAGCTGCGGTTGACGTAGCGGATCGGCACCCAGTCCGGTTCGGCATAGCGGCCGTTGGTGGCGCCGGCGATGCGCTCCAGGCGCGAACGCAGCTCGCGGTACTCGGGAACGTCGGATCGCGACGGCGGCGCGATCTGCAGCAGGGACACCTTGGCGCGCCACTCTTCGTGCCGCGAGAGGAAGCGGCCGAATGCCTCGAAACGCTGCGGCAACCCTTTCGAATAGTCCAGCCGGTCCACGCCGATCGCCAGGCGCCGATGCTCGAGGCTGGTGACCAGGCGCCGCGTCGCCGCGCCGTTCGCGGCGCGTTCGGCGGCGCGGGCGACGCGTCCCGTGTCGATGCCGATCGGAAACGCGGCGGCACGGAAACGGCGGCCGTCGGGCAGGTGCACGGCCTGTCCGTCGGCGATCGTGGCGCCGTATTCGACCTGGAAATAGCGGGTCAGCGCATCCAGGTCGGCGGAGGTCTGCACGCCGACCAGGTCGTAGGCGGCGAGGGCGCTGAACACGTGCTCGTGATGCGGCAGGATCGCCAGCAGTTCACGCGGCGGCAGCGGGATGTGCAGGAAGAAGCCGATCTGCGCGTCGACGCCGAGCGCCCGCAACTCCGCGCCGAGCGGGATCAGGTGGTAGTCGTGGACCCAGACGCGATCGCCGGGCTGCAGCAGGCGTGCGACGTGCTCGGCGAACAGACGGTTGACGCTTCGATAGCCGGCGAAGTCGTCGCGGCTGTAGTCGAGCAGTGACGGACGGAAGTGCAGCAGCGGCCACAGCGTCCGGTTGGAAAAACCGAGGTAGTAGCGCGCGTATTCCTCGCGCGTGAGATCGAGCAGGGCGAAGTCGACGCGCCCGTCGCCCAGCCGCTGCAGGGTGCGCTCACCCTCGTCGACGAGGCGTCCACTCCAGCCGAACCAGAGGCCCCCGGTTTCGGCCAGGGCGGACTGCATCGCCGAGGCGAGTCCGCCGGCGCGCACGTCCTTCGGCAGCGCGACGCGGTTGGAGATGACGACCAGTCGACTCATGCCAGCACCTGACCATGACGGATCCGGCCGCGCATTGCAAATGCGCGGTTCGCGTTCACAGCACGCTTTCCCAGCGGCGCGAGAGCCGTTCGGCAGCGTTGATGAGGCCGACCAGCGAATAGGTCTGCGGGAAGTTTCCCCAGAGTTCGCCGGTCTGCGGGTGCACGTCCTCCGACAGGAGGCCGAGCGGATTGCGCCGTTCGAGCAGCCGTTCGAACAGTGCGCGCGCCTCGTCCTTGCGGCCGATCGCCGCGAGCGCGTCGACGTACCAGAAGGTGCAGATCGTGAAGCTGGTTTCCGGGGCGCCGAAGTCGTCCGGCACGATGTAGCGGAACAGGTAGTCCCCTTGGCGCAGCACGCGGCCGATCGCTTCGACGGTCGCGACGAAGCGCGGGTCGCCGGCTTCGACGAAGCCGAGGTCGGCGAGCAGCAGCAGGCTGGCGTCGAGGCGCTCGCTGCCGAAGGCGTCGACGAAGTGGCCGTGCTGCGGATGGACCGCCTCCGCCAGGATGCGATCACGCACGAGTCGCGCGCGTTCGTTCCAGCAGGTCGCGCGTTCGGCCAGTCCCAGGTGCGTCGCGATACGGCCGAGCCGGTCGCACGCCGCCCAGGCCATCACCGCGGAATAGGTGTGCACGTCGCTGCGTCCGCGGAACTCCCACAGGCCGGCATCGGGCTGGTCGTACAGACGGAACGCGGCTTCACCCGCGTGCTCGAGGCGTGCGAATGCGGCGGCGTCGCCGCGTACGACGAGACGCTGGTCGAAGAACAGCTGCGTCGCGGCGAGCACGACGCTGCCGTAGACGTCGTGCTGTCTCTGGCGCCAGGCGTCGTTGCCGATGCGTACCGGGCCCATGCCGCGATAGCCGCGCAGGTGCGTGGCTTCGCGCTCGGTCAGTTCCGGCTCGAAGTGGATGCCGTACACCGGCGCGAGTTCGCCGTCGGCGCCTGCGGCGAGATTGGCGATGTAGCGCAGGTACTCCTCCATGCTGCGCGTCGCGCCGAGGCGGTTGAGCGCGCGCACGACGAAGGCGGCGTCGCGCAGCCAGCAGTAGCGATAGTCCCAGTTGCGCACCGTGTGCGGCGCCTCGGGGATCGAGGTCGTCAGTGCGGCGACGATCGCGCCGGTGCCTTCGTACTGGCACAGTTTCAGCGTGATCGCGGCGCGGATCANNGCGCGGATCACCGCCTCCTGCCATTCCGCCGGGATCGAGAGGTAGCGCACCCATTCGCGCCAGTAGTCGATCGTCGCCTCGAGCGCCTCGTGCGCGTGGAGCGCCGGTGCCTGCGACAGCGTTTCGTCGGGCCCGAGCACGATCGAGCATTCGCGGTCGAGCAGGAACGGCAGCTCGTCGCGCAGCATCGGCAGCGGCGCGTCGGTGGTCGCGCGCAGCACGACGTCGTCGAGCAGGAAGCGCAGGTGGTTCGATCCGAACGTGCGCTCCGGTTTGCGTCCGCCGTAACCGGTGAGCGGACGCAGGCGCAGGGTGATGCGTGGCACGCCGCGTAGCGGGCGGATCGTGCGGACGACGCTCATCGGGTGGTAGATGCGGCCGTGCAGCTTGTAGCGCGGCGCGAAGTCCAGGATCTCGACGGCGCTGCTGTCGGCGGCGTCGAGGCGCGTGACGAGAACGGGGGTGTTGTCCAGGTAACGTTGCGAATGCGCGGTCTCGCCTTCCAGCACGACGTCGAAGAAGCCGGTGTCCTGCGACGCCGGTGACAGCAGCGAGCAGAATGCGGGGTCGCCGTCGAACGAAGGCAGGCAGCACCACACGATGCGGCCGCGCGCGTCGATCAGCGCACCGACGCTGCCGTTGCCGACGACGCCGAGGTTCAGGTTGTCCGGGGAATCGTTCATCGCTCCTCCTCGTGCGGGGCCGCCAGGTCGGCCAGCCAGGCGCGCGCCGCGCGCGGATCGGCCAGCGCGTGCCGCGCCAGCGTC
>DBMH01000328.1 GCA_002297645.1 Rhodanobacteraceae bacterium UBA703 | reverse complement strand
GGGGGGCCGCCGCTGGTGGGTGGCCGAGTTCGCGAGCGAAGCCGCGCTGCGCGGCTGGCGGCCGGACCACGCCTCCATCGCCACCCTCGCGCGAGAAACCGACACGCTCGGCCTGTGCGCGTTCGCGCGCCGTGCCGGCGACCAGCCGGATGCCGGCTACGACCTGGTCGTACGCGCGTTCCCGGCCGGCGTCGGCATCGTCGAGGATCCGGCCTCCGGCGCCGCCAACGGGCTGATCGCGGCGTGGATCGCGCTGCGCGAACCGGAGGGCCCGCTGGCCCGCGGCTATCGCGTCAGCCAGGGCCGCGAGATCGACCGTGACGCGTCGATCCTCGTTCGCATCGACGAGGCGGACGCCGCCGGCAAGGCCGTGGTCTGGGTAGGCGGGCAGACGCACATCGTCGTCGACGGCCGCACGAGGTGGCCGTACTGAAAAATGCCGCGGTCCTGCGCGCCCCCTTCCCTATCCGGGGCGACTGCGGGACCGGGAAGCGTCCAAAGAAAAACCCCGGGCGTCTCCGCCCGGGGTTCTTCGAGACGCCTAGGCGCCAGGGATCAGGAAATGACCTGAACCTGGTCCGCCTGCATACCCTTCTGGCCCTGGACGGCGACGAAGGAAACCTTCTGACCTTCCTGCAGCGAGCGGAAACCCGTGCCCTGGATGGCACGGAAGTGCACGAACAGGTCCGGGCCGCTTTCCGGGGTGATGAAACCGAAACCCTTAGCGTCGTTGAACCACTTGACGGTNNCCCTTCGCGTCGTTGAACCACTTGACGGTACCGGTCTGACGATTCGACATCTGCATAACTCCTGATGACACGTTTGAACATCGCGATGCCGGAACATTCCGCATCGAGACTGGGTTGCAGGGAGCTAGCGGGGCTGGATCGATGAGCGGATCGCCGAGGATCAACCGCATCGGGCCACGATTCACAGTGACCCTTGCAAACACAGTGCGCGGATCATACCCGCAAAAACGGACAAGTGCTAACCACGATTTTGAAGTGACGAAAGTACCGGATCGGCCGTTGGACCTTCGTCCAACCAGATCCGGTTCCTCCCCGTCGTTTTGGCCTTGTAGAGCGCGGCATCGGCGCGTTCGATCCAGTTGCGGGCGTCGGCCAGGTCGCGGGTGGCGCTGCCGATCCCGACGCTGACCGAGCAGCGCAGGCCCGGGGAGGCCGAGAACGTCGCCGCGGCGACGCGGGCGCGCAGGCGCTCGGCGGTCGCCAGGGCCGCCTTGCCGTTGGTGTCGGTCAGCAGGATGCCGAACTCGTCGCCGCCGTAGCGGCAGGCCACGTCTCCCTCGCGGACGCAGGTCAGGATCGCGCGCGCCATCAGGCGGATCACCTCGTCGCCCACCGGGTGCCCGTAGCCGTCGTTGATGTCCTTGAAGTGGTCGATGTCGATCATCACCAGCGACGCCGGTACGCCATGGCGCTGCATGCGGGCGAGCTCGCGCACCACGGCATGCTCCCAGTTGGGGCGGTTCAGCAGGCCGGTCGCCGGATCGATCGCCGCCAGCCGCTCCAGCTCGCGCCGGTGCATGCGCTCGCGCCGCGCGAGCCCCTGCGTCGCCGAGCTGATCAGCAGCGGATAGGCCACGAGCAGCGGGACGGCGGCGGCGAGGCTTGACATCGAGACCTCCGGCTTCGGCGCCCAGCCGCCGAGCAGCAGGCACACCGCGAGCGTCACGCCGCCGGCCAGGAGAGCCGCCGCGCTGGCGCGCCACAGCAATCGCCAGCCGCCGACGCTGATCTTGTCCATCGAGAGCATGGTCATGAGGACGATGCTGGGCACCAGGCCGAACCGCATGAGCACCACCCAGAGGCCGCCCATCGCGGAGTCGATGATCAGGTTGCGTTCTTCCGCGCGTACGGGTGCCGCCGAGCGGAAAGCGATCAGGTAGGCGAGATGCGGCCAGATGAAGCCGTCGAACAGCAGCAGCGACCAGACCGGCAGGCTCGCGCCGTTCTCGTAGAGCACCGCCCCGACCGCGATCGCGCCCAGACCGAGCCCGAGCACGCGCAGGCGATGGGTCCGCCCGATGAAGCGCAAGGCCTCGACGGAAACATCCGCGGGTCGGAAGGACGGTGGAAACATGGCGTATTGCGAACTCCGGCTCGTCTCGGCCCGTTCGGAAACGGATCGAGCGAGTGCAAGCAAATGCAATGCCAGAGCTGCCGTCTACGGCAAATGCCGCCGCGCGTCCGGCTTCCGGCGCCCTGGACCCGGCAACGGCGGAAGCGGAATCCCGGGCAGGCGCCACGGGCGGATGCGGGCGTTCAAGCCGCAGCGATCCGGCACTCGGCGCGCCGGATCACCGCATGCGAGCGACCTCAGGCGGTCTTCTTGGCCGCGGCCTTCTTCGCCGGCGCCGCCTTCTTCACGGCCGGCTTCGCGGCCGGCTTGGCGGCACCGACGGCCGCGCCGCCGTGCGGACGCGCGTTGCCGTAGCTGCGGATCGCGATCTTGCCCTTCTTGGTCTTGCGGTCGCCTCTGCCCATGTTCGCTCTTGCTATCCAGTGTCAATTGGGGCGCGCAGGATAGCAGGCCGTCCGGGCTATGCAAGAATCGAGTCACTGGCCACCTCGCGAGGAATCGCGCCATGCCCGGCTCCCACCCCCCGTTGCCTCCGTTCAGCTTCGCCCTGCAGGGCGGCGGCGCGCACGGCGCTTTCACCTGGGGCGTGCTCGACCGGTTGCTCGAGGAACCCGACCTCGCGATCGACGGCGTCAGCGCGACGAGCAGCGGCGCGATGAACGCGCTCGCGCTCGCGCAAGGCTGGATCGAGGGCGGTCGCGACGGCGCCCGCGCGACGCTGGAGGCGCTCTGGCAAGCGGTGGCGACGCAGTCCAATCCGTTGCGCTGGGGCCTCGGCAGCACGCTGCTGTCGAGCTGGGCGCACCATTTCACGCCGGAGCAGATCAATCCGCTCGGCCTGAATCCGCTGCGGGCGCTCGCCGACCGCCTGTTCGACTTCGAGCGCCTGCGCGCGGAAACGCCGTTCAAGCTGTTCGTCGCCGCGACCCGTGTGCGCGACGGGGCGCTCAAGCTGTTCGGCAACCACGAACTCTCGCTCGACGCCCTGCTCGCCTCCACCTGCCTGCCGCAACTCTTCGCCGCGGTCGTCATCGACGACGAGGCGTACTGGGACGGCGGCTACGCCGGCAACCCGGCGCTCGAACCGCTGGTCTACCGCTGCCAGGCCCCGCACGTGGTCTGCGTCCTCGTGCAGCCCCTGTCGCGCCCGCGCCTGCCCGCGAGCGCGCGCGAGATCACCGAGCGCATCGCCGAGCTCGGCTTCTCGACGACCTTCCTGCGCGAATACGACTCGCTGGTCCATGCGCAGGCCGCACTGCGCGGCAGCGTGCCGCTGAGCGCGCTCGGCCGCCGCATGAAGGCCCTGCGCCTGCACCTGATCGAACCCGGCGATTCGCTGGCCGAATACCGCGCGAAGACCAGCCTCAACACGGAAGCCGGATTCCTGGCGGAACTGCGCGACCTCGGCCGCGAGGCCGCCGGACAATGGCTGCTGCGCCTGCGCAGCGGCACCTGACCGGCTGGCTCAGTGGGCGCAGTGTGCGTCGACGCAGCCGCCGCGCTCGATCTGGACGGTCGCGTGCTCGATGCGGAAACGCTCGCGCAGGACGCGCTGGATCGAACGGATCGCGCCGTCGGCGTCGATGCCCTCGCGCAGTTGCGCGTGCAACGTCGCCACGTGGTAGCCGCCGGCGAGCTGCCACACGTGCACGTGGTGCACGCCGCAGACCCCGTCGGCTTCGCGCTGCACCGCCTCGCCGACGCGGTCTCCGTCCACGCCTTCCGGAGCGCCTTCGAGAAGGATGTGCGCGGAACGCCGCAGCAGGCGCCAGGCACTGCGCAGGATCAGCAGCGAGACCAGGATCGACAGCAGCGGGTCGACCCAGAGCCAGCCGAAGCGGCCGATCAGCAAGGCCGCACCGACCGCGCCGACCGAGCCGAACAGGTCGCCGAGCACGTGCAGGCGCGCACTGGCCGTGTTGAGGTCGTCGTGATGATGGTCTGAGAGCACGAACAGCACGAAGGCGTTCACCGCGAGACCGGCGACGGCGACCCACAGCATCAGGCCGGAAAGGATCGGCTGTGGATCGCTGAAACGCAGCCCGGCCTCCACTGCAATCCAGGCGACCAGCACGAATTGCACGAGCGCATTGCTGTAGCCGACCAGCACCTCGAGCCGCACGTAGCCGAAGCTGCGCCGCGCATCGGCCGGCTTGCGCGCGTAGTGCGCGCCGAGCCAGGCGAACATCAGCGCCGCCGCGTCGACCAGCATGTGGCCCGCGTCGGCGAGCAGGGCCAGCGATCCTGACAGCCAGCCGCCGACCGCCTCGGCGACCAGCGTCACCGCGGTCAGCGCGAACGCGACGAGCAGCTTGCGCTCGCGCCCCGGGCCTTCGCGGCCGTGCGCGTGGTCGCGGTGGTCGTGATCGTGATCGTGGTGGCCGTGGCTCATCGGACGAAAGACGTCGCAGCGAAGCCGCAAGCCTAGGCAAGGCGCCGCGCGTTACACAATCGCAAGCCGTGGATTCAGTGGCCGCAGCATTCGTCGTGCACGTGGACGTGCGCGAGGCGCAGGTTCACCACGTGCGCGAGAGCGACGAGAACGCCGCCGATGCTGACGAGGACCGCATGGCCGACGGCCGCATGGTCCACGTCGACGACGATGCCGGAAAGCAGCAGCACGATGCCGGGCACGAGGAACCAGAATGCGCGGAAGCTCTGGTGGCGGCGGAAACCGACCAGCAGCGACGACAGCGCGAGCACACCGGCGAAAACGACGAAAACCCGCTCGAACCGGTGGTCGGCGAGGAAGCCGAGACCGAGCATCGGCAAGGCCGCGATGACCAAGGGAAGCAACGCGCAATGCACGGCACACAGGAACGAGACGGTCGCTCCGAAGCGATCGGCGAGACGTGCGAACCAGGACGGGCGAGTCGGCGGGGAGGACATGGGCATTCCGATCGACGTTATAACATAACCATCAGGGGTAACTGGCGTCGGCACCCGGGGATGACTTCCGGCAGGGCTGGCGCGCACGAGACGTGTAATACTATAACATTACTATCCGAATCACAGCCCTCACAGTCCCGGCTCCCACCCTCATGAAGAAAACTGCCCTCGCCGTCTGCATCGGTTTCGCGCTGACGACCTCGCTCCCCTCCTTCGCCGATGACGCGCCCCCGCCGTCGAGCGACGACACCGAACCGGCCGCCAAGCTCAAGGAGGTCGTCGTCACCGCCGTGCCGCTGGGCCAGAGCGCCGACCAGCTGGTGACGCCGGTCAGCGTGCTCTCCGGTACCGTGCTCGACGACGCCCGCAGCGGCACGATCGGCCAGACCGTCGCCGGCGTGCCCGGCGTCCAGACCACGGCCTTCGGTGCCGGCGCTGGCCGCCCGGTCATCCGCGGCCTCGACGGCCCGCGCGTTTCGGTGCTCGCCGACGGCCTCGGTTCCGCCGACGTGTCCAACGTGAGCCAGGACCATGCCGTCGCGGTCGAGCCGTTCCTGGCCGACCAGATCGAGATCCTGAAAGGCCCCTCCACCCTGCTCTACGGCTCCGGCGCGATCGGCGGCATCGTCAACCTCGTCGACGGCCGCATCCCGCAGTCGCTGCCCGCGAACGGCCTGTCCGGCCGGGCCCAGATCGGTTACGACAGCGTCTCCAACGGCCACACGGAGATGGCACGCGTCGACATGGGCAGCGGCGACTTCGCCCTGCACGTCGACGCGATGAACCGTCGCGACGGCAACTACGACATTCCCGGCCAGACCCTCGAGAACAGCTGGGTCCACACCAAGGGCGGCGCGGTCGGCGGCTCGGTGATCGGGGACTGGGGTTACCTCGGCCTCTCGATCTCGCGTTACCTCGACCAGTACGGCAACCCGGCCGCGCCCGGCGATCCCGAAAGCGGCGCACTGCCGGTGCACATCTCGATGGGACAGACCCGCTATGACCTCAAGGGCGCGCTGAACGCGCCGTTCGCCGGCATCGACAAGGTCGACTTCAGCGTCGGCCACAGCGACTACCAGCACGTCGAATACGAAGGCGAGGACGCCGGCACCACATTCACGAACCGGACCAGCGAGGGCCGCGTGCAGTTCACGCATGCGCCGCTCGCCGGATGGACCGGCGCCTTCGGCGTGCAGGCCTTCCACCGCGACTTCGCCGCGCTCGGCGAGGAGAGCTTCGTGCCGCCGACGACGACCAAGGGCATCGGCCTGTTCGTGACGGAGCAGCGCGAGTTCGGGCCGCTGAAGGTCGAGCTCGGCGCACGCACGGACCGCCAGAGCAGCACACCGGACGACGGCGCCAAGCGCGATTTCAGCCCGCTGAGCCTGTCGGCCGGCTTCGGCTGGCGCCTCGACGACCATTGGCACCTCAGCCTGAATCTCGATCGCGCGCAACGGGCGCCGGCCGAGGAGGAACTGTTCTCGAACGGACCGCATGCGGCCTCGGCGACGTTCGAGATCGGCGATCCGCAATTGCGCAAGGAAACCGCGAACCAGGTCGAGCTCGGCCTGCACTACCACAGCGACCTGCTGGAGGCGAAAGTCGCCGTGTACCGCAACCGCTACAACGACTTCATCTATCTCGCCGACACCGGCGAGATCGAGGACGCCTTCCCGGTCCGCCAGTGGTCGCAGCAAAACGCGACGTTCCGCGGCGGCGAGGCCGAAGCGACGTTCCATCTCGCCAAGAACGCCAGCGGCCACTACGACCTGCGCGTCTGGGGCGACACCGTCCGCGCGACCCTCGCCGGCGGCGGCAACCTGCCGCGCATTCCGGCGGCGCGCGTCGGCAGCGAGCTCAACTGGCACAACGACGACTGGCGCGCGAGCGTCGGCGCGACGCGCTACTTCAAGCAGGACAAGATCGCCGAATTCGAGACCGACACCGCCGGCTTCACCCTGGTCAATGCGCGCGCCGCATGGAGCTTCTTCAACGACGACCGCTCGAGCTGGGAAGCCTTCGTCAACGCCGACAACCTGACCAACCAGACCGCCCGCCTGTCGACCTCCCTGATCAAGGACCAGGTGCCGCTGCCGGGCCGCAATTTCTCGGTCGGCATCCGCGGGCTGTTCTGAGCGCGGCGCCCTCCCCCGCGAGGG
>DBMH01000210.1 GCA_002297645.1 Rhodanobacteraceae bacterium UBA703 | reverse complement strand
GCCGCCGTCGATGCCGTAACCGGCCTGCCCCGCCAGTTCGACCAGGTCGCGCGCGTCGCCGTTCGCCACGCGCACGTCCGGGAAACGCTCGCGCAGCAGAGCAGCAAGCTCGGCATTGAGTTCGAGGACGAGCAGGTTCTCGGCCGTGATGCCGTGATCGAGCAGAGCCCGCGTGAATACGCCGGTACCGCCCCCCAGTTCGATGACGCGCGTCGCGCCGGCCGGCAGCTCGGCGACCATGCGCTGCGCCAGCTGGCGACTGGACGGCGCCAGGGCCGCCGTCGCCCGCGGATTCTTCAGCCACTGGCGGAAGAACGTCCACGCCGCCGGGGTGGTGCCCGCCGCATTCGCCCCGCGCCGCCTGGATTGTTCGCTCATGCACCGATCCAATGACATCAACACGTCATCATAGCGTGACCGCCCTCGCTTCGCGCGAGCGACCGTCCGCAAATGCCGATGGCTGAGACGGTGCGTCGGGACGGACTTCGGTTCCGGTCCGGGACGATTCCGTTCCGGGATGCGGCGGTTCACATGAACCCTCGTCCCAAGCACATGCGACGCATGGCGGGACGTCGCGCGAACACGAGCAGCCGGAAAGGTTTCCCGGGACCGCGGGATGCTGCGGAAGCGCTTTCGTCCGAGCAAAGTCCGTCCGCACAAAAAAGAAACCCCGCGACGACCAGGGGAAATCGTCGCGGGGCGATACGCTGGCGGCGGGGAAGGGGGAGGGGTACGCCGCCAGCGCAGACGATGATCGGGGACGGGAATGGAGTCCTAGCGATAACCCCGATCGTAGTAACTGGCGCGGCGGTAGCCGCGGTCGTAGTCACGGTAACTGCGATCCCGGCCATAGGAGTAGCCGCGATCGTAGGAAACGTGGCTTCGATAGCTGCGATAGTACGGGCGGTCGTAATAGACCGAACGATAGACCACCGGAGCGCTGTAGCCGTAGTAGGCCGGACCGTAGCCGTAGTAGGCCGGGGAATAGTACGACCCGTAGTAACCGCCGTAGCCGCCCCAACCGTAGTTGGAATAGCCGACGGCGACGCCCGGAAAGCCGAAGTTCAACGATACGTTCCAGTGGCCATGGTGGCCGCGCGCGAACGACGCCGGCGCGAACACCAGACCTGCTGCGAACAGCAGACCGAGGACCGCGTAACGAAGTGGTTTGCGTGAAACGCTCATCGACGAACCTCCTGACCGACGGCCCGCATGCTGCGGTCGAGCGCCTGAATCGCGACTGAAATTTTTCCGGCGACGACCAGGACGACGATCAGCGTTCGGTCCGGCGACGCAACTCGTAGCAATGATGGATGCGTGCGTTCCTCGCGAAGTCCGGAGGGATCGTGGCCGCCGTGACGTCCTTCACGTCGAAGGTGTCGGGCAATACCGGATCCAATGCGAACCGGCGCAGGTTGTTCGAGAACACGATGACGCCGCCCGGCGCGAGCCGTTCGGCGCACAGCGCCAACAGGCGGGCGTGGTCGCGCTGCACGTCGAAATCGTCCGCACGCTTGGAATTCGAGAACGTCGGCGGATCGACGAAGATCAAGTCGAACTCGTCGCGGTCGTGACGCAACCACTCCATCGCATCGGCCTGCACCAGGTGATGCGAAGCACCGCCGAATCCGTTCAGCGTGAAGTTGCGTGCGGCCCACTCGAGATAGGTCGCCGAAAGATCGACGCTGGTCGTCGCGGATGCCGCCCCAGCGGCGGCGTAGACGCTCGCCGTCGCGGTGTAGCAGAACAGGTTGAGGAAGCGCTTGCCACGCGCCAGTTCGCGGATGCGGGCCCGCGCCGGGCGGTGGTCGAGAAAGAGTCCGCTGTCGAGGTAGTCGAAGAGGTTCACGCGGAATTTCAGGCCGCCTTCCTCCACGATGAGGAACTCGTCGCGCTGCTCGAAACGGCCGTACTTGGAGCCGCCCTTGGCACGATAGCGCGTCTTGGTGGCGATGCGTTCGCGCGGCACGTCGAGCGCGGCGCCGGCACCGCGTACGAGATCGCGCAGGCGATCCCGCGCGACGTGCTCCGGAATGTCGCGCGGCGGCGCGTACTCCTGCACGTGCAGCCAGATGTGCGGAAACGGCTCCAGCGACACGAAGTTCCCGTCCACGCCGATGGCCGTATAGATGTCGATCGCTGCCGCGTACTCCGGAATATCGGCATCGTAGACGCGCCAGCAGGAAACGCCCTCGCGCTCGAAGCGCTTGCGCAGATGGCGGAAGTTCTTGGTGATGCGGTTCGCGACGGACCGGGCTCCTTCCGACAACGGCTTCTCGACACGCTCGCGCGGTGCGGGCTCCTCGGCCAAATCGAACACCAGAAAGCGGCATTCGAGTGCGCCGTTGTAGAGCGTGTAGCGCTTGTCGGCCCGCAGGCCGATCGCGTAGCCGAGTTCCTCGTGGGCGACGATGACTCCCGCCTGCCAGCCGACGAACTGCGTACGCAGCCGCTCGCCGAGCGCGCGGTACAACACGGCGAGCTGCGCCTGCTGCCCCAGCCGCTCGCCGTACGGCGGATTGCAGATCACCAGGCCGGGCGGATTGTCGCCTTCGGGCCGCTGCACGTGCTCGGCTGACTGCCGCGACAGGTGCAGGAAACCGGCGACGCCGGCGGCCTGGGCGTTGCGCTTCGCCTCGTTCAGGACGCGCGGGTCCTGGTCGCTTCCGAAGAAGACCGGGGCCAGCGCACGCAGGCCCGCGGACGCGCGCGCTTCCGCCTCCGCCCGCAGCGAGTCCCACATCGCCGCGTCGTGCCCGCGCCAACCGAGGAAGCCGAAGTAGTCGCGACGCAGGCCCGGCGCCACGTCGGCCGCCATCAGGATCCCTTCGATCAGCAGCGTGCCGGACCCGCACATCGGGTCGACCAGCGCGCCACCGGCAGCGGCGATCGCGGGCCAGCCCGCGCGCAGCAACATCGCGCAGGCGAGATTCTCCTTCAGCGGCGCCTCGCCCTGCCCCTGCCGCCAGCCACGCCGATGCAGCGGCGAACCGGACAGGTCCAGCGACAAGGTGGCTCGCCCCCGATGCAAACGGACGTTCAGACGGATGGACGGCCGCTCGACGTCCACGCCGGGGCGTGTTCCGCCCTGCTCGCGGAACTGGTCCACGATCGCGTCCTTCGTACGCAACGCGACGAACTGCGTGTTGTTGAGCGCCCCGGTCTGTCCGACCGCGTCGATCGCCAGGGTTCCGTCGGGAGAGAGATGCGCCGGCCAGTCGACCGACTGCGTCCCCGCGTAGAGCGCGTCCGCGTCGGCCGCGTCGAATTCCGCCAGCGGCATCAGCACGCGACTGGCGAGACGGGACCACAGGCAGGCGCGATACGCGAGTTCGAGCGACCCGCTGAAATGCACGCCGGCCAGCGCCTCGCGCGCGTCTTCGGCGCCGAGTGCGCGCAGCTCGTCGCGCAGCAGGTATTCGAGCCCCTTCGGGCAGGTGGCGAACAGCTTGGACATCAGAGTGCAGCCAGGAACTGGTGGAAGAGTCTCGCGCAACCGTCCACGTGCGCACCGAGGCGATGGTCGTCGTCGACGAGATGCAACGTCGCCGCACGCGAGCGCGCGAAGCCGATGGCGGCATCGACCGGGCAGATCTCGTCCCGCCAGCCGTGCACCAGCGCCATCGGCACCGCCGCCGCGTCGAATGCGCGCGAATAGCCCGGGATCCCGGTCGGCAGCGCCATCAGGAACACGCCGGCGCTGCGGCGCTCGATCGTGGCCAGGCCGGACGTGAAGGCCCCCATGCTGGAGCCGGCGAACACGACGACGCCGTCGGGCGGCGCGTGCTCCAGGGCCCGGGCAACGCGCGCGTCGATTTCGCGCGGATCGCGGCGTGCGTCGAGGTCGCGGTAGTCCGGGCGCACTTCGGCCCAGCCGAGCGCCACGGCGACTTCGGCGAGCGCGCTGACCTTGGTCGCGTGCGGACCGCTTTCGAGGCCGTGCGAGAGGATGACGGTGCCTTTCATGGGAGCCGGGATTCGGGATGGGCGGCGGGGAAGCGGGGAAGCATAGCGGGACTTCGCCTGCGGCGGCGAAAGCCTGTAGCCTCGCGCCCTGTCACGACCCGAATCCCGCCCCTGCCCCATGCCCGCTCTCGCCATCGTCGATTGGCCCCTGCCCTACGAGGAACGTCTTGCGGCGCGGCCGTCGTCCGCGATCGACCTCGTCGTGATCCATTGCACCGAACTGCCGGACATGGCGATGGCGCGCGAGTTCGGCGAACGCATCCACTACGCCGGCTCGCAGACCGGCAACAGCGGCCACTACTACATCGACACCGACGGCCGCGTGACGCGCTTCGTGGCCGACGTGCGCGTGGCGAACCACACCTTCGGCTACAACCCTCGTTCGATCGGTATCGAGATCGTCAACGTCGGCCGCTATCCGCACTGGGGCGACAGCCGCCACCAGGCGTTCACGACGCCGTACACGGCCGAACAGATCGCCTCGCTGCGCAGCCTGCTGGCGCAACTGCGCCACGACCATGCGAACCTGCGCTGGATCGCCGGCCACGAGGACCTCGACCGTCGCCTCGAACCGGCCAGGGACGACCCCTCGATCCTGCTGCGCCGCCGGCAGGATCCCGGTCCGCTGTTCCCATGGGACGAGGTCGTTCCGGACAGCGGCCTGGAGCGCCTCCGCCCCGGCGAATCCTGAGCGTCCGGTCGCCCCGCGCGGGCGTCCCGACGGGGCCGAACCCGGATCGGGCGCCGGTATACTTGCGCGCCCTTTCCCTGCGATCGCACCGATGTCCTCCAGCGTCGAAGAACTGCTGACCCTGCTCCAGCTCGAGCGCCTCGAGGAGAACTACTTCCGCGGCGAGAGCCGCGACATCGGCACGCGCTACGTGTTCGGCGGACAGGTGCTCGGCCAGGCGCTGTCGGCTGCGCAGCAGACGGTCGACCCGGCGCGCACAGCGCACTCGCTGCACGCGTACTTCCTGCGCGCCGGCGACATCGAGCACCCGATCCTCTACCACGTGGAGCGCACGCGCGACGGCGGCAGCTTCTCCACCCGCCGCGTGACCGCCGTCCAGCACGGCCAGCCGATCTTCAACATGTCGGCGTCGTTCCAGATCGCCGAAACCGGCGTCGAGCACCAGCAAACGATGCCCGAAGTGCCGAAGGCCGACGACCTCGCGCCGCCGGCCTCGCTGCCGCAGGAGGAATTCGACAAGCTGCCGCCGAAGCTGCAGCGCTGGTTCCGGCGCTCCGGACCGTTCGAGTTCCGTCCCGTCTATCCGCGCGACGAGCTCAACCCGCCCAAGCGCCCGCCGTACCAGCAGGTCTGGTTCCGCCTGACGCGCCCGATCCCGGACAGCCCCGTGCTGCACCGCGCGCTGCTCGCCTACGCGTCGGATTTCCACCTCATCGGAACCACGCTGTTCCCGCACGGCATCTCGTTCCTGCAGCGCAACGTGCAGGTCGCCAGCCTCGACCACGCAATGTGGTTCCATCGTCCGTTCCGCGTCGACGAATGGCTGCTGTACTCCTGCGACAGCCCGACCGCGCAGGACGGCCGCGGCCTCGCGCGCGGCATGTTCTACGACGAGGGCGGCCGCCTCGTCGCGTCGACCGCGCAGGAAGGGCTGATCCGTGTCCGCCCCGAATCGGCGTAGACTCCTGCCATGCGCCAGATCTATACATCCCCCCGCATGGAGAACATCGAGCGCGTCGTCGCGCTGATGGCCGAACAGGGCATCGAGACCTCCATTGCCAACCGCCGCGGCTACCAGGGCGCGGACTGGAAACGCTTCAGCTACACCGCCAAGGGCGACCGCGACTCGTGGCCGCAGGTGTGCGTCGTGCGCTCGGAGGACCAGACCGCGGCCCGGCGCATCCTGCGCGACGCCGGCCTGGAGCCCGCGACGCGCTTCGCCGACGAACTCGCCGCCGCGCGCAGCGCCGGCGACTCGCGCGGCCACAAGCAGACCGCGCTGCGCATCAAGCTGGTGACGCTGGCGATGATCGCCGGCATCGCCGCGTTGATCGCGATGAAGATGCTGGCGTGAGGGCCGTCGCGGAAGCGGCGAAACTTCACGACGTTTTCCCGGGCCGGCTCTAGAATCGCGCCATGCGCCCGGATGTCGTCCGCCTGTTCCAGACCCTGCCGCACCCCTGCGGCTATTACGACGAGCGTACGGCGCAGAACCTCGTCATCGACCCGAGCGCGCCGCAGCTGCCGCAGATCTACGATCTGGCCGTGCAGCGCGGCTACCGCCGGGCCGGCGGCCACGTCTATCACCCGCAATGCCAGGGCTGCCACGCGTGCATCGCCTGCCGCGTCCCGGTACAGCGCTTCCACCCCGATCGCAGCCAGCGCCGCTGCCTCGCGCGCAACGCCGGCCTTTCCGTCCGCATCGTGCCGACGGCGTGCACTTCGGAATACTTCGCGCTCTACCGCAGCTACCTGCAGTCGCGCCACCGCGACGGCGGCATGGACGATGCGCGCCCGGAGGACTTCGAGCGCTTCCTCTACACGGCATGGAGTCCCACCCGGTTCATCGAATTCCGCGACGGCGAACGCCTCGTCGCGCTGGCCGTCACCGACTTCTGCGCCGACGGGCTCTCGGCGGTCTACACGTTCTTCGATCCGGAACAGCACCCGCGCGGGCTGGGCAGCTTCGCGATCCTGAGCCAGATCCGCATCGCGCGCGAACGCAACCTGCCGCACGTCTATCTCGGCTTCTGGATCGACGGGCATCCGAAGATGCACTACAAGGCCCGCTTCCGCCCGCTCGAGATCCTGCGCGACAACCGCTGGACGGCTCTCGGCTGAGCCGCTCAGACGAATCCCACCTCGTGCTCGCCGTGCATCGACATGACGAGCCTGACCATCGACACGGGCACCATCAGCTCGAGTTCCAGGCGTTCGCCGGCCGGCCCCTTGCCCACCAGCGTCATGCCGAACAGCGGGCCGGACGCGTCGATCTCCGCGCAGACGATGTGCGGACCGCCGGGGGCCTCGCGCAAGTAGGGCTTCACCGGCTCGCCGAGCGCTTCCAGCGCCTGCGGGAACAGGAAGACGGCGTAGTTCATGGAATCGGTCATCGACGGTCCTTCGGGCGAGGGGGCTGGTTCACGGCGTGACCGACAGCTTCGCCGCCGCGCGCACGGCCTTGGCGACCGCCGCGGCAACGTCGACGTCGCGCGCCAGCGTGACGGCCATGCGGCGCCGCCCCTTCACTTCGGGCTTGCCGAACAATCGCAGCATCGTGTCGGGCTCGGCGAGGGCGTCCGCGACGCCGTGATAGCGCGGGCGCGCGCCTTCGCCATCGGCCAGTACCGCGCAGGAAGCGGATGGTCCGAGCTGGCGAATGACGGGGATCGGCAATCCGAGGATCGCGCGCGCGTGCAGCGCGAATTCCGACAGTTCCTGCGAGATCAGCGTGACGAGGCCGGTGTCGTGCGGGCGCGGGCTGACTTCCGAAAAGATCACCGCATCGCCCTTGACGAAGAACTCGACGCCGAAGACGCCGCGACCGCCGAGTGCCGCGGTGATCGCGGCGGCCTGGCGCTCGGCCTCGGCGCGCGCCACGTCGCTCATCGGCTGCGGCTGCCAGGATTCGCGATAGTCGCCGTGTTCCTGCCGGTGCCCGATCGGCGCGCAGAAACTCGTGCCGCCGGCGTGCCGCACCGTCAGCAGCGTGATCTCGTAGTCGAAATCGACGAAACCCTCGACGATGCAGCGCCCCTGCCCGGCGCGACCGCCGGACTGGGCGTAGTCCCAGGCCGCATCGACCTCGGCATCGGTCCGCACGATGCTCTGCCCCTTGCCGGAGCTCGACATGACCGGCTTGATCACGAAAGGGAGACCGAGCTCGGCGGCCGCGGTGCGATATTCCTCGCGCGTGTCGACGAAGCGATACGGCGAGGTCGGCAGCCCCAGGTCTTCCGCGGCGAGACGGCGGATGCCCTCCCGATCCATCGTCAGCCAGGCGGCGCGGGCGGTCGGCACGACCTGCAAGCCGCCTTTCTCCAGCTCGACCAGGGTGGGCGTGTGGATCGCCTCGATCTCCGGCACGACGAGATCCGGCTTTTCGAGCTCGATCACGCGACGCAGCTCGGCACCGTCGAGCATGTCGATCACGTGCGAGCGGTGCGCGACCTGCATCGCCGGCGCTCCGGCGTAACGATCGACCGCGATCACCTCGACCGCGAAGCGCTGCAGCTCGATCGCCACTTCCTTGCCGAGCTCGCCGGAGCCGAGCAGAAGCACGCGGATCGCGGTGTCCGTGTGCGGCGTACCGAAGGTCTTCATGGACAGGTCCGGGAGGAAGAGGGAGCGCGATTGTAATGAGGGAATCCCGGAAAACCGCCATGGCGGTGGAACACCGGACGGTACGGCGGCGCGCAGCGGCGATGGGGACTTGGCACAATGGCGCCGTCCGCCACAGGGAATCCGTCACAGGGAATGCGTATGCGCCGCTGTCTTCTCGCCCTCCTGCTCGCCTTGCCCGCGCTCGTCCGGGCCGCGCCACCGGAACAGCAGTGGTTCACCGTGCTGCTCGACGGTCGCAAGATCGGCAGCTTCGAATCCACGCGCACGATCGCCGACGGAAAGGTGGAGACCCGGCAGGCGCTCGATCTCACGCTCGATCGCGCAGGCGTCCGCGTCACCCTCGGCAGCACCGAAACCGCCACCGAGACGAAGGCCGGCCAGCCGATCGCGTTCCGCAGCGTGTCCCGTCTGTCGGGTAGCGAGAGTGTGATCGAGGGAACCGTCGAGGGCGACACCCTGCGCATCGTCACGCGCAACGGCGGCGCCGAACAGCGTCGCAGCCAGCCTTGGCCTAAAGGCGCACTGCTGGTGGAAGGGCTGCGCCTCGCCGGCCTGCGCGCCGGCCTCGCGCCGGGTACGCGATACACGGCACTGGCATTCCAGCCGTCGAGCCTCGACGCGCCGGAGATCCTCAATATCGTGGGAGCCCCGGAGGGCATCGACCTGCCCGGCGGCCGGAAATCGCTGAGCCCGGTCGAACAGACCCTCGCGTTTCCAGGTGTGCCGATGAAGATGCGTGCGTGGGTCGACGCCGACCAGACGGTGTACAAGCTGACCATGCCGGTGATGGGTGTCGAACTGACCCTGCTTGCCTGCGACCGCGCCTGCGCGACCGCGCCGAACCAGGGCAGCGACGTGTTCGATCGTACCCTCGTGGCCGCGCCGCGCACCCTGTCGCCCGGCCAGCTCGCCGGCTCGGTGCGCTACGCGCTCGTCGCGCGCGAGGCGAGCAAGCCTCTCGAACTGCCGGACACCGACGAGCAGCGCGTCGAGCGGCGCGGCGACACCATCCTCGTGACCGTGCACCGCAAGGCACGGCCGCGCGGCGAGGACAAGCCGGGCAAGGATGATTACCTGCCGAACGACTGGCTGCAGAGCAAGGCGCCGGAAGTCGTCGCGCTCGCGCAACGCGCCGCCGGCGACGCCCGCGACCCGCTCGTGCGCATGCAGCGCGTCGAGGCGTTCGTGCGCAGCTTCATCCGCAACAAGAGCCTCGGCGTCGGCTATGCGTCCGCGCTCGAGGTCGCGCGCAACCCGGAAGGCGATTGCACCGAGCACGCCGTGCTCGTCGCCGCCCTCGGCCGTGCGCTCGGCATTGCCACGCGCGTCGTCGACGGACTCGCCTACGCACCCGGCTTCGCCGGCAGGGAGCAGGTGTTCGTCCCGCACGCCTGGGCGCAGGCCTGGATCGACGGGCGCTGGCAGAGCTTCGACGCGGCTCTGCGCGGTTTCGACGCGGGCCACATCGCGCTGTCGGTCGGCAACGGTGACCCGTGGCGGTTCTATGCCGGCCTCGACATGCTCGGCCGCATCGAGATGCGCGCGGCGGAACCGGCGTCCGCCACGCGCTGACACCTGCGCTCAGGCGGGTGCAGGCACCATCGCAAGGCGGTTGCGCAACGCGCGATGCAGCAGGACGAGACTGAGCAGGGCCTGCAACGCCACCGAGGCGACGGACAGCAGCCACAACTGCCGCAGTTCGAACCCCGGTGACGCCGCGAGGACCAGTGCCGGCGCGACGAAGGTCAGCAGGCGCGAGGCGCTGCTCCAGAGCGCCGGACGCGTGTCGCCGAGCGCCTGGAACAGGCCCGAGCAGGTGAACACCAGCCCGGACGCGACGAAGTTCCACGAGACGATGTGCAGGAACTCGGCGGCGACCTCGAGCGAACGCGCATCGTGCGCGAAGGCATGTACCAGCCAGTCCGGCCGCCACTGGCACAGCGCGCTCAGGGCAAACATCAGCGCACTGCCGATCAGCGCGGCGGAACGGAAGGTCGCGCGAACGCGCTCCGGCCGCTGCGCGCCGACGTTCTGCCCCGCCAGCGGCGCGGCCGCGAACGCGATCGCCATCGCCGGCAGGAAGATCGCCTGCATGACGCGCATGCCGACGCCGTAGCCGGCCTGCGCCTGCGGCCCGAAGCCGCGGATCACCCAGTACACCACGCCCATGTAGACGAACATCAACGCGAACTCCGCGCCGGGTGGCACGCCGATGCGCAGGATGCGGCGCCACACGAGCGGCTGCGGCGACCACAGCCGCCGCTCGAAGCCGACGTACTTCTCCAGTCTCGCGAAGTACAGCGCCATCAGCACCACGCCGGCCGCGATCGACAGGGAACTCGCCCAGCCGGCCCCGGCCACGCCGAACGGCCGGCCGGTGAGCCAGCCGGCGATCAGCACCGGCGCCAGCAACGCGTTCAGGACGACCGTGACGATCTGCACCAGCATCGCCGGTTTCGCGATGCCGGTGCCGCGCAAGGCGGAGCTCATCGTCACCAATGCGAACTGCAGCGCCAGCCCGGGCAGGAAGGCCTGCAGATAGGCAGTGCCCGCCTCCACCGTGGCGGCGTGCGCCGCCACGGCACGCAGATAGGGACCACAGAGGAGGAAGCCGCCGACCAAGGTGACCGTCGCGCAGACCAGGGCCAGGACGACGCCCTGGTTGAACACCCGATTCGCGTCCGCCGCATCCTTGCGGCCGCTCGCGTGGGCGATCAGCGCCATGGTGCCGACCGCGAGGACCTGAGTCAGCGCCATCACGAGGAATTGCACGTTGCCGGCGGCGCTGACGCCGGCGATCGCCGCGTCGCCGAGCTGCGCGACGAAGTAGAGATCAATCAGGAAATACAGGGTCTGGAACAGCATGCCGATCGCGATCGGCACGGCCAGCCGGATCAGATGGCCCGTCACCGGACCTTCGGTCAAGTCACGCACGCAGAGGATTCCTTCAGTCAGGTGGACGATGGCCGGGTGTCCCGGTCGTCGATCGGATCGAACGCCGCGGCCGCCAGTTGCAGTACGTACTCGCGCACGTCGGCTGGCCAGACGTGGACGTGTTCGAGGAAGGCATCGCGCCTGGCCGCGAACAGGGCACGCGACGCCTCGTCGAAGCCGGCGAAGTTGCCGGCGATGCTCGACATCACGCGATAGGCGGCCTCCTGTGCGAGGCGCCGCCGGTCCGCACCGGCGTTCGCACGGCGCGCCTGCTCGACCAGCCGCCGCAAGGTCGCCGAG
>DBMH01000209.1 GCA_002297645.1 Rhodanobacteraceae bacterium UBA703 | reverse complement strand
AGGAGCTTGATGGCGACGCGCTGTTCGAAGGCGTCGTCGGTGCGTTCGGCAAGGAAGACGGTGCCCATGCTGCCGTTGCCGATCTCTTCCCGCAGGCGCCAGGCGCCGAGGCGCCGTCCCCCGCGCGGGAGCGGCTCGGTGATGAGCGCGCAAAGGGGGCCGATCACGTCGTCCCCGCGCTCGTCGGCGTCGACGAGCCGCAGCGCCTCGCGCTTCAGGGACTCGTCGTCCGCCTGGGCCGCCAGCCACGCGGCGCGCTCGGCCGGCGCGCAGGCGGCGAGGCCGTCGAACAGCTGCTGCAGGCGCTGCCAGCGGTCGGGCTCGATCGCGTCCGGCGCCCGCGAGGTCTGGACGGTCGACGGGCCGGTGCTGGCGGACGAGGCTTCGAACTTGTCCATGCGGGACGCCTGGCTGGGATGGATAGGGCCTCCGCGACCGGCGGGAGGGACTCGAACCGACGAATACGGCAACCGGCGGCGGAACCCATCGTCGTTCCGCAAAGCCGGCTCGTCGAGATCGGCCAGCCGCCGGGCCGCCCGCTTCAGGGTGTCGCTGTCCGGCTGGCCGGCCATCCAGGCCGTGCATTCGGCCGGTGCGCGTCCGGCGAGACCGTCGAACGGTTCCTGCAGGCGCCGCCAGCGATCCGGCGCGATCGCGCGAGGTCCGCCGACCGGCCGGGAAGGCGATGCGTCGGCGCCGGCAGTCGGGTCTCCGCAGGTATCCATTCGAGTCGGCTGCCGCGGATGCGCCCCTGCCGGGAGCGCGGCGTCAGTGCATGGCGACCGTCGTCGCGTCGGCCAGGCGCTTGCCGAGCGCGGCATGCTGCGCTCGCAGCGCGGACTTCGCGACGAAACGGCTTTCCAGCAGCGGCGCCACGCGGGTGTGCAGCGCGCGGGCTTCGTCCGCCTTGCCGCGCACGAACAGCACCTCGGCCAGGTTGATTTCGGTGTCGATGGTGATGTTCGAGTCCCGGCCGGCGCTTCCGGCGAGGATGTCGGCGGCCCGGCGCAGCTCGGATTCCGCTTCCGCGAGACGCTGCTGGTCGCGCAGGATCAGTCCGCGCGTGCGGGCCGCGCCGCCGAGGCGTGGATGCGTCGGCGGGAAGAGCGCGGTGAAGGCCGCGGTTCCCTGGTCGGCGTAGTCGAGCGCTTCGGCGAGGCGATGGCTGCGGCGCATCCATTCGGCCAGGTGCACGAGGCGGCGCGCGCGCTCGACGTTGAAATCCTGCGACTCGGCATGTCCCTCGATCGGCGCTTCCAGCAACGGACGAGCTTCGTCCAGCTTGCCGTTCAACATGAGGTTGCGGCCCAGGTTCTGCCGGTACAGCGGCAGGCGCGGGTTGTCGGCGAGATCGGATTGCGTGGTGGTCTTGTCGAGCACCTCGCGGAACATCGGCAGCGCCGCGGCGTAGTCGCCGGCCTGCTCCAGCAGGCTGGCGACGTTGTTGAGGCCGATCACGTAGGACGCGGAGTCCTGCTGGTGGTTCGTCCGCATCAGGTCGAGATTCTCCTGCAGCAGGGCGGTCGCCTCGACGATGCGGCCCTGCAACTGGATCATCTGCGCCAGGTTGTTGCGCGTGGTCAGCGCCCAGTCGCTGCCGGGCGCGAGCGTGCGCAGGCGCGTTTCGAGCATGCCGCGGAGCAGCCGCTCGCCTTCGGCGTAGTTGCCTTTCTGTTCCTGGATCTGGGTCAGGAACCCGGTCGCCGAGATCACATCCGGCGAGTCGTCGGGCAGCAGCGAGCGCATCAGCGCGATGCTGCGCCGGGCGTCCGCTTCCGCCTGATCGAGGCGGTTTCCGCGCATCTCCGTCTCGGCCAGGGCGTACAGGCTGCGCGCGTAGGCCACGCTGTTGCTGCCGTCCGAACCCGTGGCGTAGTCGAGCGCGCGGCGGACGCTGGCTTCGCCGGCGCCGGGATCGCCGTTGCGCGCCTGGGCCAGTCCCAGCGTGGAGAGGATTTCCGAGGCGAGCTTGCGGTCCTGCGCGGTGACCTCCTCGAGCAAGGCGATGGCTTCGAGGAGGATCGGTTCGGTGGAGCCCGGGCGTTCGGACAGGTTCAGCGCGAAGCCCTGGTCGGCGAGATAGGCGGCACGCTGGCGCGGCGTGCCGTGCAGGCGCTCGATATCGGCGGCCTTGCCGGCGGCTTCCGCGGCCTCGTCGGACAGCCCGAGTTCGAGGTAGATCTTGCTGAGCGCGCCGAGCAGGCGCGCGTGCTGCTGCGGCGCATCGGCGAGGCGTTCGTCGATCTCGTGGCGGCCGCGGTCGACGAGGTCGCGCGGCGCGATGGGCTGCGTCCCGGTTTCCTCCGGCGAGGCGGAGCGGAACAGCGAGACGAGGTATTCGACCACGCTTTCGGCGGTGGCCGATTGCTGCTGCGCGACCGCCTCGGCGCGCAACGCGCGGTCGCGCTCGCGGGCCAGGCGCCAGGTGAACAGGCCGGCCAGCACGACGGCAGCCAGCAGGGTCGCGCTGGCCAGGCGATGGCGTCCGACGAACTTGGCGACGCGGTAGCGCAGGCTGTCGGGCGCGGCGTGGACCGGGCGGCCGCGCAGGTAGCGCTGCAGGTCCTCGGCCAGCGCGGCGGCGGAGGCGTAGCGCCGCTCCTGCTCGGGATGCGTGGCCTTGGCGACGATGAGGTCGAGTTCGCGGTCGACGGCGAGGCCGGAGGCGCGGCTGGGCGACGGCAGGCGGCCTTCGGCGTCGGGCGCGGGCGTGGTGTCGGTGAGCACCTCGTACAGCAGGGCGCCGAGGGCATAGACGTCGGCGGCGGTGCCGACGCGTTCGCGCTTGAGCTGTTCCGGACTGGCATAGGCCGGAGTGAACCAGGGCACGCCGGTCTGCTGGGAAGGCGCGCTGGTGTCGCCGAGGAGCTTGGCGATGCCGAAGTCCAGCAGTACGGGTTCGCCATCGGCGCGGACGAGGACGTTGGCCGGCTTCAGGTCGCGGTGGATGACGAGTCGCTGGTGGGCGTACTGCACGGCGGCGCAGAGTTTCTGGACCAGGCGCAGGCGCTCGGGAAGGGCGGGCGAGCGGCGCCGGCAGAACTGGTCGAGGGGAACGCCGTCGACGTGCTCCATGACGAGGTAGGGCTGTCCGTCGGCGGTGCTGCCGCCGTCGAGGAGGCGCGCGATGTGGGGATGGGCGAGATCGGCGAGGATCTGCCGCTCGCGGCGCATGCGCTCGGTGGACTCGCGGGTGGGGATGCC
>DBMH01000207.1 GCA_002297645.1 Rhodanobacteraceae bacterium UBA703 | reverse complement strand
CGCCTGCCCGACGCGTTCGAAGCCGTGCGCGGGGAGGCCGCGACGGCACGTGTGGCCAGTGCGCTCGCCGAGCCGGTATCCCAGGCGCTCGGCGCCGCCGTGCAGCGCAACCGGCAGAGCCTCATCGACGTCCTCTTCCCGATCATCGGCCCGTTGATCCGCAAGTCGATCGCCGAGGCGCTGCGCAACCTCGTCGCCGACCTCAACGGCGCGATCGAGAGCAGCTTCACCCTGCGCGGGCTGAAGTGGCGCCTGGAGGCCTGGCGCGCCGGCGTTCCCTACGCGCAGGTCGTGCTCAAGCACCGGCTCGCCTACGAGATCGACCACGTCTTCCTGATCGAGCGCGATTCCGGGCTCGTGCTGCACCACGAATCCGCGCCCGGCCTGCCCGAGCTCGACAAGGACGCGATCGCCGGCATGTTGACCGCGCTCGGCGATTTCGTCGGCGATTCGGTCGGCGGCGAGGAGGGCGGCGGCACGCTCGAATCCGTCCGCGTCGGCGAACACGTGGTGTGGATGCTGCACGGCCCGCGCGCGAATCTCGCCTGCTTCACGCGCGGCGTTCCGCCCCCGTCGCTGCACGGCCTGCTCGAGCAGCGGCTGGAGGAAATCCATGCGCGCTGGGGCGCGGATCCCGACGCCGATCCGCACGCGCCCGGGAACCGGGACGCCTGGCACGAGGCACTGCAGCCGGTCGCCTTGACGCAGCAGGCCGGCAGCGTCGACGCGCAAGCCGCGCGCAAGCCGCCTTCGCGGTTGCCGCTATTCCTGATCGTGCTGGCGCTGGCGGCCCTGCTGTTCGCGTTCCTCGTCAGCCGGGAGCGCTGGGCGACGCGGGTCGACGCGCTGCGCGCGCAGCTCGAAGCGCACCCCGGCTTCGTGCTGAACGCGCTCGAGGCGCGACCGTGGCGACAGGTCGTCGTGCGCGGCCTGCTCGATCCCGACGCCGAGCCGCTGGCGCCATTGCTGGCGTCCACCGATTTCGGCGGCGTGCGGCCGCAGCTCGAAACGGCGGGATACCTCTCGACCGCCGATGCCGTGCTCGAACATCGCGCACGGCGCCTGCTGCAGCCGCCGGCCAGCGTGCGCATCGCCGCGAAGAACGGCGTGCTGGCACTCTCCGGAGCCGCTCCGCAAAGCTGGATCGACCGGGCGAACGAGCGGGCCGCCTGGGTCGCCGGCGTCGACGGCGTCGAATCGACGCTGGTGCCCGAGATCGACGCCGTCGATGCGGCGCGCACGGCGCTGGCGCAACTGGCGCAGACCCTGCCGTCGACGGTGGTCGAGTTCGACGACGAAGTGCAGCCGTCCGCTGCGGCGGGGGCCGTGCTCGACACGATCGCGCGCGACGCGAAGCGTGCGGTCGATCTGGCGAAGGTCGCCGGAATCGAGGTCCGCCTGACCTGCGTCGGTGCCAACACCCACGTCGGCTCGGAGCAGAAGAACCAGCACCTGCGCGCGGAGCGGGCGCAATGGCTCGCGTTCTCGCTGGCGGCACGCGGCGTGACCGGCGCCGACGGCGGCGGTCTCGCGACCGACGGCGATGCCGAGCTCGACCGCCGCATCGCCTACCTGCGCCTGACCATCGCGGAGAAGTGAGATGCGCACGCACAAGCTCTGCATGCTCGGCGATTTCGGCGTCGGCAAGACCAGTCTCGTCGCGCGCTTCGTGCGCCGCACCTTCTCGGAGAAGTACCTGACCACGGTCGGCGTCAAGGTCGACAGCAAGGAAGTCGCCCTGCCGGATCGCGAGCCGCTCAAGCTGGTCGTCTGGGACATCGCCGGTCGCGGCACGCTGGATGCGCCGGGGGCGAACTACCTGCGCGGCGCCTCGGCCCTGCTGATGGTCGCCGACGGCACGCGTGAGGCCAGCCTGGCAGCGGCGCTGGAGCTGCTGGAGCAGGCGCGGCGCGACCTGCCGGACGTCGCCGCCGCGCTCGCCGTCAACAAGCTCGACCTGGTGGAACGCTGGGAAGTCACGGCGGCGACGCTCTCCGACCTGCGCCGTGAACTGCCGGTGTTCGAGACCAGTGCCCTGTCCGGCGACGGCGTCGAGGCGGCATTCGCGGAGCTGGCGGCGAGGCTCGCGACATGATGCCGGAGCTGCCGCCGGTCGCCGAATCGTGGCTGCGCGACACGCTGCTGCGGCGCGCCCATCCGCTGCTGCTGAGCTTCGACGCCGGCTGGTGCCTGCGCGACGTCCATGGCGACGCCGCGTTCCACGGGTTCGATTCCGGCGACGCCGGGCGGGCCCTGAGGGAACTGCAGGACCTGTTCATCGGCCTGCCGCTCGACGGCCACCAGGAGCTGCCGTTCATCGAGCTGTCGAACGGTCGCAGCGCGCACGTGCACCTGATCGCCGATCCGCCCGGTTTCCACGTGCTGCTGCTCGACGCGGAGGAAGAACGCGTCCAGCAGCGCGCGCAGCAGCAGCTTGGCAACGAGGCCGTGCTCGCCGGCCACGAGAAATCGAAGGCGATCGGCCGCCTGCAGGAGATACGCAACGAGCTCGAGCGCCAGCGTGCCAGCCTGGAGGAGGCGAATGCGCTGAAGAACGCGCTGATCGCCACGCTCAGCCACGATTTCCGCACGCCGTTGACGTCGATCTTCGGCTACCTGCACCTGCTTGAGGGACCGGCCGCCGACGCCGCGCGCGCGCGACAGGCGCTCGGCGCGATCCGCCGCAACGCCACCTACCTGTTCACGCTCGCCGAGAACCTGCTCGAATACGGCCGCGGCGAAGCCGGCGCGCTGCTGAATCCGGGCGTGCTGTCGGTCGACGCGCTGGCGCGCGACATCGACGACATGTTCCGCCCGCTCGCCGAAGACAAGCGGCTCGCCTTCGAGGTCGGCGTCGAGCGCGACGACGGTTCCGTCGTGCCGCTGTTCGACGAAGTGCGCGTGCGCCAGGTCGCGGTGAACCTGCTCTCGAACGCGGTGCGCTACACCGCGCAGGGCACGGTGTCGGCGCGGTTCGCCTGGCGTGGAGGACGGCTGCGCATCGAGATCGCCGATACCGGCATCGGCATTTCGCCGGAATTCCGCGAACGCGTGTTCAAGCCGTTCAACCGCGGCGGCCAGGCCGGCAGCAAGGGGGCCGGACTCGGCCTCAGCATCGTGCGCCGGCTGGTCGAGCAGATGGGCGGTACCCTCGCGCTCGATTCCGCGCCGGGGCGCGGTACGCGCTTCACGATCGACCTGCCGCCGCTCGCGTCGCTGCCGGCACCGGCGGGACTCGATCCCGCCGCGACACCGTGGAAGAAGGACTTCGACGTGCTCGTCGTCGACGACGATCCGGACGTCGCGCAGCTGCTCGAGGCCCTGTTGCTCGACCTCGGCTTCCGCGTGCGCGTCGCCGGCGACGCCAACGCCGCCGTCGCCGAGGTCATGCGACGGCCGCCGGACCTGCTGCTGATCGACGTCGAGATGCCGGGGCTTTCCGGCAACGCGGCGGTTTTCCGGTTGCGCTCGAACGGCTATCGCGGCCGCATCGTCACGTTGTCCGCGACCTCGACCGGCGAGGCGCGCGACGCTTCGCTGCGAGCCGGCGCCGACTACTACCTGACCAAGCCGCTGAACCTCGACCAGTTCGTCGGCGTCGTGCAGCGAGCGACGGCATCGCCGGTGGGTGCATAGGCCGACCTGTCGGTGTCGCAGTCCTGTCCTTCGCTCAAGCGAAGAGGCGTCGTTCCTCGGTTCGCGCTACGGCTTTCTTCCGCGTGCGGCGACCTTCACGACACGGCGCTGCCCGTCCAGTTGCAGGCGCACGTCCGCGCGCGCGCGCAGTTCGCGCAATGCGATGCGGCTCAGGCGTTCGTAGTGCATCAGGAAGCGTGCCAGTCGCGCCCGACCCATCGCTTGCGGCGCACCGCGCCGGCGCAGGCTGCGTTCCTGTTCGTCGCGCCAGCGTGCGACCACGCCGAAGCCCGGCGCCTCGAGCAGCACCAGCGCGTCGAGGCGGCGCCACAGCCCCGCGTAGCCGTGCGCCAAGGCGTCGTTGACGTGGCGGCGCCAGCGCCGGTCGCCGTCCTCGTCGCGCTCGAGCGCGTTGCATGCACGCCTCAGCGCGCGCTCCGGCTCGGCCGGCACGCCGATGCACCAGCCTTCGAGCAGGATCAGGCGTGGCGGCGACGTCACGCACCGCCAGCGGGACGGCGGCACGCGCGTGTCGCGGCCCTTGTCGAAGCGCGGCACGCGTGCGGGCTCCTCCGCTGTCGCGTAACGCAGGGCGTGGAGCGTCCGCAGGAGCAGGCCGAGATCGTGCGTGCCCGGTACTCCGCGCGTCGCGAACAGCGGATGAACGTCGCGTGCGAGGCGCTGGCGTTCGCGACGGCCCAGGTAGAAATCGTCGAGCGACAGTACGAGGCATGATACGCCGCGCGCTTGCGCCGCTGCGGCGAGTTGCCGCGCGAGCGTGCTCTTGCCCGAGCCCTGCAGGCCGGAAAGCCCGGCCAGCCATGGCGTTCGCTTTCCGCGCAGGCGCGCGAAAAGGGCACCGAGGATCGTGTCGACGACGCGGTCGGGATATCCGCCCTGCGTGCTAGCATCCCCGCGCATGAACGCACTCTCCGCTGAATCCACGGCACTCTATCAGGAGGCGCTCGCCACCTTTCGCCATCTGCTCGAAGAGGCCGCCGCAGCCGGGGATCCCGAGCCGACCGCGATGACGCTGGCGACGCTGCGCGACGACGGTCTTTCCGCACGCATCGTCCTGTTGAAGGGCGTCGACGAGCGCGGTTTCCGCTTCTTCACGAACTACGAGAGCGACAAGGGCGTCCAGCTCGTGGCGCATCCGCGCGCGGCGCTCGTCTTCCATTGGAAGACGCTGCGCAGCGGCGTCCAGGTGCGCGTCGAAGGCGCGATCGCGAAATTGTCGGCCGAGGAGTCGGATGCCTACTTCGCCAGCCGTCCGCGCGGCAGCCAGATCGGTGCCTGGGCCTCGAAGCAGTCGCAACCGCTGCGCGACCGCGACGAGTTCGAGGCGCGCCTCGCCGAGTTCGAACAGCGTTTCGCCGGCGGTCCGGTCCCGCGCCCGCCGCACTGGGGCGGTTTCGTGTTGGCACCGCAACGCATCGAGTTCTGGCATGGCGCGGATTTCCGCCTGCACGAGCGCGTGCTCTATCGCCGGGATGCGCAGGGATGGACGAAGTGGCTGCTGTATCCGTGACGTCGACGGCCACGATCCGCCGGGCGGATGCCGGTTGCATCGCGTCCCTGGCCGAACTGCGCACCGCCCTGTGGCCGGGCGAAGACGTCGCCGCACATCTGGGCGAAGCGCTCGGTGCGCTCGGACAGCCCGATCGCGCGATCGCCTTCCTGGCGCTGGACGCCGGCGGAACCGCGATCGGTTTCGTCGAGGCGAGCGTGCGGCACGACTACGTCAACAGCACCGATGGCTCGCCGGTCGGTTTCCTCGAGGGGCTGTACGTGGTTCCGGCGGCGCGCCACCGCGTCGGGCGTGCCCTGGTCGCCGCGGTCGAGCGATGGGTACGGGATCGCGGTTGCACCGAGCTGGCTTCGGACGCGGCGATCGACAACACGGCCAGTCACGCCGCACATGCCGCCTACGGGTTCGAGGAAACCGAACGCGTGGTGTATTTCCGCAAATTCTTGAGCGCATGACGGGATTTCGTCGCCCATGAGCATTCTCGTCACCGGCAGCGCGGGCCATCTCGGCGAGGCCTTGATGCGCCACCTGCGGGCGCAAGGGCGCGCGGCCGTCGGGCTCGACCTCGTCGCTTCCCCGTACACCGATCGTGTCGGCTCGATCGTCGATCGCGCCTTCGTCGACCGTGCGATGCGCGGCATGCGAGCCGTGCTGCATACGGCGACCCTGCACAAGCCGCACGTCGCCACGCATACGCGACAGGCCTTCGTCGACGTCAACATCAGCGGCACGCTCAACCTGCTCGAGGCGGCTGCCGCTAACGGTGTCGCCGCGTTCGTGTTCACCAGCACGACCAGCGCCTTCGGCGACGCGCTGGTGCCGCCGCCCGGCGCACCGGCGGCATGGATCACGGAGGACGTCGCGCCGATCGCCAAGAACATCTATGGCGCGACCAAGACCGCCGCCGAGGACCTGTGCCGGCTGTTCCGGCGCAAGCAGCGCCTGCCGTGCCTGGTGCTGCGCACCTCGCGCTTCTTCCCGGAGCCCGACGACGATCCAGGGCGGCGCGCGGACTACTCCGACGCGAACCTCAAGACGAACGAGTTCCTCTACCGGCGCGCCGATGTGCAGGATCTCGTCGATGCGCACCTGCTCGCGATCGAGCGCGCGCCGTCGATCGGTTTCGGCCGCTACATCCTCAGCGCCACGACGCCGTTCCGTCCGGAAGACTGCGCCGAACTGCGCACGGATGCCGCAGCGGTCGTACATCGCCGCGTGCCGGACTGCGAGGCGGAGTACGCCCGCCATGGCTGGCGCTTGCCGGCGCAGATCGAACGCGTCTACGTGAACGCGCTGGCGCGCGAGGAGCTGGGCTGGACGCCGCGTTACGACTTCGCGTACCGGCTCGCGCGCCTGCGCGCCGGCGAGGATCCCCGCAGCCCGCTGGCGCAGGCGATCGGCACGAAGGGATATCACGGCGCCGCGTACGCGGACGGGCTGTATCCGGTCGAGGGTTGAACCCGGCCGGAGCATCGGGCGTCATCGGGACATCCTCTTCCACGGGAGCGGAGAGCACTGAGATCCGATGCCGATCGGTGCGAGAATCGCCGCATGCCTTCCGCAACTGGCCCGCAACGCATCGTCTGCCTGACCGAGGAACCGACCGAAGTGCTGTACGCGCTCGGCGAGGAATCCCGCATCGTCGGCATCTCCGGCTTCACCGTGCGGCCGCCGCGCGCGCGCAAGGAGAAACCCAAGGTCTCCGCCTTCACGAGCGCGAAGATCGACGAGATCCTCGCGCTCGAACCCGACTTCGTGGTCGGCTTCTCGGACATCCAGGCCGACATCGCGCGCGAGCTGGTCAAGGCCGGCGTCGAAGTCTGGATCAGCAACCACCGCAGCGTCGCCGGCATCGTCGACTACATCCGCCGCCTCGGGGCATTGGTCGGCGCGCACGAGGAGGCCGAGGCGTACGCGCGTCGCGCCGAGGCGCACGTGGCCGACGTGGAGAGGGCGGCGGCGGCACTGCCGCGGCGGCCGCGCGTCTATTTCGAGGAATGGGACGAGCCGCCGATCACCGGCATCCGCTGGGTCGCGGAGCTGGTCCGCATCGCCGGCGGCGACGATGTGTTCCCCGAGCGGGCCGAAAAACCGCTGGCGCGCGATCGCATCCTGGCCGATCCGTCGGAAGTGGTGCGGCGCTCGCCGGATCTGATCCTCGGTTCCTGGTGCGGCAAGAAATTCCGGCCGGAGAAAGTCGCCGCGCGTGCGGGCTGGTCCGCCATCCCGGCCGTACGCGACGGCGAGCTGCACGAGATCAAGTCGCCGATCATCCTGCAGCCAGGGCCAGCCGCCTTGTTCGACGGCCTGGATGCCCTGCACCGCATCATTGCCGCGTGGGCGGCAGCACATTGAGCGCGTGGGACCTGCATCTGCGCAGGCCCCACGCCGCAGGATCCCGGCTCAGCCGCCCTGTGCGAGCTGCAGGCCCAGATCGAGCACCGGCCCCACGAGAAGCACGCGCGCGAGCAGGATCACCAGCATCGCGATCATCGGCGAGAGGTCGAGTCCGGACACCGGCGGCAGGCGCTTGCGCAGCGGGCGCAGCACCGGGTCGGCGAGCTGGTAGATCAACGGCACGACCGGATTGGCGTGGTCGACCTTGACGAAGCTGAGCAGGACGCGCACGAGGATCAGGCCGAAGTACAGCATCAGCACGAAGTCGGCGAGGTCGGCCAGCGCCATCAGGGGCAGGCCGGCGAGACCGGGCGGCCTGCCGTCGAGGGCGTACAGCGCATAGAGCTTGATCGCACTGAGCACGAACGCGAGCAGCACGCCGGCGAGATCGAGGTTGCGCCACGGCGGAACCAGCCTGCGCATCGGCATCAGCACCGGATTCGTCACCTTGTAGAGGAACTGGCAGACCGGGTTGTAGAAGTTCGCGCGCACGCATTGCAGCAACACGCGCAGCACGATCAGCGAGATCAGCAGCACGAAGGCGAAGTTGACGAGGATCTGTGCGGCCTTGGCGAAGTAGTCCATGGGCGCTCCTCAGTCCTGCGACGCGGACAGTTCGCGTCCGCGCACGACGGCCGCATCGACCGCCTTGGCCGCCAGTTCGCGCAGGCCGCCAGCGGCGAACGCGTCGAGCGCGGCGGCAGTGGTGCCGTTCGGCGAGGTCACGCGCTCGCGCAGGACCGCGGGTGCCTCACCGCTCTCGACGAGCATGCGGCCGGCACCGAGGCAGGTCTGCGTCGCCAGCGCGCGCGCGGTTGCGCGCGGCAACCCCTGTGCGACGGCGGCGTCCTCGAGCGCCTCGACCAGCAGGAAGAAGTACGCCGGGCCGGAGCCGGACAGCGCGGTCACCGCATCCATCAGGTCCTCGCGTTCGATCCAGGCCGTGCGGCCGGCAGCGGCGAGGATGGCTTCCGCCTGGGCGCGCCGCGCGTCGTCGGTGGCGTCGTTGGCGAACAGTCCGGTCGCGCCGGCGCCGATCAGCGCCGGCGTGTTCGGCATCGTGCGCACGATCGGCAGCTCGAGTCCGAGCCATTCGCGCAGCTGCGCGATACGCACGCCGGCGGCGATCGAAAGAATCAGGGGCTTCCTGTCCGCGATGTGCGCAGCGAGAGCGCGGCAGACCTCCTTCATCACCTGCGGCTTGGTCGCGAGCACGATGACGTCGGCGTCGTTGGCGATCGCATCGGCAGTCGCGTGCACGGCGACCCCGAAGTCGCGCGCCAGCGCTTCCCGCGTGGCGTCGTTCGGTTCGACCACGGCGATGGATGTCGCCGCCGTGCCGTCGTGCAACAGCGCGCCGACGAGGCTTCGTGCCATGTTGCCGCCGCCGATGAAGACGGTGAGGCCGGGGGCCTGGGTTCGTGATTCGGAATTCGATGGCATCGTTTCGGGATTTCGTCGGGGCTGCCCTGCGAGTCGGGCAAGCATAGCAAGAGCGTCGCACGGTCCCGTTACTCCGGGCGACGAGGACTCGTGCCGGAATGGGGTGAAGGGAGACTGTGTCGCCGGGGCAGGGGCGCCTGCTTCCGGCGAGGCCGCCGCGGGGGCAGCTCCTACGCGCCGCGCCGTCCGAACAACGCGGTGCCGACGCGCACCATCGTCGCGCCTTCGGCGATCGCCAGCTCGAAGTCGTCGCTCATGCCCATCGACAAGGTATCGATGCCGTCGTGTTCCGCGCGCAGTCCGTCGAACAGGGCGCGCATGCGACGAAACGCCGTGCGGCGACGCGCCGGATCGGCGGCAGGTTCGGGGATCGCCATCAGTCCGCGCAGGCGCAGGTATTTCGCGGCGACAACCTGCCGTGCAAGCCCGGGGACCGCGTCCGGCGCGCAGCCTGACTTGCTCGCCTCGCCGTCGATGTTGACCTGGATCAGCACGTTCAAGGGCGTCGGCCGGCCCGCGCGATGCCGCGACAGCGGCGCCACGAGCTTCTCGCGGTCCAGGCTCTGCAGCCAGTCGAAATGCAGGGCGGCCTCTCGAGCCTTGTTCGACTGCAGCGGCCCGATCAGATGCCATTCGAGTGCACCGTCGGCGAGACCGGCTTCCGCCAGTGCGCGCTGCTTCGCCTGCGCCTCCTGCACGTAGTTCTCGCCGAAGGCATGTTGGCCGAGCCGATGCAGTGCCAGCACGGCACTCGCCGGCTGGGTCTTGGAGACCGCCAGCAGGCTCACCGGTCCATCGCGGCCGGCAGCGCGTGCGGCGGTTTCGATGCGCGCGAGGATCTGTTGCAGCGGTGCGCTCATGGACGTGGCATTTTCTTCTAGGGCCGGTATTCGGGGCGACGCGCCGATGCGCGCCCGCGCCGGCGCGGGAGTGTGCCACAGCGCCGGAAATGCCCGCGTCGCGTCGCAGTTCGCCGCAAGGCGGATTTCATATACTCGGCCGACGCGGCAGCTGCCGCAGCCACCCCGGGGGAACTTCATGGATATCGCCGAGCTGCTGGCGTTTTCGGTCAAGAACAAGGCGTCCGACCTTCATCTTTCGGCGGGCCTGCCGCCGATGATCCGCGTCGACGGCGACGTGCGCCGCATCAACATTCCGGCGCTGGACCACAAGCAGATCCATTCGCTGATCTACGACATCATGTCGGACAAGCAGCGCCGCGACTACGAGGAATTCCTCGAAGTCGACTTCTCGTTCGAGATCCCCAGCCTTGCGCGCTTCCGCGTCAACGCGTTCAACCAGAACCGCGGCGCCGGCGCCGTGTTCCGTACCATTCCGTCCGAGGTGCTGACGCTCGAGGACCTCGGCGCACCGCGCGTGTTCAAGGAGCTGATCGAGCAGCCGCAGGGCCTGATCCTCGTCACCGGCCCGACCGGTTCGGGCAAGTCGACCACGCTCGCGGCGATGGTGGACCACGTCAACAAGAACGAATACGCCCACATCCTCTCGGTCGAGGACCCGATCGAGTTCGTGCACACCTCGCAGAAGTGCCTGATCAACCAGCGCGAAGTGCACCGCGACACCCACGGCTTCAACGAGGCGCTGCGCTCCGCGCTGCGCGAAGACCCGGACTACATTCTCGTCGGAGAGCTGCGCGACCTGGAAACGATCCGCCTCGCGCTGACCGCCGCCGAGACCGGCCACCTCGTGTTCGCCACCCTGCATACCAGCTCCGCCGCGAAGACGATCGACCGCATCATCGACGTGTTCCCCGCCGGCGAGAAGCCGATGGTGCGCTCGATGCTGTCCGAGTCGCTGCGCGCGGTGATTTCGCAGAGCCTGCTGAAGAAGGTCGGCGGCGGCCGCATCGCCGCGCACGAGATCATGGTCGGCATTCCCGCGATCCGGAACCTGATCCGCGAGGACAAGGTCGCGCAGATGTACTCGGCGATCCAGACCGGCAGCCAGCACGGCATGCAGACGCTCGACCAGTGCCTGCAGGATCTGGTCAAGCGCGGACTCATCACGCGGCAGCAGGCGATGGTTTATGCGAAGAACAAGGAGATTTTCAAGTGATGAGATGGCGTTCGTCGAGCTTCCGTTGAGAGTGCGGAATATTTATCCAGGGGTATGAGGTCCTATGAGGGATAAGCTGGCGTCACTCATCATCTTTTTCTTCTTATTGTTCGGCAGGGCTCTTGGGCAGACGGGATGCTTGCCTGGATATGAGTGCGTGCCTCTTATATATGGATCATGGTGCTATAGTTTGGGTGGACAAACGTGTCATGGTATTCCGTCGGATACTTGTGAGGATCTGATTCGCCATGGCGTAAGATCGTGGGATGAGGAGCTCGATTGGGCTGCTGACAGTCATATGTGTGCCTACCCTAGTGCTATTGGAGTTGAGGGGGAGTTCACTGGTCCAGCCATCGGACATATCAATGGTGAGGCACTGCAGCCAAATACGATGAGTCGGCCCGCCAGACACGTCTTATTCGTCCTGATTATTCTGTCTCGGGCTGGCTTGCCCAAAATCTAGCGGCTCAGAGAAAATACTCATGCCCTTTGGGGTTCTCGATCAGGCCGGGCACGGATTTGTGCGACCGACCCATTCCGCTGGTCTCTCCAAAAAACATGGGGGGGTGTGGCGGGGGGCCTTGTGTTGGTAACCCAATCAATGGTGGTGTCGGGAATAAATGGCAGACAGAAAGTGATTATGCGGGCGTGGGTGACTCTCCCCTCCGGTTTTTCCGAACCTACAACAGCCTTTATGCGCCATCAATCACCAGCATGGGGGGGTATTGGCAAACCAACTATGATCGAGCTGTTCGATTATGGGGTACGTCTGGGAAATATGCTGTATATCGCCCGGATGGGCGTATGTATCTGTTTGCTATGAGTGGTTCGATTGGCGTTCCTGATCCGGATGTGGTTGGTTCGTTGCGCATGCTCAATGGGGCAGGGGGGCATTGGGGTTGGTCTTATGTTGATGAGGATGACTCCACGGAGACGTATGATTCTAGTGGAAGATTGCTCTCGATAGAGGGGCGTGATGGTTCTTTGTTAACGCTTGTTTACAGCGACGAGGAGACTCCTCATGGGGTTGCTCCTCGCCCAGGCCTTCTTCTTCGTGTGATTGATACGAGTGGGCGGGCTCTTTCCTTTGGTTATGATGCCATTGGGCGTATCTCGAGTATGGTTGAACCATCGGGGGCGGTTGTTCGCTACGGGTATAGTTCACTAGGAAGCGAGGCAGAACTGCTGACGCGTACCGATGCGAGTGGTGCGGTTAGGAGATATATTTATAACGAATTAACCCATGTTGGGGGTGTAAGTCGGCCTCATGCTCTTACCGGTATCGAGGACGAAAATGGAGAACGCTTCGCTACTTTTAAGTACAGCGCAGGCGGGAAGGCCATTCTCTCGGAGCACGCGGTTGGTGCCGATAGCGTGTCCCTTACGTATGTCAGTTCAAGTAGGGTAAAGGTCGCTACTGGTTTAGGAGCGGAGGATACATATGACCTTTTTTCGGCTCATGGGGTCATAAAGCCCGTGCTTGTGACGCGATCATGCGCATTCTGTCCTTCTGGGATTGCGACAATGGCGCGTGGTTATGATGCCAACGGCTTTCCAGACGTCTGGACGGATTTCAATGGCGGTAAGATTGATTACGATTATAATGCTCGTGGTCTCGAGACTCGTCGTGTTGAAATGCCAGAGGCCTCGGGCAGCGTCTCTTCAAAGCGGACAGTGGAGACCGATTGGCATCTGGCATTTCGTGTTCCTACTTCGCGCACGACGAAGAATGTCAACGACATTCTCGAAGCCAAGATGACCTGGTCCTACAACACACGCGGCCAGACAACAGCACGCTGCGAGATCGATCCTGCCGATGCGGCTGCAATGAGCTATGCCTGCAGCGCAACAACTGCGCCGCCGCCTGGTGCCAAAGTGCGCCGCACGGTCACGACCTATTGCGAGGAGCCGGATGTCACGGCGGGAATCTGCCCTCGGGTCGGTCTGGTCAAGTCCGTCAACGGTCCGCGTCCGGC
>DBMH01000167.1 GCA_002297645.1 Rhodanobacteraceae bacterium UBA703 | reverse complement strand
GCCCTCGACGGCGGCGCGCTCGGCGCGAGCATCTCCGGCGCCGGACCGAGCGTGTTCGCCTGGTGCGACGGCCCGTCGACGGCTGGCGCCGTCGCTGCCGGGATGCGCGACGCTTTCGCCGAGGCCGGCCTCGCCAGCGACACCTGGGTCTCGAAGGTCGACGCTGCCGCAACGGAGCTCGTCGCATGAATTTCCGCAGCACACGCGGGCAGGCTCCCGTGCTCGGGCTCGGTGCCGCTCTCGCCGCCGGCCTCGCGCCGGACGGCGGCCTGTACGTTCCCGAGTCCCTGCCGGAACTGGGCATCCGCGACTTCGACGGCTGCGACACGCTGGCGACGGTAGCGGCGCGCCTGCTCCGCCCGTTCTTCGCGGACGATTCGCTCGCAAAAGAACTCGACTCGATCTGCCGCGACGCGCTCGACCTCGACGCACCGTTGCGCCCCGTCGGCGAGCGCACCTGGCTGGTCGAGCTGTTCCACGGCCCGACCGCGGCATTCAAGGATTTCGGCGCTCGCTTCCTCGCCGCCTGCCTCGCGCGTCTGCGCCGATGCGGCGACACACCGGTCACCGTACTCGTCGCCACCTCCGGAGACACCGGTGCCGCGGTCGCCGCGGCCTTCCACGGACGGCCGGGCTTCCGCGTGACCATCCTCTATCCGGACGGACGCGTGTCGCCACGGCAGGCACACCAGCTCGGCTGCTTCGGCGGCAATGTCGAGGCCCTGCGCGTGGCGGGCTCGTTCGACGATTGCCAGGCACTGGCCAAGCGCGCCTTGAACGACACGCAGCTCAAGTCGACGACACCGCTGACTTCGGCCAACAGCATCAGCCTCGGCCGCCTGCTGCCCCAGATGAGCTACTATGCGTCGAGTGCCCTGCAGCATTGGCGCGCGCACGGCCGACCGCTGAATTTCGTCGTCCCGACCGGCAACCTCGGCAATGCACTCGCCTGCATCGTCGCGCGAGCCATCGGCCTGCCGATCGGAGAGATCGCCCTGGCGACGAATGCCAACCGCGTGCTGCCGGAGTTCTTCGCCGGCGGCGACTACGCGCCGCGCGCGAGCCTCGCCACGCTCGCGAACGCGATGGACGTCGGCGCCCCGAGCAACTTCGAGCGCCTGCGCTGGCTGTATCCCGAGGCGCCCGCCTTGCGTCAGGCCTTCCGGGCGGAGTCCATCGACGACGACGAGATCCGCGAAGTCATCCGCGCCAGCCGCGAACGCTACGGTACGCTCGTCTGCCCGCACACCGCGACCGCGCTGCGACTGCTCGAACGCCTGCGCGCGGGCGGCGAATCGAAGGAGTGGGCCGTCGCCGCGACCGCGCATCCGGCCAAGTTCGACGGCGTCATCGAGCCGCTGGTCGGATCCGCGATCGAGGTGCCGTCCGCCTTGGCCACCCTGCTCGCGCGCCCGAGCCACAGCGAACCGGTCACGGCCGACTACGCCACACTGCGCGACCGGCTCGCCTCGTCCCGCGTGTCGTGATCCGCAGCCGGCGGAAACGAAAAAGGCCACCGGAATCCGGTGGCCTTTTCGCGACTTGGTGGAGCGGAGGAGGATCGAACTCCCGACCTTCGCATTGCGAACGCGACGCTCTCCCAGCTGAGCTACCGCCCCAAGTACGATTCACGGATCGTTGGACCCGCGAGGGCGCGCATCATAGCGTCTGCGAGGCCGGACGCCAAGCCCGGATCCGTCGAATGTCGAAAATTCCCGGATCGCCCTGCCTCGTCGCGCTCGCGATCGCCACGACGATCCGGTGGGCTCACTCCGGATCCGACGGGGACGACCCGCGCTCGGATGCCCGTTTCGCGCGGAAGAAATCCGTCAGCAGCCGCGACGCCTCGTCGCGCAGGACCCCGGCGGTCACGGCGACGCGATGGTTGTGACGCTCGTTGCAAAGCAGATCGAACACGCTGCCGGCGGCGCCGGTCTTGGGATCGTCCGCGGCGTAGACGACGCGGGCGATGCGCGCATGGACGATGGCACCGGCGCACATCGCGCACGGTTCCAGCGTGGCGTAGAGCTCCGCCCCCGTGAGCCGGTGGTTGCCGAGCCGCTGGCCGGCGTCACGCATCGCCACGATCTCGGCGTGCGCGCTCGGATCGTGCGCGCCGATGTTGCGGTTCCAGCCGACGCCGACGACCTGCTCGTCCAGCACGACGACCGCTCCGACCGGAACCTCTCCCTCGGCTTCCGCATGACGCGCGTAGGCGAGCGCGCGCGCCATCCAGTGGCGATCGCGCTCCGTCGACGACGGCAGGTTTTCCGGGGACAGCCCGGCCGCCATGCCGCCGTCCTATTCCGAATATCCGAACTGCTTGAGCGCCGCCGCGTCGTCGCTCCACGATTCGCGCACACGCACCCAGAGTTCGAGAAAGACGTGGCGGTCGAGCACTTGCTCGATCGCCCGGCGCGCGGCGCTGCCAATCTTCTTCAGCTGTGTTCCGCCGGCGCCGATCACGATGCCCTTCTGGCCGTCGCGCTCGACCCAGATCACCGCGCCGATGCGGGTGATGTCGGCTTCGTCCTCGAAGCGCTCGATCTCGACCGTGGTCGCGTACGGCAGCTCGGCGGCGAGCTGCAGCATGAGTTGCTCGCGGACGAGTTCCGCGACCAGAAAGCGCTCGCTGCGGTCGGTGTACTCGTCCTCGGCGTATTCGGCCTCGCCTTCCGGCAGGCGCGCGACGAGATCGTCGAGCAGCGCCGCGACGCCGTCGCCGCGGCGCGCGGCGACGAAATGCACGCCGGCGTACGGCCGGTCGCGCGTCACGTCCGCCGCGAACGGCAGCAGGGCCGTCTTGTCGGCGAGCTTGTCGACCTTGTTGATCACCAGCAGGCACGAGGACGCACGCGATTCGACCAGTTTCCAGGCGTCCTCGTCCTCCTCGCTCCAGCGCGTGCCGTCGACGACGTGCACGAGCAGGTCGGCCTCCTCCGGCGCCTGTCGCGCGACGCGATTGAGCTGTCGGTTCAGGCCGCGCTTGCCGCCCTGATGCAGGCCGGGCGTGTCCAGGAAGGCGACCTGCGCATCCTCGCGCGTGACGACGCCGAGAATGCGGTGGCGCGTGGTCTGCGGCTTGGGCGTGACGATGCTGAGGCGCGTGCCGAGCAACGCGTTGAGGAGTGTCGACTTGCCGACATTCGGCCGGCCGATCAGGGCGACGCGACCGAAGCGGTGCGCGCGTGTTTCTTCGTTCATCCGGCAAGTTTCCGTTCGAGTTCGGCGAGCGCGTGCTCGGCCGCGATCTGTTCCGCGGCGCGGCGGCTCGATCCGCTGCCGTGGGTGAGGATGTCCGCGCTGTCGATGCGGCATGCGGCGTCGAATACGCGCGCGTGCTCCTCACCGGAGCTGCCGACGAGTTCATACGCAGGCAACGGCAGGTTGCGCGCCTGCAGCTTCTCCTGCAGGCGCGTCTTCGCGTCCTTGGGCGTATTCGCTCCTGCTGCGACGCGCGCGCCGAACAGGCGCCGCACGGTGTCGCGACAGGCATTCCAGCCGGCATCGTGATAGATCGCGGCGACGAGCGCCTCGAAGGCGTCGGAAAGGATGGATTCGCGCCGGAAGCCGCCGCTCTTGAGCTCGCCGGGACCGAGGTGCAGGCGGTCGCCGAGCTCTTCGGCACGGGCGATCTCGGCCAAGGCGGCACCATTGACGAGGGCCGCACGCAGGCGCGTCATTTCCCCTTCGTCCGCGCGCGGGTGGCGTTCGTAGACGAGTTCGGCGACGAACAGGTTGAGCAGCGCGTCGCCGAGGAACTCCAGCCGCTCGTTGTTCTGGTGGCTGGCGCTGCGATGCGTCAGCGCGCGCTCGAGCAGCGCCGCGTCGGCGAAGACGTGCCCGAGGATCTTGTCAGTCGCCACCGGCACCGCTGAGGCTGACCGACTTGTCGAACTTGCCGATGAGGTCGATGTTGTACATGAACGGCACGCGCTTCTCGTACGTGATCCGAAGCGTGGAGTTGCTTCCCTGGCGCACGAGCTGGATGGCCGACGGCGGTATCGTGGCATCGTCGACGTACTGCGTGTCGAACTTCAGGCTCAGGCTGCCACGGATCTCCGCCAGCGACTTCTGTCCCGCGCCCGGCTCCTGGCGCACCTGCTCCATCGCCTTCACTACGCCGAAGTACTCCGTGTACATCGGGATCAGACGCATCGCCACGTACGCGAAAAACCCGAGCACGCCAAGCACGATGGCGAATCCGATCAGCGTGATGCCCTTCGCCCTGCTGCGATCGTACATGTCCCGTTCCCCCGTCAATGGTTCGCCGGCCGCTATTTTATCAGCGTCCCGATACGGCTGAAGTCGACGCCGTTGTCAAAATTCATCCAGATCACGAACGCGCGGCCGACGAGGTTGCGTTCCGGCACGAAACCCCAGAAACGGCTGTCCTGACTGTTGTCGCGGTTGTCGCCCATCGCGAAATAGTGCCCTTCCGGCACCTTCCACGTTCCTTCGTGGCCGATGAAGAACTGCGGGAACTCCATGATGCGGTGTTCGACGTCACCGAGCTTCTCGAGCTTCACCTGGGCACCGGCCATGCTGCGGCCCGATTCCCCCGGGCCGACGTAGGGCCCCAGCGGGGTTTCCGCCACTTCCTGCCCGTTCACGTACAGGGTCTTGTTGCGATAGGTGATCTCGTCGCCGGGCAGTCCGATCACGCGCTTGATGTAGTCCTCTTTCGGGTTCTCGGGGTAGCGGAACACGAACACGTCGCCGCGCTTCGGTTCACCGACGTCGAGGATCTTCTTGTTCAGCACCGGCAGCCGCAGGCCATAGGTGAACTTGTTCACGAGGATGAAGTCGCCCACCAGCAGCGTCGGCATCATCGAGCCGGACGGGATCTTGAACGGCTCCGCGATGAACGAACGGAACAGCAGGATCACGAACAGCACCGGGAAGAACGAGCGGGCGTACTCGACCACGACCGGTTCGCGCTGCGCATTGCGCGAACGCGCCTCGCGCTCCTCCTGGGACAACGCCGTCATCGCCTCGAACGCGTGCGCGCGCTTCGCGCGGGCCGGTGCGAGGAAAAGACGGTCGAGCGCCCACACCACGCCGGAAACGGCGGTCAGGACGACCAGCAACAGGGCGAAATCGAAATTCATCGTGCCTTCCTTTCGAGAACGGAAATCGGGAGGCGGGGCATTCCCGGCTCCCGGTCCCGGCTACTTGTTGTCCATCTGCAGGACCGCAAGGAACGCTTCCTGCGGAATCTCCACGCTGCCGACCTGCTTCATGCGCTTCTTGCCTTCCTTCTGCTTCTCGAGCAGTTTGCGTTTGCGCGTGATGTCGCCGCCGTAGCACTTGGCCAGCACGTTCTTCCGCAGCGCCTTGACCGTCGAGCGCGCGATGATCTGCGCGCCGATCGCGGCCTGGATCGCGACGTCGAACTGCTGGCGCGGAATCAGCTCCCTCATCTTCTCGACCAGATCGCGGCCGCGCCGGTCGGCGCTGGAGCGATGCAGGATCAACGAGAGGGCGTCGACGCGGTCGCCGTTGACCAGTACGTCCACGCGGACCAGCGGCGCCGCCTGGAAGCGCTCGAAGTGATAGTCCATCGAGGCGTAGCCGCGCGAAACCGACTTCAGCTTGTCGAAGAAGTCGAGCACGACCTCGGCCAGCGGCAGCTCGTAGCTGATCTGCACCTGGCTGGCCAGGTACTGGATCGAGCGCTGGACGCCGCGCTTTTCCTCGCACAGCTTGATGACGGCACCGATGTGGTCGGGCGGAGTCAGGATGTTGGCCACGATGATCGGCTCGCGGATCTCCTCGATCATCGGCAGCGGCGGCAGCTTGGCCGGGTTGTCGAGCGAGACCACCTCGCCGTCGCTCTTCAATACCTCGTAGACGACCGTCGGTGCGGTCGTGACGAGATCGAGATCGTATTCGCGCTCGAGCCGCTCCTGGATGATCTCCATGTGCAGCAGGCCGAGGAAGCCGCAACGGAAACCGAAACCCATCGCCTCCGACGATTCCGGCTCGAATGCGAGCGCGGCGTCGTTCAGTCTCAGTTTTTCCAGCGCCTCGCGCAGATCGGGGTAGTCGTCGGCGTCCACCGGAAACAGACCGGCGAACACGCGCGGCTGCATCTGCTGGAATCCCGGCAGCGGCTTCTCGGCCGGCTTGCCGGCATGGGTCAGCGTGTCGCCGACGGGGGCGCCGTGCACGTCCTTGATCGACGCCGTGAGCCAGCCGACCTCGCCCGCCTTGAGCGCATCCTTGACCAGGCGCTTGGGCGTGAACACGCCGACCGAATCAACCTCGTGCGCGCGACCGGTGGACATCACCAGCAGCTTGTCCTTCGGCCGGATCTCGCCCTGCATCACGCGCACCAGCGAGACGACGCCGAGATAGTTGTCGAACCACGAGTCGATGATCAGCGCCTGCAACCTGTCGGTGTCGCGCGGCTTCGGTGGCGGAATGCGTGCGACGATCGCCTCGAGAACCTCGACGACGTTGAGGCCGGTCTTGGCGCTGATCGCCACGGCATCGGCGGCGTCGATGCCGATGACGGCCTCGATCTCTTCCTTGACGCGATCGACGTCGGCCGTCGGCAGGTCGATCTTGTTGAGGACCGGAACGACTTCCAGCCCCATCTCGACGGCGGTGTAGCAGTTCGCCACGGACTGGGCTTCGACGCCCTGTGCCGCATCGACGACGAGCAGCGCGCCTTCGCAGGCGGCCAGCGAGCGGCTGACCTCGTAGCTGAAGTCGACGTGTCCCGGCGTGTCGATGAAATTGAGCTGATAGGTCTGGCCGTCGCGTGCCTTGTACGGCAGCGACACCGACTGCGCCTTGATCGTGATGCCGCGCTCGCGCTCGATCGGGTTGTTGTCGAGCACCTGGGCTTCCATCTCGCGCTCGGTCAGGCCGCCGCAGATCTGGATGATGCGGTCGGCGAGCGTGGATTTGCCGTGGTCTACGTGGGCGATGATCGAGAAATTGCGGATGTGTTGCATCGGGTTGGCAGAGGCCGGCAGCCGGCGGTGGGCACAATCGCCGGATTATCGCAGAATCCGTGGCGACTTACGCGTCCGGATGCACGAACGGGGCCAATTGGCCCCGTTCATGTCATTCGCCGATTGGACGGTCCCGGTCCGGGTCCGATGGATCAACCGTCCTTCGCCTTCGGCACGGTCACGGCCAGGAACTGGGTCTGCTCGCCACGACGAGCCAGCAGCATGACCGCGTCGCCCGGCTTGGCGTCCTTGGTCGCCGCGTTGAAGTCCGCCACGGACTTCACCGACTTGCGCCCCACCATCAGGATCACGTCGCCCGGGGCAAGACCGGATCGGCGCGCGCCGGCACCGTTGATGCGGGTGACGACCACGCCGTCGTTGCCCTCGATGCCGAGCTGCTTGCGCTGTTCGGCGCTCAGCTCTTCCACGACGATGCCGAGCGGATTGGCAGCCGTCGCACTACCGCCGGCGCGGGCGTTCGCCAGCGACTTCCCGTCGGCAGGCTGTTCACCGACCGTGACCGGGACCGTCAAGGTCTTGCCGTCGCGCCAGATGCTCAGGTCGGCCTTCGTTCCCGGCTTGGTCGACCCGACCATCGGCGGCAGATCGGCGGATGTCACGATGTCCTGGCCGGCAAACGAGAGGATCACGTCGCCGAGCTGCACGCCGGCCTTGTCGGCCGCGCCGCCCGGGGTGACCTGGTTGACCAGGGCTCCGCCACCACGCGGCAGACCGAGCGCCTTCGCCTTGTCGCGGTCGACGCTCTGGATCTGAACCCCAATCATGCCTCGCGTCACGCGACCGTGCGCCTTGATCTGATCGACGGCGGTCATCGCAATGTCGATCGGGATCGCGAACGACACGCCCATGAAGCCGCCGGTGTTGGAGAAAATCTGCGAATTGATGCCGACGACCTGCCCCGAGAGATTGAACAGCGGACCGCCCGAGTTGCCGCGGTTGATCGGCACATCGGTCTGGATGAAGGGCACGTACTGCTGGTCGACACCGCCGAAGTTCCGCCCGACGGCACTGACGATGCCGGCGGTGACCGAATGGTCGAAGCCGAACGGCGAGCCGATCGCCACCATCCACTGTCCCGCCTTCACCGTCTTCGAATCGCCGATCGCGACCGCCGGCAACCCGGTTGCGTCGATCTTCAGCAGCGCGATGTCGTACTGCGCGTCGGTGCCGACGACCTTGGCGTCGAGTTCGCGGCGATCGGACAGGCGCACGGTGACGGTGTCCGCGCCGTCCACGACGTGGTTGTTGGTCAACACGTAGCCGTCCTGCGAGAGGATGAAGCCGGACCCCATCGACACGCGCTCGCCTCCGCGCGGCCGCGGCACCGGGCCGAAGAAACGGCGGAAGATCTCCGGCACGTCCTGGGCGTCCGGCCCGGCGGCGTCCTGGTCCGATTGCGAATCCGGATTGCCGCTGGCCTGGACGTTGACCACGGCGGGTCCGTACTTCTCCACGAGGCCGGTGAAGTCCGGCAGGTCGGCCGCCACCGCGGGCACGGCGAGCACGCAGGTCACGATTGCCGCGCAGAACCAGCGGGAGAGCGTCCCGCTCCTCAGATGTGTCATGGCATTACCTCTGTTTCCCTGTTGATCGAAACGGATCGCCAATGTCGACCCGGCGGTCCGGATGCGAGCGGTTTGACGAAGGCCCGTCGTCCAAAGTTCCTGAGCGATGCGCAGCCGCGCGCCCCATTTCAGTTTGTCTTCAGCGAACCGCCGGCGCCTGTGCGGCGGGCTGCAGCGAGCGGGCCATGCGCTGCACGGTCGCTCGCGGGACGTCGCCGAGCACGGTAATGCGCCATTCGCCGTCGCTGTGCGAGTAGACGTTCAGCGCCCCGCGCGACATTGTCGCGTCCGGGGCTGTCACTTGATGCGAATCAGCGGGCTCGACGTACACCGATACATTGGCGATGCCATCCCCGTATACGTAGTGCTCGGATTGCGTTGGCGCCAGGGCGGGGCGATAGCCGGCAACGTAGGAAAATCCCGGGGGGGGATCGGCTATGCGCCAACGCGGCGGTGTGGTGAGAGCTACTTCGTCCGGCACACGGGCGGAGCCGGCACTCGTACTCGCGAGCAGGTCGCCGGCATTGGGGCGGACATGGATGTCGATCGAGACGAACATGAACTGTTCCAGGACACGCCGCCCCGAATCCATCATCGCCACGCGCAACGGCAGGCTGGAACCCGTCTCCAGCCAAAGGCGGTATCCGTAGCGATAGCCGTCTTGCGGGAGAATGTCCACGATGCGCGCACGATAGCCCGCAACGCGATCCTCGCCTCCTGTGCTCGCTTCGTACATCGTCGACAGCGCCAATCGCCGAGGTACCAGGGGCAGCAAACGCGAGTCGGAATGGTTCGGAAAGACCGCAACCGTACCGTCGGCCTGCGTGCAGGTGATCAGGTCCTCCTCCCTCATCACCTCGCTGCGGGGACCATTGAGGCTCGTCAAGCGCTCTCGCTCGTTCTTGCCGCCCTCGTGGAAGATGCGCAGGGCATCTATACCACCGTTGTGTTCGTAGACGAACGAACCTTGGTAATCCAGCGTCCGCAACGCCCCCGTCATGGAGCGGAGCAGGCCGACCGCCTCGCTCTGCGCCCAGGCGCTCGCGACGGGGAGCCCACATGCGACCAACACGAACAGGCGCGCCAGCGTCGCCGCTGCTTTCCCGCTCACCACTCTTCTAGATTCCACCGGGGAAGCCGACACTCGACGGACAAGAAAGCGAAAACACCGGTCAACGGTTCTGGACCGTCGGCTCGGCTGCTTGCGGAGCGGAATCCCGCTGCGGCACGGCAAGCAAAACGTAAGGCACGACCGCCGTTTGCCCAGAGGCGCCCATTGCCTGGTAGTGCCGAATCAAGTAGGACTGCAAGCGAGGGTCGGTCGCCATCGGCTGGACGAGGTCACTGCCGAAACTGGCGGGAGCGGTCTCGATCGGCGCATTGGGTGCAAGCAGCGGCGGACGGAAGGTTGACGTAGCCGGCGCCGACACGGTGACCGCTGCCGGCGAGGTCCGAGAAGGGATGGCCGCGATCTGCGGCACATCCGAACCACCGCTCTTCGACGCAACCGCCGGACCGGGACCGGCCTGCTGCGGCTGCACCAGCATCAGCGCCGCAGCGGCAACCGAGGCCGCGATCGCCCCGCCCGCCCCCCAGCGCATCCAGGCGTGGCGGGAGTAGGCATGGCGGGCAGGCTCGGCCTCGATCGCGCCCATCACGCGATCGACGAATCCCGTCGCGAAAACGATCTCCTGGCGGCGCAGGGTCTGGCGCACGACGTGATAGCGCGCCCACCGCTGCGACAGGTCGGAGTCGCCGTCCATGCGCTTGAGCAGGAAACGCGTCTGGTCGCGCTCCAGCTCGCCATCCATCAAGGCCGACAATTGCTCGTTGATCGTCTGGTTCATGGCTTCTTGTTTCCTTCCGACAGCAGCGGGCGCAACTGTTCGTCGATCGCCTCGCGGGCGCGGAAAATGCGGGACCTGACCGTACCGATCGGGCAGTTCATCGCTTCCGCGATTTCTTCGTAACTGAGGCCGTCCACTTCGCGCAGCGTGATCGCGGTCCTCAGGTCTTCCGGCAGGGCTTCGACAGTCGCGAACACGGTTCGTTCAATTTCCTGGCGCATGAGTTCGCGCTCGGGCGTCGCCGATTCGTGCAGGCGCGTGGCGCCGTCGAACAGGACGGCGTCTTCGACGGCCACGTCCTCGGTCGGCGGCCGCCGACCTTGCGAAACCAGGTAGTTCTTGGCGGTGTTGATCGCGATCTTGTACATCCAGGTATAGAACTGCGCATCGCCGCGGAAGGAGCCGATCGCGCGATACGCGCGCACGAACGCCTCCTGGGCCACGTCCTGGCACTCGCTCCAGTCGTTGACGTAGCGCGAGATGACGCTGACCAGCTTGTGTTGATACTTCCTGACCAGCAAGTCGAATGCGCGCTTGTCGCCATTCTGCACGCGCTCGACCAGCGCCTGATCCACGTCGCTTTCGCCCATCCGGGCCGATCTCCTTCGGTGCCGACTCGGTCAGGCATGTCTCCGCTAGACCGGTGTCGACGAAATTAGTTCATTGCTCGATGCAACAAGATGAGGGCCGCCGCGGACTCCTCAACTAGGCCAGGAAGGGGGACGGCGTGCGCCCCCCGAGCATGCGTTCGCGCTCCTGCAGCAGGTTGTCGAAGCTCGCCGCCGGCAAGGGGCGGCAAAACAGGAACCCCTGCACTACCTCGCAGCCCTGCTCGCGCAGGAATTCCAGATGCTGCTCGATCTCGACCCCCTCCGCAACGACCTCGCGGTTGAGATTGTGGGCCATCGCGATGGTCGCCTGCACGATCGCCTCGTCGTCGGGATCGACGCCGATGTTGCGGACGAATCCCTGGTCGATCTTGATGCGGTCGGCCGGAAAGCGGCGCAGGTAGTCCAGCGAGGCCTGCCCGGTACCGAAATCGTCGATCGAGATCGAACAGCCGAGCTCGCGCAGCGCGTGCAGGGTTTCCAGCAGCCGCGGAATCGTCTTCATGCTGATGCTCTCGGTCACCTCCAGGTCGAGCAGCTTCGGGTCGAGCCCCGTCTCCTCGAGCACGGACTCGACCAGGGCGACCAGGCCGGGCTGCCGCAGTTGCAGCGGCGACAGGTTCACGCTGATCCGCAGTGGCAACCCGTAACGCGTCTGCCAGCGGCGCGCATCGCGGCAGGCCGCGCGCAGGACCCATTCGCCGATCGACACGATCAGGCCGGACTCCTCCGCCAGCGGCACGAAGAATCCGGGGCTGATCATGCCCAGCTCCGGGTGTTCCCAGCGCAGCAGCGCCTCCATGCCGACGATGTCCTCGCTGCGGCAGTCGATCTGTGGCTGGTAGAAGACGCGCAGTTCGCCGTTCTTCTCCGCCTGGCGCAGCTTCGCCTCCAGCGCCAGGCGCTGCTGGTGCGACTCCTCCGGGACCGCGACGTAGGCCTGGAAGTTGTTGCGGCCCATGCCCTTGACCGAGTACATCGCCACATCGGCGTACTTCAGCAGGCGCTCGGCGTCGGTGGCGTCGTCCGGATAGAAACTGAGGCCGAGCGACGCGGTGATGCTGAGTTCGAGCCCGCCAGCCAGCGCCAGCGGCGCCTCCATCGCCCGCACCACCTTCTCCGCGATGCGCTCGACGTCCTCGCGCTGGGTGATGTGCCGGAGAATCAGCGTGAACTCGTCGCCGGCGTAGCGCGCCACCGTGTCCGAAGCCCGTACGCTCGCGCGCAGCCGCTTGGCCACCGCCACGAGCACCTGGTCGCCGACCTGGTGCCCGAGCGAATCGTTGATCGTCTTGAAGCGGTCGAGGTCGACGAACATCACCGCGAACATCTCGCTGCTGCGGTGCGCCTCGTGAATCGCCGAGCCCAGTCGATCGTTGAACAGAAGGCGGTTCGGCAGGCCGGTCAGCGGGTCCATCAGTCCCGTCACGCGCCCCTGCTCGCGGGCTCGGCGCAATTCGAGCTGCGTCGCCAGCGCATGGGCGAACACGCGCAGCGCCTCGATGGCCGCATCGCCCGCTTCCAGCGGCTCGCGCCGCGCCAGAAGCAGCGCGCCGAGCACGGTGCGGCGTTCGCCGACCAGCGGCAGGCCGATCAGGCATTCGAAATGCCGGTCGCGCACGAACGCGTCGTTGCCGGCGTCGCGCCAGGCCTCGGAAATCAGCAGCATCTCCCGTCCCGCCAGCACGCGCCGAACGCTCATCTGCCGCAGCGGATCCGGCATGTGGTCCGGGACGCCGAAGCGGTGGTACATCGCCAGCGGCTGGATCTCGCCGACGTGCTCCGGCAGGGCCTCCACCAGCGCGAGGAAATCCAGTTCGAGCCAGTCGACGATCGCTTGCGCGGCTGCATCGAAATCGCCGCCGGCGGTGAGGCGACCCAATGCACGCAGGGCGTCCTGGTAGCGGCCAAGCTCGCCGAGTTCGCGGAACAGGTAGAAATGCACGAGGCGGCCGTCCTGTACCGCCAACCGCACATGGAGGTCGACCGCATAGGTCGTCCCGTCCGCACGCGGCTTGCGCCCGCGCAGATAGACCACGCCTTCGCGCGACAGCGTGGCGTTCATTTCGGTACGCCGCTCCGGCGACAGCGCGAAGTCGAATCCGTCGATTGCGCTTGCGAGCAGTTGCGCGCGCGAATAGCCCGAGCGCTGCAGGAAGGTCGTGTTGACGTCCAGGATGCGTCCCGTGACCGGATCCACGACCGCCAGTTCGTCGAGGCTGCCATCGAACGCGAACTGGTAGCGATCCACGCCGCTGGCGGCGCTGGCGGCCGGCCGCTGCCCGCGGGCCGACATGGCCGTGCGGATCCGGCGTCGCGCATCGTCGACCACCGCCGGCAGGGCGATCCAGTCGACCACGCCGGGCGGATCGCCGCCACGGCGCCAACGCGACGCGCCTCCGGGATCGGCCAGCAATCCGATGATGGACACCGGCGCTCCGGGCCGGTACTGGCGCAACTCGCCGCAGAAGGCGAGCGCATCGATCGCCTCGCCGTGGAATTCCAGCAGGACCAGCTCGATCTGCGGATCCTGCTGCAGGAAGCCGCGCGCCTGCACCAGGTCCCGCGCGGAATAGATCGCGTCGAAGCCCTGGGCGTCGAGGGAGTCGAACAGCAGGCGGCGATCGTCGCGATCGCTCGCGACGATCAAGGCGGCGCTGTTTTCCGCGACGATCGTCACTCGACCCAGCGCCCGTCGCGCAGCTTGAGTCGCGGCCGCTCGCGCCCCTGCGCCGCAATCCGCTCGAACATTCCTTCCAGTTCCTCCGGCAATTCGAAACCGTGGCCGACGAAGACCAGCTTGCGCTGGTTCGCGGTCTGCATTCGCGAAATGCGTCGCAGCAGCACGGTGTCGACGGGTCTCAGGTGCTCGGCGAAGTCGACGAACAGGTAGATCCCGAAATGCGTGCTCTGCAACACGTAGCGCAAGGCGTCGCCGATGCGCTTGGAGCCCGGCACGTGCAGCCCGCTCTCACGCAGCGAATCGATTCCGTTCTCGGGATCCCAGACGTAGATCGAGGTGCCCCCGCGCATGGCGAGCATGCGCATCTGCGCGAGCATTTCGGCGACGTTCGTCGTTTCCAGCGCCAGCAGATGTTGCGGCGACCGCACGATGCGCTCGAGCAGCTTCTGCATCAGCGGCGACTCGGCCTGCTTTTCGACCACCCGTTTTCCCCCTGGCTGGTAGGGATGGAATCCGCCGCGCCGCACCCCGAGCGGGCCGGGTCGCGACGGCGCTCGCCGGCCCTCGCCGCGATCACCGCCCTGAGCGGGCGCGC
>DBMH01000178.1 GCA_002297645.1 Rhodanobacteraceae bacterium UBA703 | reverse complement strand
GCGGCGGCGGCGGCGGCGGCGGTTCGATGAACTCGACCAGCACCTTCCGGTCTACCACTTTGTCCTTCGGCGGCGGCGGCGCCACCGGCGTCATCATCACGGCGAAAGCAAAGGCGTGCAGCGCGAATGCGCAAGTGAACGCCGTGACACGTCGCCAACTGAAAGAGGAGTCGCCGCGCGATTGGTAATTGTCTGCCATCAGTATTTGACCAGTGAGTCTTTAGCGGCTTTCCGACGACGTTTCGTCTTTCGTTTCCATCGTCCGAACCGATGCGGTTTCGAGCGACGAAGCTGAGCACGGTACAACACCCGATGCCATTACGACAAGCGCGTGCTGATCGTTGGATACCACACGATATTGCGTTGTATTACCCGGCGCGGCGATGCCGCCATTGCGCTTTTGCAGGCGCTCCGGCCGCTCGTCGTTCGAGCCTCGTCCGCCATCCCTGTCGGCGCCTTTCGACGCGCTGCATTTCCCTGTGGCATGGCGGACGCCCGACTCCGCGCCCCCTTCCTTACTTCGTTTTCTTCTTGGTCGAGCGGTTGATCTTCACACCGCCCTTGACGGCCTTGATGCGCTGTTCGGCCATGCTCTTGGTGCTCGGATAACCCAGCGCCTTCTGCCAGTCGGCCATCGCCGCGGCGCCCTGGTCGAGATCGTTCTCGGCGTCGCCGCGCAGCAGGTAGGCCTCGCCTTCCTGCCGCAGGCTGCCGCGGGAGATCGCGCGGGTCAGCGCATCGACGGCTTCCTTGGACTTGTCCGAGTAGAACAGCAGGTAGCCGAGCTGGAAGTCGACGTTGCCGTCCTTCGCCATCGGCGAAGCCTTGCCGTAGGCGTCGAGCGAACAGGCGTCGTCCTCGGCCTGGCTGCAGACGTCGCCGAGCAGCTTGTAGGAATCGAAGGACGGCTGGACGATGTTCTTCGAGAAGCCTTCCTTCAGCGTCGCGGCAGCGTCCTTCGGCTTGTCGGCGGAGGCATACAGCTTGGCGAGCTGCAGGTAGTCGTCGCTGGTGCTGATCAGGCCCTTGCTCTTCGCGTCGGCCATCAGGTCGAGCGCCTTCTGCGGCTTGTCGGCCTGGATGTAGATCGTACCGAGCTGGTTGAGCAGCTTCTTGTTGTTCGGATCCTTGGCGAGCTGTTCCTGCACGATCTGCGCAGCCTGATCGTACTGGTTGAGCTCGAAGTAGCTCGCCATCAGGATCTGGGTCCAGCTGTCGCTCGGCTTGTCGGTCATCGACAACGCCTTCTTCATCGTGTCGATGGCGGGCTGGAACTGGTCGAGGCGGTAGTAGATGTTGGCCTTGGCGGCGAGCTCTTCCGCCGTCTGCTTGCCGGTCAGCTTTTCCCACTGGTCGAGCGTCGCCAGCGCTTCCTGGTACTTCTCATCCTGAAGCTGGAGCTGGGCGATGTTGTACAGGATCGAGAAGTGCTGCGCGTTGGGCAGGCCGTTGGATTCGATCGCCTTCTGGTACTCGGCGAGGGCCTCGGAGCTCTTGTCCTGATCGTAGTAGATCTGGCCGAGCAACTGGTGGGCAAATGAGGAACCGTACTTGCTGGCGCGCGAGTTGGAGAGAACCTTCTCGACGAGCGGCTGCGCCTGCTCGCCCTTGCCGTCGCTGACGAGGTCGGCCGCCTTGCCCAGGTCGCGCTGCTCGCCCGACGACATGTCCGGCTTCGGCTCCTGTCGCGTAGCGTTCGGATAATCGTTCGCCTTCTTGGCGTCCTTGGCGAACGCACTGCCTCCGGCCATGACCAGACCGAGAGCGCAGATCGCGGCGGGAATCCATTTCGAGAGCTTCATGGGATCACCTCGAGAGACACATACGAAGACCGTCGCAGTCACGGGCGCGGCGGAAAAGGCCGCAGAGGTTAACCCCGTCACAACGACGAGTACAAGCGCGTCCCGCACCGCCTTGTGGTGCACCGCAACATCCTTGTCTTTCCTATCTTTTTTTTCATCCGGGTCCTGGCGCGGAATCGCTTCCCGCGTCGGCCCGGACAACGACCTCAAACGTCCAGATTGGCCACGCGCAAGGCGTTCTGTTCGATGAATTCGCGGCGCGGCTCGACCACGTCGCCCATCAGCGTCGAGAAGATCTGGTCGGCGGCGACCGCGTCCTCGATGCTGACCTGCAGCAAACGACGCGTATCCGGATTCACCGTGGTCTCCCACAGCTGGTCCGGATTCATTTCGCCGAGGCCCTTGAAGCGCTGGATCGTGCGGCCACGCTTGGCTTCTTCCATGAGCCATTCGTAGGCACGCGAAAAGCTCGAAACGGACTGCGACCTGTTTCCGCGGCGCACCACGGCACCGGGCTGGACGAGGCCGGCGATCTGAGCAGCAGCGTCCACGAGCGGCCGGAATTCCGGTGCCACGAGGAACGTCGCCGGCAGCGTCTGCGTATGGCGCAGGCCGTGCTGGTCGCGTTCCACGACAAGCGCGGCACCCTGCTCGGCCGTGGCCGGCTGGATGCTCAAGGCGTAGCGCGGCCGGCCGAGGCCGGAAGCGGACAGGGACGTCTGCAGGCGTGCGACCCAGGCGTCCAGCGTAGCCGGATCGTCCCACGCCTCCGGCGCCAGCGGTGCGTCGAGCAAGGCGTGCAGCAGCGAGGGATCGAAGCGGAAACCGAGCCGCTCGATCTGGTCCAGCGCGCTGCGATACGCGGCCATGAGCTTCTCGAGACCGGCACCGCTGATGGCCGGCACGTCGGGCGCATAGGCCAGTTCCGCACCGTCGACCGCGCTCGAGATCAGGTAGGCATTCAGGGCCGCGTCGTCCTTCAGGTACAGCTCCTGCTTGCCCTGCTTCAGCTTGTACAGCGGCGGCAGGCCGATGTAGACGTGGCCGCGTTCGATGAGCTCGGGCATCTGGCGATAGAAGAACGTCAGCAGCAGCGTACGGATGTGCGAGCCGTCCACGTCCGCGTCGGTCATGATGATGATGCGGTGGTAGCGCAGCTTGTCGACGTTGAACTCGTCCTTGCCGATGCCGGTGCCGAGCGCCGTGATCAGCGTGCCGACTTCGGCCGAACTCAGCATGCGATCGAAGCGGGCGCGCTCGACGTTCAGGATCTTGCCCTTGAGCGGCAGGATTGCCTGGTTCTTGCGGTTCCTGCCCTGCTTGGCCGAGCCTCCCGCCGAGTCGCCCTCGACGATGAAGAGTTCCGACAGCGCGGGATCCTTCTCGGAGCAGTCGGCCAGCTTGCCGGGCAGGCCTGCGATGTCGAGTGCGCCCTTGCGACGCGTCATCTCGCGGGCCTTGCGCGCGGCCTCGCGGGCGCGGGCGGCGTCGACCACCTTGGCCGCGATGGAGCGGGCCTCGTTCGGATTCTCGAGCAGGAACTCTTCGAGCTTCTGGTTGACGATGCCTTCGACGATGCCCTTGACCTCGCTCGAGACCAGCTTGTCCTTAGTCTGCGAGGAGAACTTCGGGTCCGGCACCTTGACCGACAGCACCGCGATCAGGCCTTCGCGCATGTCGTCGCCGGAGAGCGCGACCTTGGCCGTCTTCTGCAGGCCGGCCGCCTCGATGTAGTTGGAGATCGTCCGGGTCAGCGCGCCGCGGAAACCGGCCAGGTGCGTGCCACCGTCGCGCTGCGGGATGTTGTTGGTGAAGCAGAAGACCGTTTCCTGGTAGGCGTCGGTCCACTGCATCGCGACGTCGACCGTCGTGCCTTCGTTCTGCGCCGAGAAGCTGATGACCTTCGGATGCAGCGGCGTCTTGAGCTGGGCCAGATGCTCGACGAAGGAACGGATGCCTCCCTCGTACTCGAACACGTCGCGGCGGTCCGCGCGTTCGTCGACCAGCTCGATCTTGACGCCGGAATTGAGGAACGACAGCTCGCGCAGGCGCTTGGCCAGCACGTCGTAGTGGAACTCGATGTTCGAGAACGTCTGGCCGCTCGGGTGGAAGCGTACCGTCGTGCCGCGCTTCGTCGACGGTCCGACGACCTTGAGCGGATACAGGGGCTCGCCGTCGGCGTATTCCTGCTGGTGCTCGTTGCCGTCGCGGTAGATCGTCAGCCAGAGATGGTCCGACAGCGCGTTGACCACCGAAACGCCGACGCCGTGCAGGCCGCCGGAGACCTTGTAGCTGTTGTCGTCGAACTTGCCGCCGGCGTGCAGCACGGTCATCACGACCTCGGCCGCGGAACGCCCTTCGTCTTCCTGGATCCCGACCGGAATGCCGCGACCGTTGTCGGCGACGCTGGCCGAGCCGTCCGAGTGGAGGGTCACGACGACGTGGTCGCAGTAGCCGGCCAAGGCCTCGTCGATCGAGTTGTCGACGACCTCGAACACCATGTGATGCAGGCCGGTACCGTCATCGGTGTCGCCGATGTACATCCCAGGCCGCTTCCGCACGGCCTCGAGGCCTTTCAGTACCTTGATCTTGCTGGAATCGTATTGGTCGTTCATGAGGCTCCGGCACGCGCCCTGCGGCGCGCGAAATGCGCGGGAAAGTCCGTGAATCAACGGATTATAGCAGCCTCGTCACCCGCCCTTGTTCCACGTGGAACATCGTAAGGGCATGGTCCCGCCCGGAGAGCGCGGGCAATGGCTCGGTACCGGTCACGAGAATCTGCGCTCCGGTCGTCGCCAGGACATCGAGCATGCGGCGCTGGTGCTCGGCATCCACTTCAGCGGCCAGATCGTCGATGCCGATGACCGGCCATTCCCCTGCCCGATCGGCGTACAAGCGGGCCTGTGCCATCGTGCAGGCGAAAGCGCAAAGCTTTTCCTGACCTCGGGACAGATGCTCCCGCCGTGGAGCGGCCTCGAACACCACGGACCAGTCGGCGCGATGCGGCCCCGACCCGGTATGTCCTCGCGCCCGGTCCCGGTCGCGCTGGACGGCCAACAACTCGTCCAAGGGGCGATCCGCGTCGAAACCGGGCTGGAATTGGATCCGCGGCTCGCCCAGTTCGGAAAGCAACTCGTGCGACGTCGCGCCGAGATGCGGCTGCAGCGCGTCGAAGTACGCGCGACGCATGAGCGTCAAAGGTTCGGCGGCAAGTGACAGCTCCCTGTCCCACGCCGCCATGCTGTCGGGATCGAACGAGGTCGATCGCAACAGCGCATTGCGTTGGCGCAGCGCACGCTGATAGCGCCGCCATTCGGCCAGGAAGGAATGTTCCACGTGGAACACTCCCCAATCCAGGAAGCGTCGACGCCCTTCCGAGGGTCCGGCGATCAGTTCGTGCGAGCCGGGCTCGAAACACAGCACCGCGGTGTGGCGCATCAATTCGCCGATCGGCACCGGCTCGCGATTCAGGCGTGTCTCGGTGCGCCCGCCGACACGGGCAATGCCCACGTGCACCGGCGAGGACGAGCGCTTTGCGAGCTCCCCGTAGACGGTGTAGCCCCCGCTGCCCAGACGCGATAGCGCGTCACGTCCTGCGCCGCGGAAGGAGCGGCCATGCGAAAGCAGGAAAGCGGCTTCGAGAAGGCTGGTCTTGCCGGCGCCGTTGGCGCCCGTGAATACGTTCCAGCCGGGAGAGAGTTCCAGATCCAGCGCCTCGATCAGGCGCAGGTTCTCGATACGAAGATGTCGAAGATGCACGGACGGATCCCGTCAGCGCCGTGCCGACCGGTGACGCACCATCGCGTCACCGGCTTCCGGACGGTCAGAGCCTCAGCGGCATGATGACGTGGCGCGTCTCGTCGGACTCGGGCTTGCGCATCAGGCAGCTCGACTGGCCGTCACGCAGGCAGAGCAGGACCTCGTCGCTGCCGATCGCGCCCAGTGCGTCCAGCAGGTAATTCACATTGAAGCCGACACTGAGCTCGGCGACACCCGTATGGGCCTCGACCTCCTCGACCGCCTCTTCCTGCTCCGGATTGTGCGCGACGATGCGCAGGCGATTCGGTCCGACTTCCAGCTTCACGCCGCGATACTTCTCGTTCGAAAGGATCGCCGCGCGCTGCAGCGCCGAACGCAGGTCGTCGCGCTGTACCCGCACTTCCTTGTCGGCACCGATCGGAATGACGGCCTCGTAGTCCGGGAAACGGCCGTCGATGAGCTTCGACGTGAACGTGACGTCGCCACGACGCACTCGCAGGTGGTTTCGCGCGAACTCCAGTTCCACTTGCCCCTCACCGCTTTCGAACAAGCCCTGCAGCTCGTTGATGCCCTTGCGCGGGACGATGACCTGGCGCGCGGCAGCGACCTTGGTTTCGATCTGCGTCTCTGCCAGGGCCAGGCGATGTCCATCGGTCGCCACGCAACGCAGCGAGTTTTCCCGCAGGTCGAGCAGCATGCCGTTGAGGTAGTAACGGACGTCCTGGTGCGCCATGGCGAAACCGGTGCGTTCCATCAGCTCCTTCAGCGTCGCTTCCGGCAAGGCCACGCGTTCGACGACGTCGATATTGTCGATGACCGGAAATTCCGTGGCCGGCAAGGTCGCCAGCGTGAAGCGGCTGCGCCCGGCGCTGACAGTGACCCGTTCGCCGTTCTGTTCCAGCTTGATGCGCGTGCCATCCGGGAGCGCGCGGCAGATGTCGAACAGCTTCCGTGCCGGGATCGTGACTTCACCGGCCACGAGATCGTCCGCTTCCGTGCGGGCGATCATCTCGACCTCCAGATCGGTACCCGTCAGCGAAACGCCGTTGTCGTCAACGACGAACAGAAGATTGGCCAGCACCGGCAAGGTCTGCCGGCGTTCCACCACGCCGACGACGTGTTGCAGCCGCTTCAGGAATGCTTCTCGCTGGATGCTGAATCGCATGTCTTCCGGTCCCTGTCTCTAGTTTCTTTGTTTTGTGGAAGGATTGGTTTTAGTAGTGCCTGTGCAAAACAGGAAAGACGCCGCTTTTATTCGTTCTTTCAGTAACTTGCACGTGAAACTTGCGTTGGAGAACCGATGCGGCTCGCTGTGGAACATCTGTGGATAATTTCAGGTGCCGATTTGCCGCACAAGTTTTCCACAGGCAGGCCCGCGCTGTTCCCACCGCTTGTTCACTCGGTCAGCGTCCTCAACAGCTTTTCCCAATCCTGGCGCAGTTTCCCGTCCGTTTCGCGCAGGTCGCGAATCGTGCGGCAGGCGTGCAGCACCGTGGTGTGGTCCCGACCGCCGAACGCGTCGCCGATTTCCGGCAGGCTGTGCTCGGTCAGTTCCTTCGCCAGGGCCATCGCCATCTGCCGCGGCCGTGCGATCGAACGGCTGCGTTTGGCCGACAGCAGGTCCGTCAGACGCAGCTGGTAGTAGTCTGCCACGGTCTTCTGGATGTTAGGGATCGTGATCGCCTGGGCATGTACCGTGAGCAGATCGCGCAGGGTTTCCTGGGCGAATTCGGTCGTGATGCGGCGTCCCTCGAAGTTCGCGCGAGCGACCAGCGTGTTCAGCGCGCCCTCGAGATCGCGCACGTTCGAGCGCATGCGCTTGGCCATCAACGTGGCGACTTCCTCGGGCAGCTCGACGCCCTTCGCTTGTGCCTTCGACAGCACGATCGCGGCGCGCGTCTCGAAGTCCGGCGGTTCGATCGCCACGCTGAGGCCCCAGCCCAGGCGCGACTTCAGGCGCGGTTCCAGGTTGTCGACTTCCTTCGGATAGCGGTCGCAGGTCAGGATGATCTGCTGCTTGCCCTCGAACAGCGCGTTGAAGGTGTGGAAAAACTCTTCCTGCGTCGTGTTCTTGCCGGCGAAGAACTGGATGTCGTCGATCAGCAGCGCGTCCACCGAACGGAAGCGGCGCTTGAAGTCGTCCATGTTCTTCTGCTGCAGCGCGCGCACCATGCCGCTGACGAACTGCTCCGAACGCAGGTACAGCACCTTCACGTCGGGCTTGTTCGCGCGCATCAGGTTGCCTGCGGCATGCATCAGGTGCGTCTTGCCGAGACCGGTGCCGCCGTAGAGCAGCAACGGGTTGTAGGCCCGCCCCGGGTTCTGCGCGACCTGCATCGCGGCGGCCTTGCCGAGCTGGTTCGACTTGCCCTCGACGAAGGTCTCGAAGGTGTAGTTGGGGTCGAGGTTCGACTCGACACCGCGCTCGGGAGCGGGCCTGGCCACGCCGCCTCGCGCAGCGGCCGGCCGCTGCGC
>DBMH01000088.1 GCA_002297645.1 Rhodanobacteraceae bacterium UBA703 | reverse complement strand
GAACCGGCCAAGGCCGAGGCGCCGAAGCCCGCCGCCGCTCCCGCTCCGGCCGCCGCGAAGTCGTCGGACCTGTCTCCGGCCGGCCAGCGCGTCGCCACCGAGAACAAGATCGACCCGTCGCAGGTCGCCGGCACCGGCCGCGACGGCCGCGTGACCAAGGAAGACCTGGTCAACTTCATGCGCAACGACGGCGCCGCCGCCAAGCCGGCCGCCGCTCCTGCCGCACCGATCGCCACCGGCCCGCGCGCCGAAGAGCGCGTGCCGATGACGCGCATGCGCGCGAAGATCGCCGAGCGCCTGATGCAGTCGAAGAACTCGATCGCGATGCTGACCTCGTTCAACGAGATCAACCTCGGCAAGATCATGGCGATGCGCAAGGAGCTCGGCGAGCAGTTCGAGAAGTCGAACGGCATCAAGCTCGGCTTCATGAGCTTCTTCGTCAAGGCCGCTGCCGAGGCGCTGAAGCGCCATCCGATCATCAATGCGTCGGTCGACGGCAACGACGTCGTCTATCACGGCTACCAGGACATCTCCGTCGCCGTGTCGACCGACAAGGGGCTGGTCACGCCGGTGCTGCGCGACGCGCAGAACATGGGCTTCGCCGACGTCGAGAAGGCGATCGCGACCTACGCGAAGAAGGCGCGCGAAGGCGGCCTCACGCTCGACGACCTCGCCGGCGGCACGTTCACGATCACCAACGGCGGCACCTTCGGTTCGCTGTTCTCGACGCCGATCGTCAACCCGCCGCAGAGCGCGATCCTNNCCAACGGCGGCGTCTACGGCTCGCTGATGTCGACCCCGATCCTCAACGCGCCGCAGTCGGCCATTCTCGGCCTTCATCGCATCGAGGACCGTCCGGTCGTCCGCAACGGCCAGATCGTCATCCGACCGATGATGTACATGGCGGTCTCCTACGACCACCGCATCATCGACGGCAAGGACGCGGTGCTGTTCCTCGTCGACATCAAGAACCAGCTCGAGAACCCGCACAAGATGCTGCTCGGCCTCTGAGCATGCGCGCCGCCCTGCTGCTCGCCGCGTTGAGCTTCTCCGGTGCCGCCGTCGCGGCACCGGAGGAAAGCGACCGGTCGCGCGTCGAGGCGATCCTGGTCCAGCTCGACGCGCTGTCGGACGTCGATCTGGGCTACTGCGACAACGAATACCCGGATTTCAGCGTGCAGTACCGCGCGCTCGTCGCGTCGCCTCCCGCGGAAGCCCTGTTCCGTGCGATCGGCGCGTTCGAACTCGAGTCGAGTCCACCCGACGAGGTAGACCACGAGCCGAGCGAACAGCGCTGCTTCGCGTCGATGCAGAAGGCGAAGGCGCTCTTCACCCGACACGGCACGTACCTGCAGAGGCTGGCCGCCCGGCTGCCGCCCGCCGGCGGCTGAGGCGCAGCGACCATCCATCGTGGCGACGCCGGGCGGCAACCGGCACGCCCTTCAGAAACGCAATTCGTGGAGCCCGAAATGAGCGAACAGAACTTCGACGTCGTCGTCATCGGTGCCGGCCCCGCCGGCTACGTCGCCGCGATCCGCGCCGCGCAGCTCGGCCTCAAGACCGCCTGCGTGGACATGTTTACCGGCAAGGACGGCAAGGCCGCGCTCGGCGGCACCTGCCTCAACGTCGGCTGCATCCCCTCGAAGGCGCTGCTCGACTCGTCAAAGCAGTTCCACAACCTGACGCACGCCTTCGCCGCGCACGGCATCAGCGCGAAGGACGCCGCGATCGACGTCGGCACGATGGTCGGCCGCAAGGACAAGATCGTCAAACAGTTCACCGGCGGCATCGCCCTGCTGTTCAAGCAGAACAAGGTCACGCCGTTCTTCGGCAAGGGCCGCCTGCTGCCGAACCGCCAGGTCGAAGTGACCGCGGCGGACGGAAGCCAGCAGACGCTGGCCGCGACCAACGTCATCCTCGCCACCGGCTCGGTGCCGATCGAGCTGCCGTTCGCGAAGTTCGACGGCAAGCACATCGTCGACAACGCCGGTGCGCTCGACTTCAGCGAGACGCCGAAGCGCCTCGGCGTGATCGGCGCCGGCGTGATCGGCCTCGAGCTCGGCAGCGTGTGGAAGCGCCTCGGCGCCGACGTCACGATCATCGAAGCCCTGCCGGACTTCCTCGCCGCCGCCGATGCCGACGTCGCCAAGACCGCTGCGCGCGAGTTCGCCAAGCAGGGGCTCAAGATCGAGCTCGGTGCGAAGCTGTCAAAGGCCGAGATCAAGGGCGACGAGGTCCACCTGACCTACGCCGCGAAGGACGGCGAGAAGTCGCTGGTCGTCGACAAGCTGCTCGTCGCGGTCGGCCGCCGCGCCTACACCGACGGCGTGCTCGCCGACGGCACCGGCGTGAAGACCGACGAACGCGGTCGCGTGGTCGTCGACGAGCATTGCTGGACCGGCGTCGAGGGCGTGTGGGCGATCGGCGACTGCGTACGCGGCCCGATGCTCGCGCACAAGGGATCGGAAGAAGGCGTCGCCGTGGCCGAACTGATCGCCGGCAAGGCCGGGCATGTCAACCTCGATACCGTGCCATGGGTGATCTACACCGAGCCGGAAATCGCCTGGGTCGGCAAGACCGAAGCGCAGTGCAAGGCCGAAGGCATTCCCTACAAGACCGGCAGCTTCCCGTTCGCCGCGATCGGCCGCGCCGTCGCGATGAACGAACCGGCCGGCTTCGTGAAGGTGATCGCCCACGCCGACACCGACCGCATCCTCGGCGTGCACCTGGTCGGTGCCTGCGTCTCGGAGCTGGTCGCCGAATGCGTCGTCGCGATGGAATTCAAGGGTTCGTCCGAGGATCTCGCACGCATCGTCCACGCGCACCCGACGCTGAGCGAAGCCGTGCACGAGGCGGCCCTGGCGGTCGACAAGCGCGCGATCCACAAGGCGAACTGACGCCGGGCCCGAGGCGGGCGGAACCTCTTCGGCTCCGCTCGCCCCACCGTCCTTCACTGCATCGCCGACGCCCCGGAGCTCCGTCCTTCATGCGCCTCTGGAGCCTTCATCCCAGTTATCTGGATGCCAAGGGGCTGGTCGCTCTCTGGCGCGAAACGTTGCTTGCGCAAGCCGTCCTGCTCGGTCGCACGAAAGGCTACGCGCATCATCCGCAGCTGGAACGGTTCCGTGCCGCCGCATCGCCCTCGCGCGCGGTGGCCGACTACCTGCGCGCCGTCGCCGCGGAAGCGGCGCTGCGCGGCTACCGCTTCGACACGTCGAGGATCGTCGCTCCAGAAGGGACGGAACGCCTACGCGTGACGAACGGGCAGATGGAGACCGAGTGGCAACATCTGCGGGCCAAGCTGGCGACACGCGATCCCGGACGTCACGCTTCGCTCGCGGACGTGGCCGTCCCGCTCCCGCATCCGCTGTTTGACGTCGTGCCGGGCGACGTGGAACCTTGGGAAAGGGCGCGACCGGCGCCTCCGGCACAGCCGGCCGCACGCACATCCCGGAAAACCCTCAGGAATCCCGCATGACGACTTCTCCGTTCCAGGCGTTCCGCATCCACGGCGATGCCTCCGGCCAGCGCGCCGGTCTCGAGGAGATGCGCACCGACGAGCTCTCGCCCGGCGAGGTGCTGGTCAAGGTCGCCTACTCGTCGGTCAACTACAAGGACGCCCTGGCCGGGACCGGCAAGGGCAAGATCCTGCGCCAGTTCCCGCTCAACGGCGGTATCGACGTGGCTGGCTACGTCGCGGCGTCGACCGATCCCGCATTCAAGGAAGGCGACCAGGTGCTGTGCACCGGCTGCGGCCTGTCCGAGACGCGCGACGGCGGCTACGCCGAGTACGCGCGGCTGGAATCGAAGTGGACGATCCCCTTGCCGACGGGGCTGACGCTGCGCGAATCGATGGCGCTCGGCACGGCCGGCTTCACGGCGGCGCTGGCGCTGTTCCAGATGGTGCGCAACGGGCAGAAGCCGTCCATGGGACCGATCGTCGTGACCGGTGCGACCGGCGGCGTCGGCTCGCTGGCGATCGACGTCCTGACGCGCGCCGGCTTCGAGGCGCACGCGATCACCGGCAAGGTCGAACAGTTCGACTACCTCATCGGCCTCGGCGCGAAGCAGTGCATCGCGCGCAAGGAGCTCTACTGGGGACAGCGTCCGATGGAAAGCGCGCACTGGGCCGGTGCGATCGACAACGTCGGCGGCGACACGCTGGCCGGCCTGACGCGCGTGATCAAGCCCTACGGCAACATCGCGATCTGCGGCAACGCGGCCGGCATCGAGCTGGCGACGACGGTGATGCCGTTCATCATCCGCGGCCTCAGCGTGCTCGGCGTGGCGTCGGCCGGTACCGCGCGCGACATCCGCGAGCAGGTCTGGGCGCACCTCGCCGGCGAATGGAAGCCGGCGCACCTGGACGCGATCGCCAATCGTGAAGTCGCTCTGGCCGATCTCCCCGGCGTTTTCGATACCATGCTGGCCGGCGGCTCGCTGGGCCGCACCATCGTCCGGGTCGGCTGACCCCATCTGGCAGCCGCAAATCCGTCTGTCTAGAATGCGGCCCTCAACACGGGGGATAAACGTAAACATGTCCAAAGTACTGATTGTCGACGATTCGCCTTCGCAACTCGTTGGGATGAAGCGCACGGTCGAGAAGCTCGGCCACCAGGTTCTCACTGCCGAGGACGGGGCGGCAGGCGTCGAAGTCGCCAAGCGCGAACTGCCGGACCTCATCCTCATGGACGTCGTCATGCCCAACTTGAACGGGTTCCAGGCCACGCGCACGATCGCGAAGGATCCGAAGACCAGCCACATCCCGATCGTGCTGGTGACCACGAAGGATCAGGAAACCGATCGGGTCTGGGGCATGCGCCAGGGCGCCAAGGCTTACGTCACGAAACCGATCGACGACACCGAGCTGACGCGCGTGATCCAGGAATACCTGCCGGCGGCATAGCTTTCGCTATCGCGGTCGTCCCTGACCGCCGAGGACGTGGCCGTGCACGACTCCTTCGTGCCACGGCCTCCTCTCCTCCTCCGGAGCGCCCGCTGCTGGCGGCGCTCTCCGGATGAAGCAAGAAGATCACGCGCGCGGATCGTACCCGGCGTAGGCCTTGGCAAGTGCCCCGTAGAGTTCGCGCTGCTCGTCCGTCTCCGCCTTCGGCGTATGGATCGCGAGCGTGACGATCTGGTCGCCCGGTGTCTTGCCGGGCCATCCGCGCCCGCGCAGGCGCATCTTGCGTCCGCCGTCCGATCCCGGCGGGATGCGCAACTCCACGTCGCCGCCGAGGGTCGGCACCGTCACCGTCGCGCCGAGCGCGGCCTCCCAGGGAGCCAGCGGCAAGTCGACGAGCACGTTACGGCCGTCGAGCCGGAAACGCGGATCGTCGCGCAGACCGACCTCGAGAATGAGGTCGCCGGCCTTGCCGCCGTGGAGACCCGGATGCCCCTGACCGGCGAGCCGGATCTGCTGCCCCGGCGCGATGCCGGCGGGAATCTTCACTTCCAGCGTGCGCTCGCCGCTGCCGTCGCGCAGCGAGATGCGCTCGCGGCCGCCGTGATAGGCGGTGTCCATGTCGACGGAAATCTGGGCGTGCAGGTCGCGGCCCGGCCGCGGCCCCATGCGCCCTGCCCCGCCGCGGTTGCCGAACAGCGACTCGAAGAAGTCGCTGAAGCTCTCCTGGTCGAAGCTGCCGTCACCGCCGAAATCGCCCTGTCCCTGCCAGCCCGGCGGCGGGCCGCGGAAGGTGTCGCCCCCCCGATAGCCCCCAGCGCGCAGTTGGTCGTAGGCCTTGCGCCGCGATGGTTCGCGCAGGGCTTCGTAGGCTTCGTTGACGGCCTTGAACTTGTCCTCGGCGCCGACCTCCTTGCTGACGTCGGGGTGGTACTTGCGCGCAAGGCGCCGATAGGCCGACTTGATCTCGGCATCCGTCGCATCGGACTTCACGCCGAGCGTGTCGTAGTAATCCTTGAATTCCATTCTCGTCCCGGTATGGGGGCCACCTCAACAGCCACGCCCGCGGTATCGCTACCG
>DBMH01000357.1 GCA_002297645.1 Rhodanobacteraceae bacterium UBA703 | reverse complement strand
GAGGCGCCTTGCGTCGAGCGCAAGGCGCGATGCCGCCGGTCAGCCGTCGAAGCCGAAGCCGTGGCAGAAGATCGTGTCGCCGCGATATTCGTAGGCACCGATGTCGGTGACATGCACGTTCGGGCGGCGGCAGGCCCTGGCGTCGATCGTGCGCGCGACACCCGCGCCGCGCTGATCGGTGGTCAGGTTGCCTGGATTGCTGCCCTTGTCGACCGCCGGGCTTTCGAACGGGATCGGATACACCGGCGTGCGGCCGCCGTGCGTCGTCGTCAGGGCCTGCAGCAGTGCGTCGGCTTCGATATTGGCGCTGCCCGTGCTGATGACGTTGATGGCCGGCATGATCTGGAACAGGCTGTGGTCGACGTTCAAGGTGCTGAACGGCGTGCCGGTGTTGCGCGCCAGGTCGATCGGCTGGTTGGTGTTGCCGTGCGTGTTGCGGTTGAACAGGGTGCTCTGCACGGTGGCGCGCGTCTTGTCGCCGTTGTTGACCCACATCGCGCCGCCTGCATTCGCTCCGGGCACCTTGTCCGGCGCGGTCTTGTTGTCGGCGAAGGTGGAATTGCGCACGGTGAGGAAACCGTCCCACACCGAGAGCGCACTGCCCGTCGCGAACTGGTGTTGCGCCTCGTTGCGGGAGAACGTGGTGTTCTCGATCACGCTGTCCTGCGTGCCCGTACCGGTGACGCCGCTGAAGTAGACGCCGCCGCCGTAGTTGCTGATCGCGACGTTCTCGACCAGCGCGCTGCGCGCCATCGCGAAGCTGTCCACCGAGATCATGTGGATGCCGCCGCCGTTCTGCGCGGTGTTTTTCTGGAACACCGTATCGGCGATCGTCGCCTTGGCGCCGGGGGAGGCGATGGAGAGACCGCCGCCGTAGTCGGCGCGGTTGTCGACGAAGAGGCTGTTGCCGACGGTCAGCAGGCCGCGGCTGAAGTAGAGGCCGCCACCGTTGCGCTGGAAGGAGCCGTTGACGAGATTGCCGCGCAGGACGACGTTGCCCAGCGTCAGATTCGCGCCGGCGACGCTGATGGCGCCGCCCTTGCGGCCGGCGATGTTGTTCTCGAACACGAGGTCGGTCAGGCGGATGTCCGCATGGATCGACGTGGCTTCGTAGAACAGGCCGCCTCCGCTGTCGTCGGATGCGGCGCTGGCGTTGCCGTTGACGATTTTGAGGCCGCTGATGGCGAAGGTCTTGTCGCTGGCGTTGGCGTTCACCAGCTTGAACGCGCGGCCCGCGTTGCCGGCGTCGAGGGTGACGCGGCCCGAGCCGGGGCCGGTGAGAGTCAGGCTGTCGGTGATCGACAGCGCACCGCCCGAGAGCGTGATCGTGCCGGTCAGTCCCGCCTGGAACACGATCGTGTCCGTGCCGGCGGCCTGGTTGGCGTTCGCGATCGCCTCGCGCAGGCTGCCGGCGCCGTTGTCGCCGAGGCTGGTGACGGTGAATGTCGCGGCGTTCGCGCAGGACGTGCCGGCGATCAATGCGATGCAGAACAGGGGATGGATCTTTCGCATGGCGTGCTCCTGTGGGATCAAATTCCTTGATCGCGCACTGTCGCAGCGGGTATTGCCTGCGTGGTTGCCGATGCGGGGGCGCCGCGGTTGCGTCGATTGCGGGAAAGCCGGCGACGCCGGGCCGGCGAACGCCTCGGCGGTGGAGTCGTCGACGGCCCACCGTTCCGGCCGCCGCCGTGGCGCGATATGCGTCGCAGGTGTAGGCACCCGCCGGGCATCGCCCCCGCAAGCGAGGCATCGGCAGTGTCCGCTACGTGCCGGACCACGTGCGAACGGCATCGCGCGGTCGGGCCGGGAGTGGAGGGGATGTCGCGCCAGCCTCCGGTGTGGCCTGAACGCGTGACTTCCGCGCGCACGGGCGCAAAAATGCGAGGTCTTAGGCGGGCGCGGGCGCTGCGTCGTAAGCACGCGGCGAGGCGTCGGTATGGGCCTTCATCGTGCTTCCGGGCGGGCGCTCCGGAATCCCTCGCGGAGCAGAGTGCGAACGAGGAAAGCGGATGAACGAAACCCCACGCGCCGGACGCGCCTTGCTCTGGCTGGTCGCCGTCGGCGTGTTCATGCAGATGCTGGACTCGACCATCGTCAACACCGCTTTGCCGGTGATGGCGGACAATCTCGGCGAGAGTCCCCTTCGCATGCAGTCCGTCGTCATCGCGTACGCGCTGACGATGGCGATGCTGATTCCCGCATCGGGCTGGCTCGCCGACCGTTTCGGCACGCGGCGCGTGTTCTTCTTCGCGATCACGCTGTTCACGCTCGGCTCGCTGCTGTGCGGCATATCGCACAGCCTCGGCCAGCTCGTCGCCGCGCGTGTCGTCCAGGGCTTCGGCGGCGCCATGCTGCTGCCGGTGGGGCGGTTGGCCGTGCTGCGCACGTGCTCGCGCAGCGAGTTCCTGCACGCGATGAGTTTCGTCACCGTCCCGGGCCTGATCGGTCCGCTGATCGGTCCGACGCTGGGCGGCTGGCTGGTGCAGGTCCTGTCGTGGCACTGGATCTTCCTGATCAACCTGCCGATCGGCATCGCGGCGGCCGCCGCGACATTGCGCTTCATGCCGGATGCGCGCAGGGAACCGGCGCGCTTCGATCTCGGCGGCTACCTGATGCTGTCCTTCAGCATGGTGGCGATTTCGCTGTCGCTGGACGGGCTTTCCGGCCTCGGCATGCAGCACGCCGTGGTGCTGGTGCTCGCGGTGTTCGGTCTTGCCAGCCTGATCGCCTACTGGCTGCACGCGACGCGTACGGCGCATCCCTTGTTCCCGCTGGCGCTGTTCAGCGTGCCGACGTTCCGGGTCGGCCTGCTCGGCAACCTGTTCTCGCGCATCGGCAGCGGCAGCATGCCGTTCCTGATCCCGCTGCTGCTGCAGGTCAGCCTGGGCTACGCGCCGATGCAGGCCGGCCTGATGATGATCCCGGTCGCGATCGCCGGCATGCTCGCCAAGCGTTTCGTCGTGCCGCTGGTGCGGTCGCTCGGCTACCGGCGCGTGCTGGTCGGGAACACCGTGCTGGTCGGCCTGGCGATGGCGAGCTTCGCGTTGATTTCCCACGACCAGCCGATGTGGCTGCGTGTGCTCCAGCTCGCGTGCTTCGGTTTCGTCAATTCGCTGCAGTTCACCGCGATGAACACGGTGACCTTGCGGGATCTCGAAGGCGAGCTGGCGAGCGGCGGCAACAGCCTGCTGTCGATGACCATGACATTGTCGATGAGCCTCGGCGTCGCGATGGCCAGCGGCCTGCTGGCGGCGTTCAGGAGCCTGTCCGGCTCCGAGCACGGTGCCGCTGCGTTGCCGGCGTTCCACGGTACGTTCATCTGCGTCGGCCTCGTCACCGCGGCGTCGGCGTGGATCTTCTGGCAGCTCGAGGCGGAGGCGAAGTCGCCGCCGCAACCCGCGCAGGTCGCTCCGTTGGCGGAAGACTAAGGCGGGGCGTTCCGGTTGCGTCGGCCGCTCCGCGTTCCGCCGCCCCGTTCCGCGCGAACCGCGGAACGGG
>DBMH01000233.1 GCA_002297645.1 Rhodanobacteraceae bacterium UBA703 | reverse complement strand
GCGGCGGCGACGGCCGCATCCACGTCGGTCGCGTCCGAGTCGGGGCAGTTCGCGAATACCTGGCCGGTGGCCGGGTCGGTCACGTCGAGGCAACGGCCCGCCGCGGGCCGCTGGGCGCGGCCGTCGATCAGGTTCGTGAGATCGCGACGCATCGGCGCAAGCTTACCCGATCCGCTCGCGGTCCCCGAGGGCTGCGGAGCGGAATTCCGTTGCAGATTGTGCGAAGAGCAGGGCATGGACGCGGCGTCGGGGCGGTTCATTCGAAGTCTCGGGGCGAAGAACGGGAATCGGTCCGGAATCCGATCACGCGGGGCAGCGCGGGATAGCGCCGGCGCGGGGACGTGCGCTCAGTCCGCTGCCTGGATTCCCGCATGCGCTAGGACTCCCTGCGCCGTCTCGCCGACGGGCCTCAGCGCGGGGTCGAGCGCGACGCGCTCGTCGAAGACGAAGCAGGCGCCGTCGTAGCCGTCGCCGCCGACTTCCTCGAAATAACCGAGGATGCCTCCGTCGAGCTGCCAGACGCGGTCGAAGCCGTTCTGCTGCATCCAGCGCGCGGCTTTTTCACAGCGGATGCCACCGGTGCAGAAGCTGACCACGGTCGCGTCGGCCAATCCCGCGCGTTCGGCTTCGAGGGCGGCGGGCAGGTCGGTGAAGCGGTCGATGGGCAGAGTCATCGCGCCGGCGAAGGTACCGTGACGCACTTCCTCGCGGTTGCGCGTGTCGAGCAGGACAAGCCGGCGGCCGTCGTCGTCGGTGCCGCGCTCGATCCAGCGCGCGAGCGTGATCGGTTCGAGGGCCGGGGCGCGCGTCTCCGTCGGCGTCGTTTCGGGATGCCGGAACGTGATGATCTCGCGCTTGCGGCGCACTTTGAGGCGCGCGAACGGCACTTCCGGACTGCGGCTGAACTTCACGCGGATGCCGGCGAAGCGGGCATCGCCGCGCAGCGCGTCGAGGAAGGCGTGGATCGCTTCCGCCGGGCCGGCGAGGAACAGGTTGATGCCTTCGTCGGCGACGAGCACGGTGCCGCGCAGATGGCCCGCTTCGGCGGCGTAGCGCAAGCGCTCGACGAGCGCGTCGGCGTCGTCGATCGGCACGAAGTGGTAGGCAGCGATGTTGACGATCATCGGAGGATTGCGGCGGGCTGGGGCAAAGGCGTTTCAATGGATGCCCGCGTTCGCGGGCATGACGTCGGCAAGAGTTCCGGCTCTTGTTTTCACGAAAGACAGAAGCAAGCTTCCCCGAAGTCGTGCTTTAGGTGAAAAGTGCGGCCATGGACGGCCGCTTCTGGACTCTCCAATGGCATCGGCTACACACTGGCAGGGCCAACCCAGATCACAGCGATCATGGACGATCGCAAAGGCTACAGCGACTGCGTTCGGCCGCCGTCGACCGGCACGTTGATGCCGCTGACGTAGGCGGCCGCGGGCGAGGCGAGGAAGGCGACCACGTTCGCGATCTCGCTGGCTTTGGCGAAGCGGCCGAGCGGCACGCTGGCGAGCATCGTCTGCTCGATCTCGGCGCTGCTCTTGCCGGTGGCCCTCGTGCGCTCCGCGAGGATCTGCTCGAGGCGTTGCGTCTGCGTGTAGCCCGGCAGCACGTTGTTGACCGTGATGCCGTGCGCGCCGAGTTCGCCGGCGAGCGTCTTGGCCCAGCTCGCCATCGCGCCGCGGATCGTGTTCGACACGCCGAGGTTCCGGATCGGCTCCTTCACGGACGTCGAGATCACGTTGACGATGCGGCCGTAGCCGCTCGCCTTCATGCCGGGCAGTACCGCCTGCAGCAGTACTTGCGCGGCGACGAGGTGCTGGTCGAACGCGCGGCGGTAGTCGTCGGCCGCGGCGGCGTGGGCCGGTCCGCCGGGAGGGCCGCCGGTGTTGTTGACGAGGATGTTGATCGGCTGCGTGTTGACGGTCGCCTCGACCTTGGCGCGCAGCTCGGCGTGGTCGGTCATGTCGACGGCGATCGTCGCATGCTGCTGCGCCTCGTGCGTCTTCGGCAGTGCCGCCAACGCGGTCGCCAGGGCTTCGCGCGAACGCGCGAGGAGGGTCACGTCGGCGCCGAGGGCGGCCAGTTCCACCGCCGCCGCGCGGCCGATGCCCTGCGAGCCGCCGCAGACGAGCGCGTGCTTGCCGGTAAGGTCGAGATTCATGGCGTGCGGCCTCCGTCGGGGGAATGGGGACGTGCCTCGCGAGGCACAGGATCAATGGCGCGGCGGCAGTTTCTGCACCATGTACGGCAGCAAGTGCTCGTCGTCGTCCCCGCGCGGTGGCTCGATCTCGTCGAGATCGAAGCCGAGATCTGCCGCGTCGTCGGCGTCGATGCCGTCGAATGCGCGGAACTCGGCGTCGAGCAGTGCCATGCGGGCAGCGGTCTCGTCGTCGTAGCGCAGCGTGCCGCCGTCGCTGTCGAAGACTTCGGCGATGCCGTCGTCGAGCACAGTGAGGCGCGCCCAGATCAACGTATCGCCGAGTACCGCCACCCACCATTGCGCGTTCATGCGGAGATTCCCTGCGAAGCGACGATCTTGACCACGATCGCACTGATCGCACCGATGAGGATGCACCAGGCACCAATGCTCCCGAGCACGGCGAGCGCGCTGAGGCTGCGGTCGTTCAGCCTGCGCCAGGCTGCGCCGAGATACCAGCCGAACGCGCGCGGCGCGAACAGGAAGCCGCCGAGACGCGCGTGTTCCGACGGGTGGTGGTCGCGCAGGTGCACCGCGACCAGCATCCACATGATGATGTACGTGGTGAGCCCGGCGACCGCGAGACCGAGGCCGCCAGTGAAGATGAACTGATGCCAGGCCGACGCGGACACCGGGTCAGAACTCCGCCGAGCCCGGCGCGCGCGGATACGGAATCGCGTCGCGGATGTTCGCGAGGCCGCAGACGTAGCAGACCAGGCGCTCGAAACCGAGCCCGAAGCCGCCGTGCGGCACGGTGCCGTAGCGGCGGAAGTCGCGGTACCAGCCATACATGTTCGGATCGAGACCGAACTGCGCGATGCGGCGATCGAGCACGTCGAGGCGCTCTTCGCGCTGCGAGCCGCCGATGATCTCGCCGATGCCCGGCGCCAGCACGTCCATCGCGGCGACGGTGCGGCCGTCGTCGTTGAGGCGCATGTAGAACGCCTTGATCCGCTCCGGATAGTTCGTCACCACGACCGGACGGCCGACGTGTTCCTCGGTCAGGTAGCGTTCGTGCTCGGTCTGCAGGTCCGCGCCCCATTCGATCGCGTAGTCGAACTTCCGGCCGGACTTCTTCAGGATCTCGACGGCATCGGTGTAGTCGATGCGCTCGAACGGCGAATCGACGAAGGCCTCCAGGCGCGACACCGCGGTCTTCTCGACGCGGTCGGCGAAGAAGGCCATGTCGTCCGGACGTTCGGCCAGCACGGCGCGGAAGATGTACTTGAGGAAGTCTTCCGACAGCTGGGCGAGATCGCCGAGATCCGCGAACGCGACTTCCGGCTCGACCATCCAGAACTCGGCGAGATGCCGCGTCGTGTGCGAATGCTCGGCGCGGAAGGTCGGGCCGAACGTGTAGACCTTGCTCAGCGCGAGGCAGTAGCCCTCGACGTTGAGCTGGCCGGACACGGTCAGGAACGCTTCCTTGCCGAAGAAATCCTTGTGGAAGTCGATCGCGCCCTTGTCGGTGCGCGGCAGGTTCATCAGGTCGAGCGTGGAGACGCGGAACAGTTCGCCGGCGCCCTCGGTGTCCGAGGTCGTGATGATCGGCGTGTTGATCCAGAAGAAGCCGTTCTGGTCGAAGAAGCGGTGGATCGCCTGGGCGATCGAGTGGCGCACCCGGCTGACCGCGCCGAACAGGTTCGTGCGCGGGCGCAGATGGGCGACCTCGCGCAGGAATTCCGGCGAATGCGGCTTCGGCTGGATCGGGTAGGTTTCCGGATCGTCGACCCAGCCGACGACCTCGATGCGCTCCGCCTGCAGCTCGAACGACTGGCCCTTGCCCTGCGAGGCGACCAGTTCGCCGTCGGCGATCAGCGCGCAGCCCGAGGTCAGGTGCAGCACTTCGCCGTCGTAGTTCGCCAGCGTGTTCGGGGCGACGACCTGGATCGCGTCGAAGCAGGATCCGTCGCTGAGATTGACGAACGACAGCCCCGCCTTCGAATCGCGACGCGTGCGCACCCAGCCGCGCACGCGCACGCGTGTGCCCGGGGCCACGGCGCCGGACAGCGCGCGCTTCACATCAATGGTTTCCACGGTCTCGGCCGCCGACATCGCTTGAAACTCCCAGCAGGGCGCCCACGTTCTTCGGGCACGGAAAGACCCCCGATGATAGCGGAATCGCCGGGCGCGCAGCGGCACTCCCGCGTGCCCGCCGACGCAGGCTGGCGCTACAATCGAGATGGATTTCCGAAATTCCTTCACTCCCGGTACCGGCGCCTCCATGTCCATCCAGATCACCGACGCCGCGCGTCAGCGCATGCAGGACTTCCTCGCCAGGCAGCCGTCCGCCGTCGGCGTGCGTTTCGGCATCCGGCGCACGGGCTGCTCGGGTTTCGGCTACACGGTCGATCTCGCCGATACGGTCGCCGAGAACGACACCGTGTTCGAGCAGGACGGTCTGCAGATCCTCGTCGACCGCAAGGCGCTGCCGTTCGTCGACGGCACCGAGATCGACTTCCAGCGGCAGGGACTGAACGCGAGTTTCGTGTTCCGCAATCCGAACGCGACCGGCGAATGCGGTTGCGGCGAGAGCTTCACCGTGGACGATCCGCATCGTCAGTAACGGCGTTCTTGTCTCGCAATCCATTGATTTAGGCTGAGTTATTCGGGTTTTCTAGGCGCAGCATCGCTCCTCGTCTCTCCACCGGCCAAGGTACCGGCGTCATTGGGGTCCCGCGGCGACATTGGGGGCATTGGGGACCTGGTCCGGTTGTTGACGAGCCAGCACCACTGCGGGTCCTCAGCGAACCGTCGGCGAGCACCGCGCCGGCGGGGATTGCCTCTGGGCATGTGTCGGGACTGACGGTCTTGTGGCGACTGGCTATGGGCGTCGTGGGCCGAGATGCCCAACCGCCTGATGGAAGCGAGTCAGTGCGATGGAACGCTTCCGTCGAAGCGACGGCGAGGGCTCGTTCACATCGCGATCCGGTTGGCCGGCAGCGTCGAATCCGCGGCTCGCGGATGCATCTGGCCACGTGGTCAGCGGTGAGTCGATCGACGCTGCAGGAACTGGATTGCGCAGTGGGAGCGAGCGGCAGGGAGCGTGTGCGGTCGTCGTGTTGACGGCGGCACAAGTCCTTCCAGGCAAGAAACGCAGGGACTCGCGATGCGGCCATCCGCCCTGTCGAGGCCGAATCCGTACGAGACCCCGATGGGCCGTCGGTTCGGTCTGCGCGTGGAGTCGGTTTCCGGGGAGTTGCGTGCCGGGGGGCGTGACCACGCAACCTGTGACCGCGCCGTCGGGAATGGCAGCGATTGAATTCCCCGGCGCGGAAAACCAAGACGCCTGCCTCGAATCAGGTGGTGCAGTCCGTATTTTTCGGCAAATCCCGATGCCCCAGTTGATCGATGGCAATGGGGGGAGGGCGCTTTTCCGCAGTTCACGGAGGCAATGATGTTGATCGGGACTGCATTGCGGAGCGAAGTTGTCGTGACATGCGCCACAGATAATCCGTTTGCTCTGTGATTGTGCGTATGGTTTGGGGCTTGGTCGACGTCATTTCATTTTCGATGGAATGCCAGCAGTGAGTACGGTTGGCGTTGACAAGCAATTCGGCCGGGTGCAGGCTCCTCGAGCGGTTTTTCGACCCGGATGCGCTGTTGGCGGCAATATCCAGGATGAATTCCGCACCTTCGAGCCGGGAAGCTCGTATTGATATTGAACCGACTTCTTGGCTTCCAATCGGGATCACGACAGGAGGAATGCCATGCAAGAGGACAGCATCGTTTCGCATTGGCTCAGTGGCGCCGATGACGTCAGCGGACTGGAGAATCCGGCGGGCCCGCTCTACATCTACGGTGAGGCGGTGACCCGAACCGCGATGTCGGATTCGAATGCCGCGGTCGCCGCAGGCAGTTCGACCCTGCTGACCTGTGTCTTTCCCACCAAGTGCTGCTGAAAACCCGTAGTGCGGGGCGCGCAGTTCTTTTGAACTGCGCGCCTTCTTCCGGTGCATCCCTTCGGCAGCTATCCACGGCGACGGAGCATGGCTGTCCGCCGGCCCGATTCGTGGGCGCAACGGCGACTGCGTGGATGCACGGGCTGTTGGGGCTGCGTTGTTGCGGATCATCGCCGCATCTCCCTGCGGGAAATACGAAGCCGGACTTTCTCCAACGCCCCGCCAAGAGTCGAGGCCCATGATGAATCAGAGCCGCATCTCCGACGGCTTTGCTCCGATCGTCCGACATTTCACTTCCGCTTCGTGTGAGAGAGTGTCTCGGTGCCTCGAACGGATATGGTCGGCCGTCGATGCCGACGAAGCGATGCTCATCCACGACGCCGCACGGAAGGCGCTGCAGCAAAGCGCGCAAACCAGACTCAATCGCGTGCTGCTGCTGGAATTGCACGCCGCCAAGCTGGCCGGACAGCTGACCGCCGAAGACGATCCCGGCCAGTTCGCGCAATTCGTTCAATGGAGTCTGTCGCCCGAGTTTGCCGAGCACCTGGACGCTCGCTATCCGCCTCTGCGTCGAAGGCTGCAGCGCATGCTCGACCGGCAGTGCACCGCGATCGAGGCCCTGTTCTCGCGTTTCATCGCCGATCGAGACGAGCTGGCAGCCCTGCTGGGGTCCGCGCCGGGACGGCTGACCGACCTCGCATTCGGTCTCGGGGACTTGCATGCCGGTGGGCAGGGCGTTGCGCGGATTGCATTCGAGAATGGCGAGGTGATGTACAAGCCGCGCTCGCTGCGCATCGACAGAGCGCTCGACGCCTTTCTCGGTCGCCTGTTTGCGGACGATCCCGACCGGATACGCGTCCCGGCAGTCATCGAGCGTGGAGAGTACGGCTGGGCCGCCTTCGTGCCGCATCGCTACTGTAGCGGTGAAGGCGAGCTGCGAACCTTCTATCGCGGGCTGGGCAACTGGCTCGCGATTCTGCGTTTGCTGGGAGGCACCGACATCCATTTCGAGAATCTGGTCGCGTCCGGCCCGCGGCCGATCGTGGTCGATGTCGAAAGCCTGTTCACCCCGATCTGGTCCGGAGCGGCGTCCAGTCACGGCGACGCGCATTCCGTCGCGGAGCGGCTGATCCAGAACTCGGTGCTGCGCACGGGAATCGTGCCGTTCCGTGCCTCGATCCTGGGTTTCAGCAACGTCGATCTTTCTGCGGCCGGTGCGCTGAAGGGCGAGCAGCCGAAAGTTCGCGTGCCGGTCATCGCTGCGGAGGGGACGACTGCGGCACGCTTGCAGATCGTCGACACCGACATGAAGCCCGCGTTGAACCACCCGAGCCCGCGGCCGGAACTGCATCGCTACTGGGATGAGATCGCCAGTGCCTTCCTCGAAACCACCGAGTCCCTGCGCCTGATGGACGCGAGCGGAGAACTCGCCACCCTCCTTCGTGCATTCGAGAGCTGCCCGGTGCGCGAGATCCGGCGGCCTACGATGATCTATGGCGAATTGGAGCGCATGCTCTGGCATCCGGCATCCCTCCACAACGAAGCCGCAGCCATCGAGCGAGCGCGCGACTTGCTCGCAGCCCATGGGGTGGCGGTTCGAAGCGCGCCTTCCGCGTCGCAGGACATCCAGGGTGAAATCGACGACCTGCGCCACGGTGACATTCCGATTTTCGCCGAGGCTCTCACGGGCGAACGCATCGAGGCGGCGCTTGCCGACTGGCGCGACATGCGCGTGGAACTCGAGGACATCGTGATCCGCAGCGCCCTGGTGGCGACCCAGTTGAACCAGGATATCGCCGCACCTTCGACGCACGGCAGCGGACGTTTCCCTGTCCAGCCTGCGCAAGTGGCACGACTCGACGCGCGGCGACGCGAACTGGCGGCGCAAGTGGCCACGCGTCTGGTGCGGTTGGCCATCCGGGGGCGCGACGGATCGGCGACCTGGATCGCGCCGCAGTTCAGCGGAGAGGCCTGGCACGTGAAGCCGTTGCAGCCGGACGTCTATTCCGGTCTCGGCGGCGTGGTGCTGGCCTTGGCCGGCTATCGTGCCGAGGTCGAGCAGGGGCGCGCCGACGTCGTCGCCGATCTGGAGCCGACCCTGGAAGGCGCGCTGCACGTCTTCCAGGCCATGACCGATGGCCACGGAGCGCGAACGGTCGGCGGATTCAATGGCAGCGGCGGCTACATCTGGTCCTGGCTCACGCTGCACGATCTGCTGCAGCGGGAGCCGCTCCTGTCCAATGCCGTCGCATGCGCCGAGCGGCTGGAGCGTGACGGTTTCGAATCGGACGACTACCTCGACGTCATGGATGGCTGCTGCGGGACGATCGTGCCTTTGCTCGCCCTCGCCGAGGCGACGGCCGATCCGCGTTGGCTCGCTCTGGCGGCACGGGCGGGGCGGCGCGTGGAGTCCTTCATTTCGGTCGATGAGGGCGGTGCCCGCTGGAGTACCGTCGCATTCACGGAGCGATCGGGAGGGTTCCTGCACGGTGCCGCGGGTATCGCCTGGTCGTTGACGCGACTCGTGCTCGCCGGTGCCGGCAGCGAGGCAGACCGCGAGCGCTGGTCGATCCTTGCGGATGCGGTCTTCGCGTTCCAGGAGTCGTTGTTCGATGCTGCGCTCGGCAACTGGGACAACCGGCGTTCGCCCCCGGGCGACAGCGTCCACACGTGGTGCAACGGCAGCATCGGCATCGGTCTCGTCGCCGGCGATCTCTACGAACGCACGAGAGAGCAACGCCACCTGCGCGACTTGCGCCGGGCCGTGGCGGCAACGCGGCACGCCTGGGGCATCACGCACACGCTTTGCCACGGCGATCTGTCGGCGTGGGAATTGGCCGTGCGCATGGCTGCGGTCGATCCCGCGGCGACGGCTATCGACCGCGATACATTGACCGCTCCGCTCCTCTCGGCGTTGGAGCAGCGGTTTTCCCGATCCGCCACGATGGACCGCGAGGCGCATACGCCGGGCCTGATGACCGGCCTGGCCGGCATCGTCCACGGTCTCAACCGCATGCACCCGGACTGCACCCTGGCTTCACCGTTGCTTCTGGAACGTCGACTCGACGGCCGGAGAGCCGCAACCGCTTCCAGCGTGTGATTCGAGCACGGGAGGAAGTTTTCCATGGGCACCCCGGGCTTCATTCCCACTCCGGGCTTCATTCCGGAGTTCAGGCGGAAGCGGTTCGCCGAATCGTCGAGCGCGGTCATCAGGAGACCGAGATGTCCGCGCGAGTCGAAGAGTTGGCTCATCGCCCCAAAAGTCGCCAGCAATAGGACGTCGAGGTCGTTGAGTCCAGCAGGAAATGGCTCTGCGAGACTCGCAATACCCAATATACGATTGCGACCCGGAACGGGTGCGCCGTTGCTTGTTGATAAAGCGGTGCCTCCCCTGAGGAGCCTTTCCGGGGGATATGGCCGAGGCGTTCGATGCTGGAAGTCGGAGCAGGAGAATCGGCAAGTTCGATTCGCGGGCCGACGCCGTCGCTGTCCCGGGAGATGAGGCTACGGCACGTACTCAGCGGACGGGTGGGTGCGGTACCCTCCGCCATCGGTGCGTCAGTGGCGCAAGGGGTGTCGGGTGGGACCGCGGGGCATGAGTGAATTCGAAATTCCGGATCCGAAGATGAATGCTTGTCCCTTGCAGGGCGACGAGAGCTCCATCGTCACGGCGGTGGGCTGAGGCATGGCCGGCGATCTCCTTGGAGAGGCGGATGCCGCTCGCCGCCTGGCGCCGCGTGCGCGCGGCGCCGAATCGGCGCTGGACGACGTGCTGCCGCATTTGTCCCGGCTTTTGCAGCGCGAGCCGGCGCTGGTTCTTTCGGTCGGCTACCTGCTCGTCGTCTGCGTCGGCATCTTCTACAACTTCAGCTTCTACCGGAAGTTCGACATTCCGGTCCTGACCCTGTCGCAGATCGGCGACTTTCTCGTCGCGGGGATCCAGCAACCGGTGGCGATCGTCCTGGTGCTGTCGACGCTGCCCCTGTGCTGGCTGTTCGATCGCTGGAACACGAGATACCGCAGATACCAGTTGCGGCAGCACGAACGCCTGCGGAGCGTCCCGAAGCTGTCGGCGTGGCAGCGCCTGCGCGTGCGGTTCCTGGAGTGGTCGCTCGGCCAGCCGCACCAGGAGCTGTTCGCGTACCTGATGATCGTTCCGCTGTACGCCTGGGTTTTCGTCTCCCTGTACGCGCAGTACCGGGCGAACGAGATCAAGCGGGGCGAGGCGGCGATCGTGCGCGTCTGGCTGGGCGAGGCGGCGGGTGACGTGGAGCAGGGGCGGCGCTTCGCATGGCTCGGTGCGACCGGCGGCTATGTCTTCGTCTACGATCGCGAAGCCGGGCGCTCGCTGATTCTTCCGGTCGAGAACGTCCAGCGCATCGAGCCGGATCCGCCACCGAAGCCGTCGCCGACGGCGAAGCCGGCGCTTGCGCCAAAGTCCTGATTCCCCTAGTATTCGCGCCCCCTTTGCTTCGGGTGCCGCTTTCCCTGGCGCCGTGCAAGCGGACGAACCCGCCGCAAGCGGTGTTTCGTCAGCGAAGCGAGGGCCTTGCCTCACCGCGTCGCGGGAGGCTGTCCGGCGGATTGGCCGCCGCGATACCCACAAGGAGTCACCCATGCGTCACTATGAAGTCGTCTTCATGGTCCATCCGGACCAGAGCGAGCAGGTTCCCGCCATGATCGAGCGCTACAAGGCGCTGATCGAGAACGACGGCGGCAAGATCCACCGCCTCGAGGACTGGGGCCGCCGCCAGCTGGCCTATCCGATCCAGCACCTGGCCAAGGCCCACTACGTGCTGATGAACATCGAGTGCAGCCAGTCGGTGCTGTCCGAACTCGAGTCCGGCTTCCGCTTCAACGACGCCGTGCTGCGCCACCTGATCATCAAGCGCGAGAACGCGGTGACGGAAATGTCGCCGATCATGAAGAACAAGGACGACAAGGGCGGCCGCCGCCGCGACGACGAAGGCTTCGGCTTCGGCGATTCGGACGACGACCGTCCGCGCCGCGAGCGCGCTCCGCGCGAGGAAGCCGCCGCCGAACCGGCTGCCGAATAAGCGCCCGCCCCAGTCCTAGGAGAAAACATCATGTCCAAGTTCTTCCGCCGCAAGAAGTTCTGCCGTTTCACCGCCGAAGGCGCGACCGATATCGATTACAAGGATCTGAACCTGCTGCGCCAGTACATCAGCGAGACCGGCAAGATCGTTCCGAGCCGCATCACCGGCACCAAGGCGCGCTACCAGCGCATGCTCGGGGCCGCCGTCGAGCACGCGCGCTTCCTCGCGCTGCTGCCTTACAGCGACGCGCATTGACGTCCCTGCGGAGCCGGCGCCGCCGGTTCCGCATGACCGCGCATTCGGACAGCGCAAGCTGCGCCGGGTATTCCGACGCTAACGAATCAGGAAACACACGATGGAACTCATCCTTCTCCAGAAAGTGAAGAACCTCGGCAACCTTGGCGACAAGGTCAACGTGAAGCCGGGCTACGGCCGCAACTACCTGGTCCCGCAGGGCAAGGCGACCGCCGCGACGGCGGCGAACATCGCCGAGTTCGAGCAGCGCCGCGCCGAATACGAAGCGCGCGCGAACCAGCAGCTGGCCGGCGCCGAAGCGCGCAAGGCGCAGTTCGAGGACCTGTCGGTCACGATCAAGGCCAATGCGAGCCCCGAAGGCAAGCTGTTCGGCTCGGTCGGTCCGCGCGACATCGCCGATGCGTTCACGAACGCGGGCGCCGCGCTCGACAAGAGCGAAGTGGTCATGTCGGACGGTCCGATCCGCCACATCGGCGAGTTCGAGGTTCAGCTCCACCTGCACGCCGACATCGACACGCGCGTCAAGGTCGTCGTCGTGTCCGAGGACTGACGGTCCGCGGCCCCTTCGGGGGATCCGCTCCGGCCGACGGAACGGGCGCCGCGAGGCGCCCGTTTTCGTTGCGCCGATGCCCGTCCGCGCACAGGCTGCGCACAGGGTTGTCCACAGATTTCCCCGGGTTATCCCGCACTTGTCCATCGCAGGCTCTGAGACGGCGGCTTAGTATTCGACGCCTGCCGACATCGTGCCGTTCCGCCTTCCATGTCCTCGCCGATCGAACGCATTCCCGTCTCCAACATCGAAGCGTTGCGCGTCCCGCCGCATTCGATCGAAGCCGAGCAGGCCGTGCTCGGCGGCCTCATGCTGGCGCCGGAATCCTGGGACCGCATCGCCGATCGCCTCACCGAGGACGATTTCTACCGCCGCGACCATCGCCTGATCTTCCGGGCGATCGGCGACCTGTCCGAGAAGGGCATGCCCTACGACGCGGTCACGCTCGGCGAATGGTTCCAGACGCAGGACCTCGGCGACATGGTCGGCGGGGCGGGTTACGTCATCGAGCTGGCGAACTCGACGCCGAGCGCGGCGAACATCACCGCCTACGCCGACATCGTGCGCGAGAAGTCGGTGCTGCGGCAGATGATCGACGCCGGCACCGAGATCGCCGGCGACGCGTTCCGGCCCGAGGGGCGTTCCAGCCAGGAGCTGCTCGAGAACGCCGAGAAGAAGGTGTTCCTGATCGCCGAGGCCGGCGCGCGCGGGCGCAAGGGCTTCGTGTCGATGCGTTCGGCGGTCAAGGAAGCCTTCCAGATCCTGCATCACCGATACGAGAACCGCGGTTCCGTCACGGGCCTGCCGACCGGCTTCATCGACCTGGACCAGATGACGGCCGGTCTGCAGCCGTCGGATCTCATCATCATCGCGGCGCGGCCGTCGATGGGAAAGACCGCGTTCTCCGTCAACATGGCCGAGAACGCGGCGATGCGCACGAAGAAGGCCGTCGCGATCTTCTCGATGGAAATGTCGGCTTCTCAGCTGGCGTTTCGACTGATCTCGTCGATGGGGCACATCAATGCGCAGAACCTGCGCACGGGCGACCTCGCCGAGGAAGAGTGGCCGCGCGTGACCAACGCGATCACGCTGCTGTCGGACGCGAAGATCTTCATCGACGACACGCCGGCGCTTAGCCCGGGTGAACTGCGCTCGCGCTCGCGGCGCCTGAAGCGCGAGCACGACCTCGGCCTCATCGTGATCGACTACCTGCAGCTCATGCAGGTGCCGGGAACGAAGGAGAACCGCGCTACCGAGATCTCCGAGATCTCGCGCAGCCTGAAGGCGCTGGCGAAGGAGCTGAACGTTCCGGTGATCGCGCTCTCCCAGCTCAACCGCTCGCTCGAGCAGCGCGCGGACAAGCGGCCGATGATGTCCGACCTGCGCGAATCGGGCGCGATCGAGCAGGACGCCGACGTCATCATGTTCATCTACCGCGACGAGTACTACAACCCGGAGTCGGGCGAGAAGGGCGTCGCCGAGATCATCATCGGCAAGCAGCGCAACGGCCCGACCGGATCCGTGAAGCTCGCCTTCCTCGGCCAGTACACGCGTTTCGAGAACCTCGCCAGCGGCGGCTATTCCGGATCGTTCGAGTAGCGGCCGAGCCGCGTCGGGATCCGGAACATCTCCCGCCCGGGCGCGCTCGGTGACGCGCGCACCATGCATCGCAGGCGGCGATTCCGGCGGTTGCGGCGAGATGTCCGTGTCATGAGCCTCCGATACAATCCCGCGGATATGCAGGACCGGAGACGGGATCTTCCTCTGGCGTGCCAGATTTCCGCCCGATCGACGTCCCGGGAACGCCGGATTCGCGCGTTCCAATCCGCGGGTACGTTCCTCCCTCAACGGAGTCGACTTTCCACCATGCCGCCGATCGCCGCGACCGTTGGTACAGAATGCATCCCGCAGGCGATGGCTGAGGGCCTCCCGGTGAACGCCGGAATGCGGCATCGTCGCGCGTCTTCGCGAGCGTCGTCCTGATGCGCGCCGCCTCCGCCACCATCCACCTCGGCGCCCTGCGCGAGAACCTGCGCCGCGTGCGCGAACTCGCACCGGGCACGAAGGTCATGGCCGTGGTCAAGGCCGACGGCTACGGGCACGGCCTGGAGCGCGTCGCGCGCGCACTCGAGGGGGCCGATGCGTTCGGTGTCGCTTCGATCGCCGATGGCCAGCGCCTGCGCGCAGCCGGCGCCTCGCAGCGCATCGTCGTGCTGTCCGGACCGGACGAGGCGGGCGACCTCGCCGAGATGCGCCGGCTCAAGCTCGACGCGGTGATCCATCACGACGCGCAACTCGGACTGCTCGCCGCCGACGCCGATCCGCGTCCGCTGCGCGTGTGGCTGAAGATCGACACCGGCATGCATCGGCTCGGCTTTCCGCCCGAGCGCGTGCGCGAGGTGCATGCACGCTTGCGGGCGCTGCCGGGCGTCGATCGCGACATCGTGCTGATGACGCACTTCGCGAATTCGGATGCGTTCGACGACGCCTTGACCACGCACCAGATCGAGCGCTTCGAGCGCGGCGTTTCCGGCCTCGAGGGCGAGCGTTCGCTGTCGAACTCGGCCGGCATTCTCGGTTGGCCCGAAGCGCAGGGGCAGTGGGTGCGTGCCGGCGGGGCGCTGTACGGCATTTCGGTCGTCGCCGGCCGCATCGGCGCGGACTTCGGCTTTCGCCCCGCGATGACCCTGTCCACGCGGCTGATCGCGATCAACCGGATCCGCCGCGGCGAACGCATCGGCTACGCGGCGACCTGGGAGGCGCCAGAGGACATGGTGGTCGGCGTTGCCGCGATCGGCTACGGCGATGGCTATCCGCGCCAGGCGGGTGCCGGTACCCCGGTCCTGGTCGGTGGCGCGCGCGCGAGCGTGATCGGCCGCGTGTCGATGGACCTGATCACGATCGACCTGCGCGGTGTTCCCGGCGTCCAGGTCGGCAGCGACGTGGTGCTGTGGGGGCGTGGCCTGCCGGTCGAGGAGATCGCCGAGCGCGCGGGCACGATCGGCTACGAACTCACCTGCGGCGTGACGCGGCGCGTGCGTTTCGTCGAGGACGAAAGCTGAACGGCTTGGCTCGCGTGATTTTCATGTGAAAGCGTTCGGGTGGCATGATCCGCGCCGAGGGTCCTGACGGACCGCGGTGACGGGGGCGGGGCATGTCTCGAGAGTCCGATGCATCGGCGGTTCATTCCGTTCGACCCGGCGCTTCCGCCGCGGACGGGACCGCCGCCGGGCCCGATGCGACGGCGGCGACCCTGGTTGCGCTCGTTCCTGCCCTGCGCGTATTCATCGGCCTCTCGATCGCGACCCTGCTCGTGGCGGCCCTGTACTTCGGGCGCTCGTTGCTGATTCCGCTCGCGCTCGCCGCCTTGTTCGGCTTCCTGCTCGATCCGCCGGTGCGCCGGCTCTGCCGCTGGGGATTGCCGCGCGCGGCGTCGGTCTTTCTCGTCGTGCTGCTGGCGCTCGGCGCGCTGGCCGGAACCAGCGTCTACGTGGTGAGCCAGCTCACGGCGCTGAGCGCCGACCTGCCGACGTACCGCAGCACGATCCGCACCAAGCTGCACGCGCTGCGCGAGGTGGCGACCGAGCCCGGCGCCTGGAGCGGCGCGCTGACGACGCTGCAGACCGTCCAGAAGGAGATCGATTCCGCACAGCCGAAACCGGCCAGTCCGCCGGGCGCCGTGCAGAAGGTCGAGATCGTCGGGCCGGAATCGCGCCCGACGCGCATCGTCCTGGACTGGCTCGGCCGCGTCAGCGAGCCGGTCGCCACGGCCGGCATCGCGCTGCTGTTCGTGATCCTGATCCTGATGGACCGGCGCGACCTGCGCGATCGCATGCTGCGCCTCGCCGGCGGCGACCTGCACGCCGCCACCGACGCGATGGACGAGGCATCCGAGCGCATCGGCCGATACCTGCGCATGCAGTTCCTGATCAACGCCTGCTATGCCTTGCCGATGGGGTTCGGCCTGTGGTGGATCGGTGTCCCGGCCGCGGCGTTGTGGGGACTCGTCGCCGCCGTCATGCGTTTCGTGCCCTACGTCGGTCCGATCGTCTCGGCGGTGTTCCCGATCGCGCTGGCGTTCGCCGTATCTCCGGACTGGAGCATGGTGCTGTGGACCATCGGCCTGGTCCTCGTGCTGGAACTCCTGTGCGGCAACGTCGTCGAGCCGTGGCTGTACGGGTCGAGCACCGGGCTCAGCGCGATGTCGATCATCGTGGCGGCGATGTTCTGGACGGCGCTGTGGGGGCCGATCGGCCTGATCCTGTCGACGCCGCTGACCGTCTGCCTGCTGGTGATCGGCCGCTATCTGCCGTCGCTGCGCTTCCTCGAAGTGCTGCTCGGCAGCGAGAGCGCGCTGGCGCCACCGCAGCAGCTGTACCAGCGGCTGCTCGCCGGCGACGTCGAGGAGGCAGCGGACCTCGCAGGCGAGTTCGTCGAGGAGCGTCGCGCCGCCGGACGCGACGACGACGTGGCCGCGGCGCTCGCCGGCTTCTACGGCGACGTCGCGGTGCCCGCGCTGCGTATCGCCACCGATCATCATTCCGATGCCGCCAGCGCCGGGCACCGCCTGCGTCTCGCGACCGGCATGGACGAACTCGTCGGGGAATTGCGCGAACAGTATCCGCCGGAGGCCGCCGTCGAAGCCGCCGCCGCGCACGTCCTGTGCGTCGGCGCACGCTGGGAGATCGAT
>DBMH01000231.1 GCA_002297645.1 Rhodanobacteraceae bacterium UBA703 | reverse complement strand
GGCTCCCGGCCGGCCGCGGTGCGTCGATCCGTATCGACGAAGGTCCGTGCGTGCCGTCGGGACATGGCGCCTGCCGGTACGGGCATGGGCCGCCGATGCCGTCCGCGGCCCGCCGCGGGGCAGCGGTCCGGAGCGATGAATTCCTCTGTCCAGACGTCGTCGCATCGGCGGCGCCGGTCGCGTGCGGGAAGGGGCCGCACGCGCATCAGGCCATTCGCCTCGCGGTGACGCGGACGCGCGCTTAGGGCAGCGCGAGCGGAGCGCCGCTCGACGATCTCCGGCGGAGCCGCGTGATCGGGTCTTCCCTGGTTGGGCTGTGACACACTAGCGGTTCATGCGCGGAACGGCGCGGGAACGAGACCTCCATGGACCGCTACGAACGCATCCTGACCCTCCACCGCCTGCTCAAGTCGGCGCGCTACCCGGTGCCGTTCGCTCGCCTGAAGGATGAACTGGCGTGTTCCCGCGCGACCTTGTATCGCGACATCGCGTTCCTGCGCGACGCGCTCGGCGCGCCGATCGAGAGCGGCAGCGACGGTTCGACCTTCCACTACGTCGCCGACGAGGCCGAGCGGTTCGAACTGCCGGGGCTGTGGTTGACGAGCGAGGAACTGGCCGCGCTGCTCGCCCTCAACGAGTTGCTCGCGCGCTCCGACCCGGGTGTCCTGGCCGGCGCGCTGGGGCCGTTCCGCCAGCGCATGGAGCGCCTGCTGTCGGATCACGCGGGCCGCGCGCTGCCGGTCGAGCGCATCCGCGTACTCGCCAGCGGTTCGCGGCGGCTCGACCAGAACGTGTTCCGCTCGATCGCCGGCGCGGTGCTCAACCGCAAGCGGCTGAAGTTCCGCTATCGCGCGCGCTCGACCGACGAACAGACCGATCGCACGGTATCGCCGCAGCGACTCGCGCACTATCGCGACAACTGGTACCTGGATGCCTGGGACCACAGCCGCGACGGGCTGCGCAGCTTCGCGCTGGACCGCATCCGCGATCCGCAGGTGCTGGACGAGGCGGCGATCGACCGCGAGGGCGCCGAACTCGACGCCCATCTCGCCTCCAGCTACGGCATCTTCTCCGGCGCGCCGAAGGCGTGGGCGACGATCCGGTTCTCGCCGCACGCGGCGCGCTGGGTCGCCGACGAGCACTGGCACTCGCAGCAGCAGGGCATGCGCCTGGCGGACGGCCGCTACGAATTGAAGCTGCCGTACTCGAATTCGCGCGAGCTGCTGATGGACGTGCTGAAGTACGGGCCGGACGCCGAGGTGGTCGCGCCGGTCAGCCTGCGCGAGGAAATGCGGATCCTGCTGCAGCTCGCGATCGGGGCCTACGACGGGGCGCCGAAATGAGCGGGACGCCGATATCGCTGGTGCTCGGATCCGGCGGTGCGCGCGGCTACGCGCACATCGGCGTGATCGAGGAGCTGGAAGCGCAGGGCTATGCGATCCGCTCGATCGCCGGCAGCTCGATGGGCGCCCTGGTCGGCGGCATCTACGCGACCGGCAAGCTGCGCAGCTACACCGACTGGGTACGCCCGCTGCAGCGCCTGGACGTGCTGCGTCTGCTCGACTGGACCTTCACCGGCGGCGGCTTCATCAAGGGCGACCGCATCATCGGCGTGCTGCGCGAACTCGCCGGCGACATCAGCATCGAGGATCTGCCGATCCCTTACACCGCGGTCGCGGTCGACCTGGACCAGCAGCGCGAGGTCTGGTTCTCGAAAGGGCCGCTGTTCGACGCGATCCGCGCGTCGATCGCGATACCGACCCTGATCCGCCCGCATCACTACCAGGGACGGCTGCTCGTCGACGGCGGCCTGCTGAATCCCCTGCCGGTCTCGCCGACGTTGCGCGACATGACCGACGCGACGATCGCGGTCGACGTCAACGCGCTCGCCGAGCCGTTGCCCGGATCCGTTCCGGTCCATGCCGGCGGCGTGCCGGACATCGTGCAGCCGGCGCCGAAGCGCCGCCATCGCATCGCCGAGTTCATCGAGGCGCAGTTCGCCCGGCGCGAGAAGCGCGGCGCCGCGCGCGAGCCCGGCGCGTTCGAACTGTTCGCCCGTTCGCTCGACGTGGTGCAGGAAACGATCACGCGGCTCAAGCTCGCCGCGCAGCCGCCGGACCTGCTGATCACGATTCCGCGCAACGCCTGCGCGTTCTACGAGTTCCACCGCGCCGAGGAGCTGATCGAACTCGGCCGCCTGCGCACGCGCGAAGCCCTGGCGAAATGGTCGAGTGCGGCCCTCCGGCCGCGCGAGGGTGAGCCACGGATGGCGAACGGGGAGCGCTCCACGGACGGATCCTGAGGCGTCCTAGCCGCACCCCTCCGGCCGCGCGAGGGTCGAAGCCGCCTCCCGGCGGCTGAGAAGGAGGCAGGGATGCCGACGGGGGAGCGCTCCACGGATGGATCGTGAGCTATTCCCGGCTCGCCTCGTCCCGATCGTCATTTCCGCGAACACGGGAATCCATTGCGCGGATTCCACTGCATCGCACGGCACACTGCGGGAGCGACGTCCGCTCGAGCGCCCGGTTCTTTCCCGGCACGACCGGGAGGCGAGACGCCATCCCGGCCGGGGAATTCGACCCTACTTCAACACGGTAACCGTGCCGGGCAGGGCGGTCATGCCCTGCGGACGCATGTCCTGGCCCGAGGCCCACATCGAGATGTCGTACAGGCGTTGCGCGCTGCCGTAGTCGCTGCCGCCGATGTTGCGTGCCATGCCGATCGCGAAGTCCCACGGACTGTCGACGAACTTGCCGCTGTAGTCCTGGGTGAGCACGCCGAGGTCGCGCATCATCGGATTGCCGCGCACGGCCGACTGCGCATCCTGCATCAGCGTGCGCATCTGGTCCTCGGTGTAGCTCAGGACGACGGTCTGGCCTGCCTGCACCGGGCCGCCCTGCGCCTGCTTCAGGTCGCCCGCCTGCGCGACGTTGAGCATCTGCGCGATGTTGCCGTCGGCCTTGATCGTGTAGTCGTAGCGGCGCTCGGACAGGATTTCCTTGCCGTCGGCACCGTATTTCTGCGAGAGCGTCATCGGCACGTTGCCGCTGTATTGCAGGTCCACCGTGCGCGAGGCGCTGCCGTCCGGATAGGTCGTGACGATCTGGTTGCCGGTGTTCTTCGCGCCGTCCAGCGACAGGTTCAGCGGACCGAGCTTGGCGTCCAGTTTGCTCTGCGAGGAGAAGTCGAGCTTCTCGATCGTGGACACGCCGGAAATGCCGGTGCCGTTGTCCTTCGGCAGGTTGCCGGTGGCGAGGAAGTCGCTGTAGGCGGCCTTGCCTTCCGCCGTCGACAGATCGAATTCGGCCGTCTTCAGCGTCGCCGACGACAGCTTGTCGTTGCGGCCGAGCATGATCCTGGCGACGTCGAAGTCCACGCCGACGCCGTTGTACGCCTCAACCGCTTCCTTCGGCCCGGCGGTCACGCGTACCGTGTGGTCGCCGGTCTTCTCGATGACGGTGCCGGCACCCTTCTCGTTCGTCACCTTGGTCTGCACCGCGATGTTGCGGAAGGTCGCCTCGAACTCGGTGCCGCTGTAGCTCGATCCGTCCATGCTGATCTTCGTGCCCTTCGGCATCGAATCCGCGTCGAACGGATTGACCTTGGCGAGATCGGTCAGCTTGGCCGCGGATTCCGGCATCGCGACGGAGAACGAGGACTTGATGCCTTCCGTCACGCCGACCTTCAGGCCCGCCTGCTTGGTGGAGGCGCCGCCCGTGAGGGTCACCGAGACATCGCTGGATGCCGAGTACGTCGTCACGCCCTTCTCGGTCTTGATGCCGCCGGTGACGGTGCTCTTGGTGTCGATGCCGAAGCTGACGCCGTTGCCCTTGGCGCTGGTCAGTTCGCGGCTGAACGAGGTGCCGCCGGACAGGCTGATCGTGCCCTTCGACGGATCGAAGCCGACGCTGCCGTTCACGCCGCTGCTGGTCTTGTCCTTGGCGCCTTCGGAATCGGTCGTCGTGGTGGTCGTCTTGCTGCTGCCGCCGACGCTCACGCCGCTGCTGCCGAGGCTCACCTTGGGGTCGTTCTTCGTCTTGGTCTCGCTGGTGCCGTTCGGCTGCGGGGGCGTCTCCCTGCCCGTGAGCGCGTCTCGCGTCTCGCGCCAGTCCTTCGGGCTGAGCGAGAGGTCGGCTTTGGCGGACGTTCCGGCCGAGGCGGCCGGAGCGGTCGCCGGCGCGCTCCCGGCCGTGACGGATTGTGGCGCGGCGGGCGCAGCG
>DBMH01000132.1 GCA_002297645.1 Rhodanobacteraceae bacterium UBA703 | reverse complement strand
GCACGCCGCCCTCCTGGCCGAGTTCGGCCGCGGCGGCGCGCACCGCGGCGGCACGCGCGCGGTGGTCGTCGTGCGTACCGTGGGAGAGATTCAGGCGCACCACGTCGACGCCCTCGGCGAGCAGGCGTTTCAGCGCGCCCGGCGCATCGGTGGCCGGCCCGAGGGTGGCGATGATTTTCGTGCGGCGTAGCTGTCCGACCACCGATTCCTCTCCTCGCGTTCGACGAAGGCCGGATCATACGCGAGCCCGCCGCGCGGCCGTTCGCGAGCGCGTCGCGTTCCGGCGTGATCCGGATTCGCCCTGCCTCACGCTGATATCGGGTGACCGCATCCGCCCTGGGAGGGGATCTCGTGCACCACGACACCATCCGGCGCGTCCACCGCGCCTGCCTCGACATCGTCCGCGCCTCGCTGCTCGCCCTACTCGCCGCATTCGCCGCGGTCCCGCTGCCGTTCGCGGCGGCGCGGGCCGCGACGGCGGCGGCCCCCGTGCTGGAAGAATCGAAGGTCCTCGCCGCGATCGAGAAGTTCAAGCCGATCCTGGCGAAAGCCCTGCGCGATAGCGGTGTCCCCGGCGTCGCCGTCGGCGTGGTGTTCGACGACCGCCTGATCTGGTCGGCCGGATACGGCGTNNTAGCCGGTCGACGCGAACACCGTGTTCCAGCTGGCGTCCGTCTCCAAGCCGATCGGCGCGACGCTGATCGCGAGGCTGGTGGGCGAGAAACGCCTCCGCTGGGACGACCCGATCGTCCGGTACCTGCCGGATTTCGCCCTGGCCGACTCCTGGGTCACCCGCCACGTGACGATCGCGGACATGTACTCCCATCGCAGCGGCCTGCCGGATCATGCCGGCGACGATCTCGAGGAGATCGGCTATTCGAGGGCGCAGATCATCCAGCGGCTGCGCCTGCAGAAACTGTCGGACTTCCGCACCGAATACGACTACACGAACTACGGCATGACCGCGGCCGCGGAAGCCGCCGCCACGGCGATCGGCCAGCCGTGGGAGGACGCGTCGCGCGACCTGCTCTATCGCCCGGCCGGCATGACCTCCACCACTTCCCGGCGCGACGAATACCTCGCCGCCGCGAACCGCGCCGTCCCGCACGTCCGGCACAAGGACGGCCGATGGTCCGCCGATTTCGTGCAGCCGACGGACGGCGCGTCCCCCGCCGCGGGCGTCGCCTCGAACGTCGCCGACCTGTCGCGTTGGATGCGCCTCCAGCTCAACGGCGGCACGCTCGACGGCGTGCGCCTGGTCGACGAAGCGGCGCTTGCCCGCACCCATGTCCCCAACATCGTCGCCAAGCCGCTGCCGGGCGGCTATGCCGACCGCCATTCCCACTACGGCTTCGGCTGGGCCGTCAACGTCGACACGCTTGGCCAGGTCCGCTGGTCGCACGGGGGCGCCTTCGCGCTCGGCGCCTCCACGTCCGTGAACCTGGTGCCGTCGCAGGGACTGGGCTTCGTCATCCTGACCAACGGCTTCCCGATCGGCCTGTCGGAGAGCATGGCCGAGACCTTCCTCGAGCTGGTGTTCCTCGACGCTCCGAGCAGAGACTGGTTCGCGGTCTACAGCGAGATATTCGAAAGCGTCCTCTATCCGGTCGTCGACACCGACTACACCACGCCGCCGCCGGATGCCGTTCCGCCAAGACCCCTAGCGGCCTACACGGGAACTTACGAACACGCCTATTTCGGCTCCGCCGAGGTCGTGATCGGCGCCGACGGCAACCTGGTCGTGGTCATGGGACCGGCGCGCCGCCCGTTCCCGCTGGGCCACTATTCCGGCGACACGTTCTGGTACATGCCTCCCGGCGAGTTCGGCGTCGCCCCGAGCGCTGCCACCTTCACCCTCGACGAATTCGGCCGGGCCTGGCTGGCGCTGGAGGGATTCTCCGGCAAGGAAACCGATCACGGTCCCTTCGCCCGGCGCGCGCGTCCGGAAAAATGCGAAGGGCGCGTCGTCCGGTCGTGCCTGCCGCGCTGACGTCGATCGCCCATCTGCGCGCCACGACCAGCGCACCGGGCATCGGGAGCCGCCGCGTGTCGCGCAAACGGAGGCGGTGCGTGGCGCTATGATGCCCCGACCGCAATCATCGGAGACGGACATGGGCATCAAGCAGGTTCTCTACACCGCGACGGCCACGGCCAAGGGCGGCCGCGCCGGCCACGTGAAGAGCAGCGACGGCGTGCTCGATTTCGACCTCAAGGTGCCGAAGGAACTCGGCGGCCCCGGCGGCCTCGGCAGCAATCCGGAGCAGCTCTTCGCCGCCGGCTACGCCGCCTGCTTCGAGGGCGCGATGCGCTTCGTCGCCGGCCAGCGCAAGATCCAGGTCCCGGCCGACACGCACGTGACCGGCCACGTCGGCATCGGCCCGCGCGAACCCACCGGCTTCGGCATCACCGTGCAGCTCGACGTCAGCCTGCCCGGCCTGGACCGCACCGTCGCGCAGGACCTCGTCGACACCGCGCACCGCGACATCTGCCCGTATTCGCATGCGACGCGCGGCAACGTCGACGTGACGATCAAGCTGGTCTGACGCGTTCCGTACCGCTTCGCCGGGTCGTCCGCAGGACGTCCCGGCGTCTGCGTCCGGTTCGCCCACCAGTCCCCGAGGCGGTACGCCCGCCTTTCGAAAGGACACCCATGGCTCGCGTCGTCGACGTCACGAGCGCGCAACACCCTCGCTTGGCCGGGATCTGGGAGGCTTCCGTGCGCGCCACCCACGATTTCCTGGACGAGGCGGACATCGCGTTTCTGCGCCCGAAAGTCCTGCACGAGTACCTGCCCGCGGTGACGCTGCGTGCCTGCGAGGACGAATCCGGAACGATCCGCGGCTTCGTGGGCGTGGTCGGGCACCGCATCGAAATGCTGTTCGTCGAACCGGAATGCCGCGGCCGCGGCATCGGCAAGGCGTTGCTCACCCACGCCGTCGACCGCCTCGGCGCCACGGCGCTCGACGTGAATGAACAGAACCCGCAAGCGATCCGCTTCTACGAACGCATGGGATTCCGCGCGATCGGCCGCTCGCCGCTGGACGGACAAGGCCGGCCGTTCCCGTTGATCCACATGGCGCGGGACGCTTCGCCCGCGGCAGCCACTCTCCCGGGCGATCGCTCGACCTAGGCGGCGGACACCGGCCGGCGCAACTGCCCCACCAGATCCGCCGGCGTTTCCGCGATCGCGTCGGCACCGGCATCGAGCAGTTCCTCGCGGCTGCCGAAACCCCACAGTACGCCGACCGCGTGCACCGCGTTCGCCTTCGCGCCCTCGACGTCGAAATGGCGATCGCCGACCATGGCCGTCTCGTGCGCCGCCACGCCGAAGCGTCCGAGCGCCTGCGCGATCATCTCCGCCTTCTCGCTGTGCGCGCTGTGCGGCGCCACCGCGAAGACGTGCTCGAACGCATCGCCGAACGGCAGGCTGCGCACGATGCGTCCGGCATAGAGGTCCGGCTTGGACGTCACGACCGCGAGGCGGACACCGCGCGCGACGAGCGAGGCGATCGCCTCGGCGACACCGGGATACACCGTATGTTCCCGCCAGCCGATCGTCGTGAAGCGCTCGCGGTAGAGCTCGACCGCCCGCTCGACCGCTTCCGCGTCGTCGCCGAGCACGCGCGGGAACGTCACGCGCAACGGCGGCCCGATCCACGTGCGCAATTCCCCGCGCGGCGGGATCGTCGCGCCGAGCTTCTCCAGCGCGTACTCGGTCGAGCGGACGATGCCCTCTTCCGAGTCGATCAGCGTGCCGTCGAGATCGAACAGCGCGAGTTTCACGCGCGCGCCTTCAGCGCGGCGACGGCCGGCAGCTCCTGGCCCTCGAGGAACTCGAGGAAGGCACCGCCACCGGTCGAGATGTACGACACCCGGTCGGCCACGCCGTATTTCTCGATCGCCGCCAGCGTGTCGCCGCCACCGGCGATCGAGAACGCGTTCGACCCGGCGATCGCATGCGCCAGCGTCTCCGTGCCCTTGCCGAACGCATCGAACTCGAACACGCCGACGGGCCCGTTCCACACCACCGTGCCGGCCTTCGCGATCAGCTCGGCGTAGCGCTTCGCGGTCTCGGGACCGATGTCGAGGATCATGTCGTCGTCGCCGACCTCGTCCACCTTCTTCACCGTCGCCGGCGCGTCGGCCGAGAACGCCGTCGCGACGACGACGTCGCTCGGCACCGGCACGTCGGCGCCGCGCGCCTTCGCGTCGGCGATGATCTTCTTCGCGGTGTCGATCAGGTCGGCCTCGTACAGCGACTTGCCGACCTTGTGCCCGACCGCGGCGATGAAGGTGTTGGCGATGCCGCCGCCGACGATGAGCTGGTCGACCTTGCCGACGAGATTCTCGAGCAGCGTCAGCTTGGTCGACACCTTGGAACCGGCGACGATCGCCAGCAGTGGACGCGCCGGCTTGTCCAGCGCCTTGGCCAGCGCGTCGAGCTCGGCCATCAGCAACGGGCCGCCGCAGGCGACCTTGGCGAAGCGGATCGCGCCGTGCGTGGACGCCTGCGCGCGATGCGCGGTACCGAACGCGTCCATTACGTAGACGTCGCACAGCGCGGCGTACTTCTTCGACAGCGCCTCGTCGTCCTTGCCTTCGCCGACGTTCATGCGGCAGTTCTCGAGCAGCACGAGCTGGCCCGGCTTCACGTCGACGCCGTCGAGCCAGTCGCGCACCAGCGGCACCTCGCGGCCGAGCAGTTCGCCGAGGCGCTTCGCCACCGGCGCGAGCGAATCTTCCTCGCTCCACTGCCCCTCCTTCGGACGGCCGAGATGCGAGGTGACCATGACCGCGGCGCCCTTCTCCAGAGCAAGCCGGATCGTCGGCAGGGACGCGAGGATGCGCGTCTCCGACGTGATGCGGCCGTTGTCGATCGGCACGTTCAGGTCCTCCCGGATCAGCACGCGCTGGCCGGTCAGGTCGAGATCACTCATGCGGACGACGGACATCGGACACTCCTCGGATGGGCGGTTTGCAACGCGCCATTACAGCGGCAGTGCCATGCGTACGCAATGCCCGTGGCCGCCATCGATCCCGATCCGCGTCAGGTCCCGGCGCAGACCAGCGGGCGTCGTTCCGTCGATGCGGGGTACTTTGCGAGCAGCGCGGCGGATCGTCGCGGCCGTCGCTGCAGGTCGCCACCGCAGTTCGGGCAGGCACCGTGCAACCGCGACCCGGCGCAGACGGAGCAATACGTGCATTCGAACGAGCAGATCATCGCATCGCCCGCATCCGGAGGCAGGTCCTTGCCGCAGCACTCGCAGTGGGCACGCAGTTCCAGCATGGCTCGATCCTCGCGAAGAAGACGCAGCATCGCTCCCGTCCCGCTCTCGCGGAACCGCCATTGCGCGCAGCGGCGCCGGAGCCAATCCCGACGGTTCCGCCACACCCGACGGAAATGGCTCCTGTCCCGCCGGGATACTGGCGCTACGATGCATTCCCCATCAGAGGAGCGGACGCGATGAGCACCCACACGGCGACGGTGGACTGGCAGCGCGGCGATGCGGAGTTCGCGCGAGGCCGCTATTCACGCCGGCACGAATGGCGGTTCGACGGCGGCGCCACGATCGCGGCCTCGCCGTCACCGGACGTCGTGCCCGCGCCGTGGTCCGATGCGTCCGCCGTCGACCCCGAGGAAGCCTTCGTCGCGGCGATCTCGAGCTGCCACATGCTGTGGTTCCTTTCGCTCGCCGCCGATCGCGGCTTCATCGTCGACCGCTACGAGGACGAAGCCGTCGGCACGATGTCGCGCATCGCGCCGGGACGGCACGCGATCACCGAGGTCGTGTTGCGCCCGCGCATCGCCTTCGCGGCCGGCAAGGCGGCGACCGGCGCCGAGGTGGACGCCCTGCACGAGTCCGCGCACGAACGCTGCTTCATCGCCAATTCGGTGAAGGCCACGATCCGGGTCGAACCGCGCTGACCCCGCGGCCGGCGGACGGTATTTACTGCGGCAGCGCGAACCCTTAGACTGCGCGGCTTGCCATGGCTATGTAGCTCAGCCGGTTAGAGCACAGCACTCATAATGCTGGGGTCGGTGGTTCGAGTCCACCCATAGCCACCATCCGATCTTGCACGAAGCCCCATGATTTCATGGGGCTTTTTGCTATCCGCAGCCGACGCGCGCCTTCTGGAACCCTTGGGAATTCCGTCGGGCCCGGTCGTGCCCCGCCACGGCTCCGCGAGCGTCGGGCAACCGCACCGAACGCACCATCCAGGCACTCTCATACCGAGCCGGATTCGATGCCTCGCATTGGCGCATCGCGCCGACCGGATCGCCGTCCGTGATTCCGGAACGGCGGCAGCAGCTACCTGGGCCACGACACGGCCGCTCCCCCGACCGTGCCGCACCCGATGGCATTCGCCTGCCAGGCGAGGCGAAAACTAGTCCGCCGGCGTGCCGTGCCCGCGCCGAGAAATGACCACGCCGCCGCCCAGCAGGATCAGCAGCAACAGGCCCAGCAGCGCGACCGGATCGTCCATCGGCACCGGCACCGGCTCGACCGGCGGACCCGCGCCGTCGAAACGGAACGCCGTCGGCACGTCCACGCCGGGAACCGCCGGATCCGTGGACAGGCTGCTGCTGTCGTTGTGTCCGTCGCCGTCGCTGTCGTGATTGATGCGCGCCTGGTTGGTGATCGTGGCGGCCTGCGTGATCGCCACGTCGGCCTCGATGCGCAAGGTGACCGACTGCCCGGCGACGAGCACGCCGTTCCAGCGCACCGTATTGGCGGACGGATTCACCGAGACGACACCGCCGCTGGCCGTCGCGCCGCGCAGGGCGAGCTCCGGCGGCAGCACGTCGACGAGTTCGTCGCTGGCCGGATCGTCCGCCTGATCGCCCGCACCGGAATTGGTCAGCACGATCTCGTAGACCGCCGGCCGTGTCGTCGTCCCCGGCTGCAGAATGGACTTGAACGCCACCAGATGCGCGCCCGCAACGACGTCATCGTCGAGGTTGGTGACTGACACGTCGGCGGCGTCGAGGCCGTCGTAGTTCGCATCGCCGCTGCTCGCGGGCGCGGTGACGATGATGTACGCCACATCGCCGTCGACTTCGCTGTCGTCGACGCCGGTGATCGTGACTGTTTGCGGCACATGCCAGTTCGACGCCGTGAACGTCACCGATGCGGGCGACACCGTGCCTTCGGTCGCGTCGCTGCTGCTCAGGCCGATCGTCACGTCGGCCGTCGGCTCGCTGCGCAGAACGACGGTGAAGTTCGCAGTGCCTCCGGCTTCGGTCGTGACGAGGCCACCGGTCGGACTGACTGCAATCCCCGCACTGTCGTCGTCGAGGTTCGTCACCGACACGTCGGCGGCGTCGAGGCCGTGGTAGTTGGCGTCGGCGCTGACCGCCGGAGCGGTGACGACGAGATAGGCCACGTCGCCATCGGCCACTGCGTCGTCGACGCCGGCGACCGTGACGGTTTGCGGCACATGCCAGTTCGACGTCGTGAACGTCAGCGCCGCCGGCGACACGGTGCCTTCGGTGACATCGCTGCTGGACAGCGGAATCGTGACGTCGGCACTCGGCTGCGTCTCCAGGACGACGGCAAAGGTCGCCGCTCCACCGGCTTCCGTCGTGACCAGACCGGCGATCGGACGCACCGCGATGCCCGGCGACGTGGAGTCGATCTGTCGCTCGTAGGCCCCCAGATCGACGATGCGCGCGCCACCGACACCCGTGTCGACGACGCCGGCGTCGTCGTAGCGGCGCGGCAGGTTGTCGAGATCGGGCGCGTCTTCGTCCACGTCCCCGTTTTCGTTTACATCGAACCCGTCGGCCAACGCGAAACCGTTGTCGCCTGCGTCGACGGCGGGACTGCCGTCGCCGAGGCGATAGTCGCCATTGGCGGCGTCGACGAAGCGTGGATCGCGGTCGAACAGGTTGTCGTCGCCGTTGGCCCCCACATCCAGCAGGCTGCGATCGACCGTCGCATCGCCCACCGGAGCGGCGTTGTTCCAGACGATGCTGTTGCGGATGCTCACGCTGCCGGCGTAGTTGTGGAACAACCGAATGCCGCTGCCGAAGCCGACACCCTCGTTGTCGGCGACGGTGACGTTGGTGAAGCGCACCTGGCTGTCGGCGTCGCCAATCTGGCTGCCGTGCACGCTGCCTCCCTGCGCGGCGTTTTCGGCGAACAAGCTGTTCGCCACGTCCAGGCGGCAGGTGACCGTGGCGACGTTCAGGCATTGCAGGGCACCGCCGGAATACGCCTCGTTGCCCGTGAACCGGCTGCCCGTCACATACGCCGTGCCGCGATACAGGACCGCGCCGCCGAAGCCGTCCACGCCTCCCATGCCGTCGGGCACCTTGTTGTCGACGAACTGCGAGCGGACGACGAGCAGGTCGGACAAAGCACCCGCCACCGTGGCGATGGCGCCGCCGCCCTGGGCTCGGTTGCGCAGGAATCGCGAATTCCAGGCCACGACCTCGTACGCGGACAACGCGCCGCCCGCGCCGCTGGCGACGTTGTCGTCGAAGAGGCTCCCACGCGCGTCGACCTTGCCGTCGCCGTACACCGCGCCGCCCTGCTGGGCCTCGTTGCGCCGGAACGAGGTATCGCGAACGCGTAGCTCGACCTGGGCGTGGATCGCACCGCCGACATTCACGGCCCCGTTGTCGACGAAAAGGCAATCGCGCACGTCCAGTGCGGCGCGGGTGAGGATGGCTCCGCCGCTGGACGCGCGCCCTCCCTGGAAGGTGACGTTCTCGACGCGATGGGACTGCCCCGGCTCGACGGTCAGGAAACGGAAAGCCGGTGCGGCGGCGTCGCGCTGCAAGGTACCGTTCTTCAGCGTCAGACCGCCCGTCACGAGGGGCAGCGCCGTGTCACCGCTCGAGTCGGCATACGGCGCGTCGTCGAACACCAGCGTGCTTCCGCCGAGGTCGATCACGTCCGCCGTGGCATTGGCATTGGCGCACTCGACGGCCTGGCGCAGGTTGGCCACGCGCGCAGCGTTGTCCGTGCCGGTCAGCGTGTAGGGGAACTGGAACGCCGGCGTACCGCACACGCTGTCGATCTGCCGCTCGTAGGCGCCCATGTCCACCAGCGGCGCAACGCCTGCACCGGTGTCCGCCACGCCGGCATCGTCGTAGAGGCGCGGACGGCCGTCGAAGTCGGGCGTGGGTTCGGTGAAATCGCCGTCGCCGTCGATGTCGAACTCGTCGGCGGGCACGACGCTGTTGTCGCCGGCGTCGATGGCGGGGCTGCCGTCGCCCAGGCGATAGTCGCCGCCGGCCGCATCGACGAAACGCGGGTCGCCGTCGATGTTGCCGGCGCCGGCGAAGCCACCTTGCACCAGGCTGTGCGCAACGGTCGCGGTGCCCACGGCACCCGGGTTGTCCCAGAAGATGCTGTTCCGGACAGCGACCGAGCCATTGATGACGGAAAACAGCGATCGGCCGGCTTGCCCGTTTCCGCTGGCGGTGACGTTGGTGAACTCGGCAGGTCCAGACATGAAACTCGAGGTCACGAAGATGCTCCCCTGACCGGCCGTCGTGTTGCCCAGGAACAGCGTATTGACGATCCGGCACTGCTGGATGCCGACACCGAAAGTCGCGTCGTTGCTGATCGCGCCGCCCCCCTCAAGGCCGGCGTCGTTGCCTTCGAAGCGGGAGTTCACGATGTGGTTCTGCCCCGCGCTGAGATTCAGTGCTCCGCCGTAGCGGGTCGCCCGATTGCCGATGAACGACACGCCCGCGGCCACGACTCCCATCGAAGTGGACAACCCACCGCCCGCCGCAGCCCTGTTGTCCTTGAACCCTCCGCCGGCCATCACGACACTGCGGGCTGTCATCCCGCCGCCGGACATGCCGGCCGCATTGCTCTCGAATTGCGTATCGCGGCTGTCGATGAGGGTGCCTTGCACCGCGCCGCCACTGAAGGCGGCCACGTTGCCCTGGAATACGCTCCCGCGGAGGCGCAGCTCGTTGCGGGCGTAGATCGCGCCGCCATGAGTCGAGGCATGGTTTCCGATGAAGCGGGAATCGCGCACCTCCAGCAGGCCGTCGACACTCAGGATGGCCCCGGCGCTCTCCATCGCGTTCCCGTTGCGGAAAGTCACGCCGTCGACGATCTGCGGATCGCTCGACCGCGCCGGATCGAAGTACAGGAAACGGAACGCCTCCGCCGCGGTGCCGCTGCGTTGCAACTCGCCGGTCTTCAGCGTCAGGCCGCCCGTCACCACGGGCAAGGCATTCATGACACCGTCGCCGGGACTGGCGTACGGTCCGTCGTCGAAGCTCAGCGTGTTTCCTCCGAGGTCGATCACGTCCGCCGTGGCATTGGCATTGGCGCACTCGACCGCCTGGCGCAGGTTGGCCACGCGTGCCGTGTTGTCCGCGCCGGTCAACGTATAGGGGAAGGTGATCCCGACACAAGAATCGAAGCGGCTGGTCAGCGGGAATGCGGCAGTCTGCGCAGGCAGCAGCGCGCCGCCAGCGGCCAGCAGCGGGGGCAGCGCGGATTGCAGCGTGATGACGTAGTCGCCGTCGAACACGATGTCGTCGTCGCCCGGCATGCCGTTGGCCATGTCGACGGCCGAGCGCAGGGTGCCTGTGCCGCTGTCGAAGGCACTGGTGACGTGGATGGTGGCGGCATGGGCGCGGGAAGCCCCCAGCGCGGCGGCAAGCAGCAGGCCGCAATGGCAGGCGGCACGATGAAGGCGGCTCATGACTTCCCCTGGAAAGGCAGGCGCCGATTCTTGCCAGCGCGTCCGGCGCGATCTATCGGGTTTGCGACGGGAGCCGTCGAAAAAACGCCGTTGTGTGCGAAGAGGGAAACGCTACCCGGCCCGGGTCGGCACGCAGGGGGACCGCAGCCGACCGCTTCGATCGTCAGGCGCTACGGGAAACCTACCGTGCGCCGGCGCCCGACTCCCGGAGCGGCCGAAGGCGGACGCCGATCGTGTTCGGACACGACCGGCGATCGTGCCACCATGGCGGGTACACCGCCGCTTCGGGCGGTACCCTTGTGCGATGGCGTGCGCGGACCCGACCGGACTTCCGGCCCGGTCCTCGGAAGCCGGATTCGAAACGTGCGGAGGCCGCCGCGTGAGGCTCGTCGGGAATGAAGGAAGTCCAATGATCGCCTCGCTGTTCTCCCATCTGCCGTTCGAGCAGCACCGCATCGTCGACACCACCGACCTCGACGAGGCGCGCCATCGCATCGGCCAGGTGCTCAACCCGTATCGCCTGCGGATCCTGCACGGGCACACCATGCGCAACCGGCTGGACCTGCTGCCCTGCGGGCGCCTGTCGCTGCTCCGGCACGGGCACGGAGCCGACGTCAGCGTCGATCCCGGCATGCTGGCCGGCTACTACCTGCTGGTGCTGCCCACCCGGGGCAATGCCGTGTTCCAGTTCGACGGGCACGGCATCGACGTATCGCCACGAGGCGCCGTCATCGTCAGCCCGGACCGACGCTTCCATTTCACGGCCAGCCACGACTATGAGCAGATCCTGCTGCGCCTGGACCGACAGGCCATCGACGACGCCTGGCGCCGCCTGACGGCACAGGACGACGCGCCCGACATCTGCTTCGATGCAGTGGTTCCCCTGCACGCGTCCGGCTGGCAGGCACTGATGCCGATGCTGCAGTGGGTGACGCGCTGCGCCGGACTCGACGCAGGCCGCGACGCCGCCCAGGCGGCCCTGCTGGCGCAGACCGAAATGCTGGTGGCCACCACGCTGCTGCTGCATCAGCCGCACAACATGGCCGCGCACTTATGGCCGGCGCCGCCGCCCGCTGCACCGCAGGCCATCCGGCGTGCGCAGTCCTACCTGCTCGACCACCTGGGTGAATCCGTGCCGGTCGCCATGGTCGCCAGTCATTGCGGCCTGTCGGTCAGGCGCCTGCAGGCGTTGTTCCAGGACGAATGCGGGCAGTCACCGCTGCAGTGGCTGCGCACGCAGCGTCTGCGGGCGGTCCGGCAAGCCCTGATCCAGGCGAACGGCGATCACAAGGTCGGCGAGACCGCGATGCGTTTCGGCTTCACCCACCTGGGCGAGTTTTCACGCGCCTACCGCCAGACGTTCGGCGAGACGCCGCAGCAGACGCGCGGCGGCCGAGGCAGATCCGGCTCCGCCGCCCCGGAACGTCCCGCCCGCGACGGAACGACTGGAGCGTAGCGAGCGGTCCGCACTACGGCCCAGCGGACCCGTCGCCGGGCGCGGCAGGTGCGTTCGATCCGCTGCCGTAGGGCCGGTCCACGCCATCGCGGAACAGCACGAGCGTGTCGGTGTCGCTCGCATCGGGAGCACCGTCCGCGCGGACCAGGAACGTCGCCTCGGCGGCGTTGCCGTCGCCGCGGATGGGGGCGTTCACGATCCAGACGAGTCGCGTGCCGGCGGGCAAGGTCGCCGTATCGGCGAAGGCGCCCGCGCCTTGCGGGGTGCAACTCGCGCCCGGTGCGCCGTCGATGCAGCTCCAGCGCACGTTGGCCTCGTCGAATGCGGCATCGAGCAGCGCCCCGACGGCCACGCCGGCGGCGACGTCGTTGCCGCTGTTGGTCAAGGTGACCACGTACTTGCGCACCTCCCCGTGGCGCGCGAACGAATTGTCGTCGCTGACGGCGAGCGTGAGTTCCGCTCCGCCCGCGGCGCAGGTCACGTCCACGTGGGTGACGTCGGCACTGCCGACGACGCCCGCGGCGTTGCTCAACGAGCAGTGCTGGCCTGCCGGCTGCGCCAGCAGCGACACCGCATACGCGTCGCCGGACAGGAAGCGGGGAGCAAAGGCGTAGCTGCCGTTCGCGGCGAGAACGAGCGCCGGACCGCCGTTGACCGACAACGCGACGGAACCTCCGGCCGCCAGGCCGCCGAGCGTGCCGCCGACGGTGTAGGTGGCAGCGGCGCCACAATGGACGACGACATCCGTGACGTCGCTCGTGCCGACCGTTCCGCTGCCGTTGAGCACCACGCAGGTCTGCGAGGGCTGCGTCGGCTGGGTCCGGACGGTGACCTCGTAGGCCGCGCCGAAGGCCCGCCCGGTGGAGAACACGAACGAACCGTCGGCTCCGATTGGCAGGGATTCGGCGCCGTCGAGCGACAGGACCAGGCCGTTGCCGGCGAGCCCGGTCACCGTACCGCCGATACGGTGCGACGCCGGCGCGAACGTGACGGACGTGGTGCAGTCGGCGGTCAGCGCCGCGATGCCGTAGGTATTGCCCGAGCGCGAGCCGCCGCAGCCCGTCGCCGATTGCGCGACGTGGCCCACGTCGGGCTTCAGCAGCAGCACGAGGTCCGGGGCGACGGGCTCGACACGGTATCGCCCGGTGCAGGCGCCCTGCCCTGGCCCGCAACCGACGATGGCCGCTCCAAGCGCGGGAGGCACCGCGAGCGCGTCGACCTTGCCGCCGCCGCTCACGCTGACGGTGACCGTCGCCTGGCGCACTTCCACGGCGCCGAGGTCGCAGGCGGCTCCCTGCGGACGCGCGAGTCCACGCGGGTCCCGGACGGGCACGTCGTCGCACGGGATCGCGTCGAACGCGCTGCTGTTCTCGCCGAGCGGATGGGCGGGCGCGATGCCGCCGACCGGCTGCAACGCGCCCAGCTTCGGATCCCCCGTCACGAGGCCCGTGCACATCGCGCCTGGCGGGCAGCCGCCTCGCACGAGGCTGCGGTCGAACCTGAGCTGCCCGTTCTCAGCCTCCGACATCGCTTCGAGGGCGGAATTTCCCCACAAGATCGAGCCGGACACTGCCGTGGTGCTGGTACCGCCCCAACCTGTATTGAAGATCGCGCCGCCCCCCTGTGCGGAATTCGCGCTGAAGGTCGCGTTGCGCAACTGGGCTTCATTGGTGCCGCCGTCGAAACCGGCGGCGATCAGCGCGCCACCGGAATACTCGGCGCGGTTGCCGCTGAAGGTGGCGTTGTCGAGCGCCGGACGGGCGACACCCCCTGTCAGGGCGTAGCTCGCCATCCCGCCGCCGTTGCCCGAGACGTTGTTCAGGAATGCGACGGCATCGAGTGCCACGCCACAGAGGCCCTGGTCCTGCGCCACGCACGCCAGGCCGCCGCCGCTGACGGCGAAGTTCCCGCGGAACACCAGGTTGCGCAGCGTCGGACTGCATTCCTGCCCGACCCCGCTGGCACTGCAGAGCAGGCCGCCGCCTGCCGCGCCGTCGGGCGTGCCGGTGTCGTCGGCGCGGCCCCCGCTCAGGATGAAGCCGTCCAGCACGACGTCCGCTCCGGCAGCGCCCCCCAGAAGGACGACGTGAAAGCTGTTGTCGCCGACGATGCCGTCGGCGTGGCGCGTGACGCCGTATTCGTCGACGTCGTCGTTGCCGTCGATGTCGCCCGACAGAACCGTCGGATGGATCGCCGCATCGCGCTGGTCGCGCGCGCCCTCGGTACCGGCGAATCCGCCGTAGAGCTCGACGCCGGGCCGGATCACGAAACTGGCACCGCGATCCGCCGCCGGGCTCGGGTGATACGCGCCTTGGGCGACCCACACTTCCGAGCAATGGCTGCCGCCCAGCGCGGCCTGGATCGTCATCGCCTGCGACCAAGCACTTCCGTCGTTGCCGGAAGCGCCCGTCGGGCTCACTCGGCACACCGCAGCGCCACAGGCCGGGGCCACGGCGGCTGCCGCCACGAGCATCAGGACCTGCCATCCTGCGAGCGGACTCGTCCATCCGCACGGACGGGCCGACGAACGGGGGCGGAGACGACGATCCATCGTGGAATTCCTTGCGCGATTCATTGAGCGTCTCCCGGCTTCTCGACACCACCTTGTTGCAATTGCAGGGCACGCTCGGCGCCCTCCAGCAGCACGACGGATCCGTTCCCGCCACTGTCCAGGCATCCGACGACGAGGCGGGAACCCGCGGTCACCGCGGACCAGTCGCTGATGCGCTCCTGGCCGGAGCCGTCAGAGCCGAGCAGGCGGACGAAATCCCTGCCGTGCACGCTCAGGCGCTGCAACCGGACCGTGCCGTGGGGTGTTTGCAGCAGCGCCACGACGTGAAGGCCCTCGCTGCCGACCGGCGGCCAATCGACCACGATGCCGCGCGGATCGACCGACCCGAGCGGAACGGCGTCGTGGATCGCGCTCGCACCGTCGCCGTACGGCACGTCGTAGCCGTCGCGGAAGATCACCAGCGTGTTGGTGTCGCTCGCGGGACTTACGGAGGTCCCGGTCACGACGGGACGTCGCGGCGCGCCATCGGGACCGATCGTGAGCGTGGCCTCCGACTCCGGGCTGCCGGCGAGGACCGGCGCGCTCACGATCCAGGTCACGCTGCTGTCGGCCTGCAGGTCGACGCGATCGGAAAACCCGCCGGAGCCGCTGCTCGCGCAACCGCTGGATCCGCCGGCCAGGCATTGCCAGTGCACGTTCGACACGTCGAACGCCGCACTGAACGCGGCCGCGATCGCCACGTCCTGCGCCAGGGTGTTGCCGGCGTTGCCGAGCGTGACGAAATAGTCGCGAACCTGTCCGTAGCGCGTGAACGCGTGGCTGTCATCGACGGTCAGGTACAGTTCGGCTTGCAGCGGCACGCACGCCACCTGCACGTCGGTCACGTCGGCGCCCTGCACCGTGCCGGCGGCGTGGGAGAGGGAGCACGACTGGCCCGACGGCTGCGCCCGGATCGTCACGACGTAGCTCGCGCCGTCCACGAGCCTCGACACGAACGCATAGCCGCCGTCGGCGGAAAGCGGCAGATCGCCGCCGCCGTTGAGTTGCAGGACCAGTCCCGTGCCGGCGAGACCGCTCACCGTGCCGCCGATCGCGTAGGTGGACGACGCGCCGCAGTTCACGACCACATTGGCGATGTCGGTCGTGCCCATCGTGCCGCTGCCGTTGACGACCACGCAGCGCTGGACGGGCTGCGATGGCTGGGTCGCGACGGAAATCGAGTAGGTCTCGCCGGGCGCGAGCGCCGTCGCGAACACGAAACCGCCATCGGCATCGAGCGGCAGGGATTCGTTGCCGAGCGACAGGACGAGACCGCTGCCCAGCAGGCCGGTCACGGTGCCTCCGACGCGATGCGTCGATGCCTCGTCGTCCCGGTTCACGACCGTCACGTCCGGAGGATCCATGCCGTCGTAGGCGGGATCGCCGCTGACGGCCGGACCGACGAGGATCGTGTAGGTCCGGTCGCCGTCGACGAGGTCGTCGTCCATGCCGAGGACGGTGACGGTTTTCGGCCGGTTCCAGTCGGACTGGGTGAAGGTCAGACTGGCCGGAGCGACCGTGCCTTCGGCGGTGTCGCTGCTGGCGAGGGAAACGACGACATCGGCGGCCGGATAGCGATCGAGCACGACGGTGAACGTGGCGGTGCCACCGGCTTCGGTGGTGACGAGACCGGCCGTCGGCGTGACGGTGATGCCCGCCGCGACGGAATCGGTCGGGTATTCGTAGGCACCGATGTCGATGACCGGTGCATCGCCGTTGCCGGTGTCGGCCACGCCGGCGTCGTCGATCGGCCGCGGGTTCAGGTCGAGGTCGGGTCCGTGTTCGCTCGTGTCGCCGTCCTCGTCGAGGTCGAATGCATCGTTGAAACCGTAGCTGTTGTCGCCGGCGTCGATCGCCGGGCTGCCGGCGTCGAGGCGATAGTCGCCGGGCCCGATGAAGCCGGGAGGCTGGTCGAGGTTGCCGCCCATGGCGGGGACGCCCGGCAGGATGCTGTGGAGGGGCGACACCCGGCCGAGACTGCCGTACTGGTTGCCCCAGACGATGCTGTTGCGCACCTGCACGTTGGCGGACGGCCACGACAGCAACTCGCCCTGCACCGCATTGTCGGCGATCGTGACGTTGCGCAGTTCCGCCACGGCGGTGTCGTCGTGGAAGGACAGCAGCGAGCTGCCGGCAGCGGAAAGGCGATTGCCCGCGACGAGGCTGCCCACCATCGCGAAGTAGCTCTTGTTCCAGATCACCGACCGGCTGGCGCCGTCGCCGTTGTCCTCGAAACGCGAGTTGGCGACGATCGTCACGTCGCCGCCGGGAATCGCGTCGGCGTCTCCGCCGGCGATCGCGGCGCCATCCACCGCGGCGTTGCGTTCGAAGCGCGAGATGACGATGGTGGTCGCCGCATGCGTCGCGATCGCGCCGCCGCGCGTCGCCGCGCGGTTGTCCTCGAACAGGCTGGCCCTCACCGTCAGCAGGCCGTCGGCGCGGATCGCGCCGCCCTCGGAGCCGGATTCGCCGTTGCGCAGCTGGATTCCGTGCACGGTCAGGTCGCCACTCGCGGCGACGTCGAGGAAACGGAACGCCGGCGCCCCTGCCTGCCGTTCCAGCGCACCGTTGCGCAGGGTGAGCACGCTGGTGACGACCGGCAGCGCATTGATCCCGTTCGCATCGGCGTACGGCGCGGTACCGAAGGTCAGCGTGTGGCCGCCGAGGTCGATCGCGTCGTCGCCGGCATGGGCGTTGGCGCATTCGATCGCCTGGCGCAGCTCGGCCACGCGTGCGGCGTTGTCGACGCCGGACAGCGTGTAGGGGAAGGTGAACGCGGCGCAGGTGCCGTCCACGTTGGTCAGCGAGAAGTCCGTCGCCAGCACCGACCCGTCGCCGTTGGCCGCCTTGGCCGTGACGAGGTACGGCCCCCCCGCGATGGCGTTGGCGGTGATCGCGGTGCGGGCCTTGCCGTCGGCTCCGATCGTGGCCACGGGCGATGCCAGCACCACGCCGGGACCGCTGGCCGGTCCCTGGAAGACCACCTTGCCGCCTTCGACCGGTTCGTCGCCGCCATTGGCGACCAGTTGCACTTCCAGCGGTTCGGCGAAGGGCGCGGCGACGCCGGCCGACTGCCCGCTGCCGCCGCCCCGCGCGAGACTGAAGCCACGCGATTCGAGCGCACCGACATCCGGAGTGCCGACACGCGCCAAGCCGCGCTGGTCGACAGCCGGAATGTCGCTGCCGGTCGCCGTGCCGGCGTTCAGCGCCGGGCTGCCAGGCAGCAGCGGTACGGTCCGCGTCATGCCGCCGTGGTCGCCCAGCGCACCGACCAGCGCATCGGCGACGCCGATGCGGTTGCCGTTGGCGCCGTCGACCAGCCCGGTGCCGGACTGGACGCCGACCACGTTGTTGAACGACGTGGCGAGATCGACCGCCGCGCTGTCCACGACCCCGACGTCGTAGCTGCCGTTGCCGGCCACCAGCGAGTTGGTGATCGACAAGGTCGCATTCATGCGCAACTGGATGCCCCGCGCCTGGTTGCCGGCAACCGTCGCGTTGACCAGCCGCGCCCGTGCATTCGCGCCGCCGCCGAACACGATGACGGTATTGTTCCCGAGCGTGCCGCTGACGGTGGTGTTCCTCACCAGCAGCGGACCATCCCAGATCTCGAACGCGCCGCCCATGTTCGCCCGGTTGGCGGCGAACACGCTGTTCTCGATGGTGACCGCCGCGGACGCGTAGATCGCCCCACCCGTGCCCGAGGCGCTGCGGTTGCCGGAAAGATCGACTCCGTCGAGGGTCAGCGACGTGCCGGAGAAGAGGATCGCGCCACCGTTGAGCGAGCTGCCGCCGGCCTGTCCGTTGCGCACCGTCAGACGGCGCAGGGTGAAGTTCAGGCCCGGCGCGCTTTGCGCGGTGAACGGCCGGTGCGTGCCGGCGCCGTCGACGACGGTGGCGGCGGCACCGTTGCCGATGATCGTGAGGTCGCCACCGGAAGCCGTCAGGTCCGGCAGCGGCGAGGCCAGCGTGATCACACCGTCGGCCGATGGCGCGAAGGTGATGACTCCCGGCGCCGGGTCGGCCGACGCGTCCAGCATCGCCTGACGCAGACTGCCGGGACCGGCGTCGAGTGCGTTGGTGACGGTGACCGACTGGGCCCGCACGCTGCTGATCCACAGCGCCACGCCGATGATCCAAAGACATTGCAGCAGCCAACGCGCTACCGCGGGCCGACGCCGAACCTGATGCATGATCCGTTTCCCTTCGCCGTGGGCGTGAGCCCTGATCGGGCGCCGATGCACGCCTCGAGGCGGCCGTCCGGCACCTCCGGGAAGTCTGATCGCGGTGCCCCGACGCTCCCATGTCCTGACCGGACGCGGACATGCACGCAACGGACATCGTGTCCGGCACCGACCGGACAGCCTCGGAGGATCAATGGCTTGCGGAGCGTCAGTGCTCGCCGAAGCGCGCGCGGTAGCTGCGGTAGAGATAGGCCGGATTGTCGAGACCGCAGCGCGCGCCGGCTTCCGCCAGCGTCTTGCAGGCGCCGCTGCGCAGCAGGTGGCGCACGCGCAGCAGGCGCTGCTCTCGCAGCCAGCCCTGCGGGGACTGGCCGGTCAGTTCGTTGATGCGGCGGCGCAGCTGGCGCTCGGACAGATGCGCCCGCCCGGCCCAGTCGACGACGGAAAAGTCGGCGTCTTCGACCCGCCCGAGGGCGATGCCGAGCAGCGGATCGACAGCCGCGCCGTCGGCCGGTGGCGCGGCCAGGCGCGGACC
>DBMH01000121.1 GCA_002297645.1 Rhodanobacteraceae bacterium UBA703 | reverse complement strand
GATGCGCTCGTCGAGCGAGCCGCTGATCGTCGCGTCGTCCAGCGCACCCGCCGCACCGTCCGAAGCCGCGCGGCGCACCGGCAGCGCGAGCGGGATCGCGCCTGACGGCGTGTGCGGATTCGGCAGGCCGGCGGCCTTGCGCACCGCGACCGGATCGTGCGCGGCCATGCGCCCCCAGTTGAACGCGGTCTTGTTCATCTCGATCGCGGCGCCGTTGAGTTCGATCGCGCGCATCAGCGAGTCCTCGGACAGCGGCACCCAGCCCTTCTGCCAGGCGTAGCCGAGCATGAACAGGTTCGCCGCGATGGTGTCGCCGAGCAGCGCGGTCGCGAGTTCCGTCGCGTCGACGAGTTCCGGCGAGCCGCCGTCGAGCGCGGTCTTCACCGCGTCGATGATCTGCTGCGCCGGGAACTGCATGTCGGGCTTCATCGTGAACGTGCCCGGCATCGCCTCGTAGGTGTTCAGCACGACGCGCGAACGGCCGGCGCGGATCTTCGACAGCGCCCAGTAGTCGTTGACGACGACCATGTCGCAGCCGAGCACGAGATCGGCCTCGCCCGCGGCGATGCGCACGGCGTGGATGTCGTTCGGCGTCTTCGCGATGCGCAGGTGGCACGTGACCGCACCGCCCTTCTGCGCGAGGCCGGTCTGGTCGAGCACCGTGCCGCCCTTGCCTTCCAGGTGCGCGGCCATGCCGATCAGCGCGCCGATCGTGACCACGCCGGTACCGCCGATGCCGGTGACGAGGATGTTCCACGGCTGCGCTAGATCGCTCGCGAACGCCGGCTTCGGCAGCGACGCGAAATCGGTCGCGCCCTGCCCCTTCTTTTTCTTCAACCCGCCGCCGACGACCGAGACGAAGCTCGGGCAGAAACCCTTGGCGCAGGAAAAGTCCTTGTTGCAGTTGGACTGGTCGATCTCGCGCTTGCGCCCGTACTCGGTCTCCTTCGGCAGCACGGAAACGCAGAACGACTTCTCGCCGCAGTCGCCGCAGCCCTCGCAGACCAGCGAGTTGATGAACAGGCGCTTCTTCGGGTCTTCCATCTTGCCGCGCTTGCGGCGGCGGCGCTTCTCGGTCGCGCAGGTCTGGTCGTAGATCAGCACGCTGACGCCCTCGACCTCGCGCAGGCGCTTCTGCACCGCGTCGAGATCGTCGCGGTGCTCGAACTCGACGCCGGCCGGGAAGATTTCCGGACGCGACCACTTCGCCACGTCGTCGCTGACGACGACGATCGTCTGCACGCCTTCGCTGCGCACCTGGTGCGCGATGTCCGGCACGGTCAGCGTGCCGTCGACCGGCTGGCCGCCGGTCATCGCCACCGCGTCGTTGTAGAGGATCTTGTAGGTGATGTTGACCTTGGCCGCGATCGACTGGCGGATCGCCAGCGAACCGGAATGGAAATACGTGCCGTCGCCGAGGTTCTGGAACACGTGCTTGGTCTCGGTGAACGGCGCCTGGCCGCACCAGGTCACGCCTTCGCCGCCCATCTGCGTGAACGTGTCGGTCTTGCGGTCCATCCACGTGACCATGTAGTGGCAGCCGATGCCGCCGAGGCCGCGCGAACCTTCCGGCACGACGGTGGACGTGTTGTGCGGGCAGCCCGAGCAGTAGTGCGCGGCACGCGGGAAATTCGCGCGCGGCAGCGTCAGCTCCTTCTCCTTCGCCTCGATCCAGGCGACGCGCGCCTTGATCGCATCGCTGGTGAAGAAGCGCGACAGGCGCTTGGCGATCACCAGCGCGATCATCGCCGGCGTCAGCTCGTTCGTGCTCGGCAGGATCCAGTTGCCGTCCTCGTCGTACTTGCCGACGACCGACGGCCGCACGTGGTGGTCCCAGTTGAACATGTACTCCTTCATCTGCGACTCGATGAAGGAGCGCTTTTCCTCGACGACGATGATGTCCTCGAGACCGCGCGCGAAATCGCGGATGCCGATCGGCTCCAGCGGCCAGGTCATGCCGACCTTGTAGACGCGGATGCCGATGTCGCGCGCCATCTCGGCGCTGATGCCGAGGTACTCGAGCGCCTGCAGCACGTCGAGATAGCTCTTGCCGGTGGTGACGATGCCCAGGCGCGCCTTCGGCGAGTCGATCACGACGCGGTCGATGCGGTTCGCGCGCGCGAACGCCTGCGAGGCCTGCACGGCGTACTGGTGCAGGCGCATTTCCTGGTTCAGCGGCGGATCGGGCCAGCGGATGTTGAGGCCGCCCGACGGCAACGCGAAGTCTTCCGGCAGCACGATGTCGAGCTGGTGCGGGTTGACGTTGACGCTGGCCGACGACTCGACCGTCTCGGCGATCGTCTTGAAGCCGACCCAGCGCCCCGTGAAGCGCGACATCGCCCAGCCGAGCAGGCCCATGTCGAGGATGTCCTGCACGCCGGCCGGGTTCAGCACCGGCATCATCGCGCTGACGAATTCGAGCTCCGACCCGTGCGGCAGCGTCGAACTGCGGCAGGCATGGTCGTCGGCCGCGAGCGCGAGCACGCCGCCGTACGTCGAGGTGCCGGCGGCGTTGCCGTGCTTGAACACGTCGCCGCAGCGGTCCACGCCCGGCCCCTTGCCGTACCACATCGAGAACACGCCGTCGTACTTCGCGCCGGGGAACAGGTTCGCCTGCTGCGTGCCCCAGACCATCGTCGCGCCGAGGTCCTCGTTGAGGCCCGGCGTGAACTCGATGTTCGAAGCCTTCAGGTGCTTCTTCGCCTTCCACAGTTCGAGGTCGAAGCCGCCGAGCGGCGAGCCGCGGTAGCCCGAGATGAAACCGGCCGTGTTCACGCCGGCGGCGCGGTCGCGCATCTGCTGCATCAGCGGCAGCCGCACCAGCGCCTGCACGCCGGACAGATAGATGCGCCCTTCGGTGCGCGTGTACTTGTGTTCCAGCGTATATTCGCGGTCGATCGCGGGCACGAGCGCGGCGGGGACGGACATGGCGGGATTCCTGGGAATGGGCCTGGGCAACCGCCCATTTTAGCGTATCGGCGTGGCGCATTGCCGCATATCGGAGCGCACCGGCCCCGAGCCGCGAAAATGGGTGATTCCAGCTTCCACATCCTGCAGGGGGATCCATGGCAACCGAGCTGTTCCGCAGCGGCACCCATCTTTGCGTCGCGTTCAACGATCTCGTGCGCGGCGACGACGGCGTGCAGGCGAACCAATTCCTGATCGTCGACGGCAACCAGTCGGCCCTGATCGACCCGGGCGGCGCCCTGCTGTACACGCCACTGAGCCTCGCCCTGCCGCAGTACGCGCAGCCGCGCGACCTGACCTACATCTTCGCCTCGCATCAGGACCCCGACATCATCGGTTCGGTCGACAGCTGGCTGCTCTACACGCAGGCACGCATCGTCTGCTCGCGCCTGTGGGGCCGGTTCATCCCGCACAGCGTGCCGCACTACCAGAAGAACGCCGGCGGCGACCGCTACCTGCTGCTCGCCGACGAAGGCACGGAGATCCCGCTCGGCGGTACGCAGATCCGCGCCCTGCCGGCCCACTTCCTGCACAGCGTCGGCAACTTCCAGTTCTACGATCCGGTCAGCCGCATCCTGTTCAGCGGCGACCTCGGCGCCTCGATGATCGACGCCAGCACACCGTACGAACCGGTCAGGGACTTCGACGCGCACATCCCGCGCATGGCCGGCTTCCACCGTCGCTACATGGCCTCGAACCGCGCCTGCCGCTGGTGGGCCCGACGCGCGCGCAAGCTCGACATCGACATGATCGTTCCGCAGCACGGCCTGCCGATCCAGGGCGCGCAGAACGTCGCGCGTTTCATCGACTGGATCGAAGGCCTGGTCTGCGGCGTCGACCTGCTGCCCGAGGAAGACACCGGCGCGCTGCTCTAGCCGGACTGGGGCGGACGCTCCCGCGCCCGCCGAACCTCAATCCCTGCGCCGGGCGCGGAATGGGAACGTCTGCTGGGCGACCCAGCCGTCCGGCATGTAGTCGCCGACGACGCCGTATTTCTCCGGCAACGGCTTGTGCGCCGGCACCTTCACCGCGGTGCCGAACAGGTGGTCGAGGAAGGCGTAGTGCGCCGCGTAGTTGCGGTCGATCGCCTCGTCGTCGGACGCGTGGTGCCAATGGTGGAAATCCGGCGTCACGATCAGGTACTTCAGCGGCCCCCACGGCAGGTGCACGTTGGCGTGGTTCAGCACCGCCTGGAAGCCGACGATGAGGATGTAGGCGTTGATGACCGCCTCGCTGAAGCCGATCACGAACAGCGGCGCCAGCACGCAGACGCGCGTGAACACGATCTCGCCCACGTGCTGGCGCGAACCGGCGAGCCAGTCCATCGTCTTCGCGCTGTGGTGCACGGCGTGGAACTTCCAGAGGAACGGGACCTCGTGGTAGGCGCGGTGCGTCCAGTACTGCGCGAGGTCGGCGACGAGGATGCACAGCAGCAGCTGCGGCACGAAGCCGATGCGCTGCACGGCGAGCTGGAAATCGTGGCTGACGAGCCAGCCGAAGCCGTGATGGATCACGAAGTTCACGCTGAGCAGGATCAGGCCGACGAGGAAGTGGTTGACCGCGAAGTGCTTGAGGTCGGTCTGCCATTCGCGCCGGAACACCGCCTGGCCCTTGTACAGTGGAAACAGTTTCTCGATCGCGATGAAGACGAGCGTCGAGCCGAGCAGGTCGAGGATGAACCAGTCCAGGCCGATGTACGGCGTGTGGTCCGGGAAATCGCCGACCGGCACGCGCGAGCCGCCGAGCGCCACCGTCGCGATGACCAGCGCGAAGGCAATCATGTTCAGGTTCCTGCGCACGCCGAGCACCAGATTGGCCAGCGACAGCCCTCCGGCGACGATCAGCGCGACGAACATCGCGTGGCGCAGGAAATCGACCGAATACTGGCGCCGCAGCTCCGGCGTGGTCAGGTACTCCGGAAAATGGAACGCGATCACCCCGAGCAGGCACAGGAATCCGAGCGCGAGCGCGACGATCGTCGCGATCACGCCCTGGCCGAACCGCAGTTCGCCGCTGCCGTGCAGCAGCCGTTCGGTATCGACGGCCGCCGCGCGCACGACCTCGACGTTCGCCTTGATGGCGTCGCCGACCGTGTACGGCGTGCGGCTGATTGACGGGCCGGGCATCCTCGTTCCTCTCGGGGGTGGCGACGCGCGATTGTAGAGCGCCGCCCCCGGGATTGGCCGCACCACCGTCGTCGATGGTCAAATGCGGGCGGACCCGCCCTTCCTGGAACCATGAACCCGAACCCGCCTCCCGCCCGGGACCTTGCCGGCGCGACCGTCGTCGTCACGCGCCCGGCGGCCACCTCGATGGCGCTGCTGCGCCGCATCCGCGCACTCGGCGGCATGCCGCTGTCGCTGCCCGGGCTGGCGCTGCACGC
>DBMH01000123.1 GCA_002297645.1 Rhodanobacteraceae bacterium UBA703 | reverse complement strand
CGGATCAGGCGGCGTGCGTCATGACCTTTTCGGGCTCCTGCAGGAAGTTGCCCTGCACGAAGTTCACGCCGCAGCTGAACAGGATCGACATGCTGGCGGCGTCCTCGACGAACTCGGCGACGGTGAGCTTGCCGGCGTGGTGGGCCTGGTCGCAGATGTCCTTGATGCGATCCTGGTTTTCCTTGTGCTTCGGCAGGTCGGCCATGAAGTTGCGGTCGATCTTCAGGTAGTGCGCCGGCACGTGCTTGAGCAGCTGGAACGAGTTGAGGCCGGAGCCGAACTGTTCCAGCGCGAAGCCGCAACGCAGCTGCTCCAGTCCCTTCACGAACGTGCGCGCCTGCTTCAGGCTCGTCACGACCTTGCTTTCCGGCATCTCGAACACCAGCGAATCCGCGCGCTGGCGCGAGCTCTTGAGCTGCTGTGCGATCCACGGCAGCAGAGTCGGATCGTCCAGCGACGGAGGCGAGAGCTTGACGAAGAACGTCGTGCGGTGACCCGCGCGCTCGCGTTCGGCAATCGCACGGATCGCGTTGGCGATGACCCAGCGGTCGATCGCGGGCATCTTGCCGTGGCGCTCGGCGATGGGCAGGAACTGGGCGGGCGGAATCTCGCCCTGGGGGCCGCGCATGCGCAGCAGGATCTCGTAGAAGTCGCCTTCCGCGCCGTGCAGGCTGATGATCGGCTGGTGGTACAGCACGAAACCGTTCTCTGCGATCGCGCGGTCGATGAGCGCCAGCCAGTGGCGCGATTTCTCGGCAGCGGCCTTGTCCTGGGCCGACGGGTCGACGATGCGCACCCGATTGCCACCCGCCTCCTGGATCTCGCGCAGCGCGGCATGGGCGACGCCGAGCATCTGGTCGACGCTGCCGTTGCGCTCGCCGATCAGCGTGCCGCCGACACTGACGGTCAGGCTGATCGACTGGCGGCCGACGTCGAAGATGCGCTCGCTGAAGGCCTGCCGCAGCGATTCCGCGAAGGTCTGCGTCGCCATGTCGTCGCGGTCGGCGACGAGCACGCCGAAGGTGTGGTCCGCCATGCGCCCGGCGGTGCCGCCTTCGCCCACGAGTCCGCGCAGCAAGCCGGCCAGGTCGCCGAGCAGCACGTCGGCATTGCCGAGGCCGATGCCATCCAGCACCTGCCGGAAATTGTCCGGTTCCACCAGCAGCAGGGCTTGCCCTCCGGTGCCTTCGGCCGCGGCCGCCGCGGCGCGCTCGATCTGCGCGATCATGTGCTGGCGGTTGTAGAGGTCCGTGATCAGGTCTTTCGAGCGCAGTTCGTCGAGCTGCTGCTCGATCGCGGCGTCGACGACCTGGCGACGGAAGGTGATCTGCTGGCAGGGCTCGCCCTCGAAGCTGGCTTCGGCGAACTCCATCGTCGCGTCGAAGGTCGAGTCGTCCCCGCGGCGTGCCTTGAGGTTCAGGCGCTGCGGCGGCTTCTCGCCCTTGGACAGGCGTCTCAGCAGCGCCTTGAAATCGTTGGCGTCCTCGGCGGCGATCAGGTCGAGGATCGACATGCCTTCGATGTCCTCGAAGCTGCCGTACCCGAACATCTCGAGATACGCCTTGTTCGCGCGCACGTGCATGCCTTCGTGCACGAAGGCGATCGGATCCCGCGAGGAATCGAGCAGGGCGGAGCCGCGGCGTTCCGATTCGCGCAGCGCCGCTTCCAGGCGGCGCACGCTCCGGCGCAGCGTCAGCGCCTCGAACTCGCGTCGCACGATGATCTGCAGGAGTTCCTGCGATTCGCGCTGGGCGATCGCGCTGGCGCCGTCGCGGAAGGCGGTGACGATCGCATCGACCGACAGCGACGTGCCGCTCGCGATCAGGGCGACGTCGCGGCCGCCGCGATGCGCCAGTTCCCGTACCTGGGGGAGCGCCAGCTCGCGTGCGGAGAGGTCGACCAGGACGACGTCGGGCGTCTGCTGTTCGAGCGAGGCTTCCAGTTCCGTCTCCGTCGAGACGCGGGCGGGACGTACGGCGATGCCGCCGTTGCGCAGGATGCTGATGACCTGCTCGGCGTCCTCCACCGAGTCGTTGACCAGGAGCAGCTTGATGATGGAGTCGGATCGGTTCATCGGGTTCGCAGGTCAGGGACGATGAGCGGGGTTGCTGGCCATTGCGTCCGTGCCGCGCCGCCGCCCGCGGGGTGCGCCGGCGAAACGGACGGGACGGTGGAGACCCGGAGCCGCTCGGCGAGCCGCGGCTGCGGGCCGCTTCGTTCTACCGGATTCGCGCAGTCATTTCCATCGACGCGTCGATTCGTTGCAAGGGAGTCTTCGACGGTTCGCCGGCGATCTCGCGTACCAGTTTCGGTACCAGGTAGCCCGGCAGGCGGGTGCGCAGCGCCTCGACCAGATCCAGGGCGCGTGCGTCGTCCACTTCGAAGTGCGCCGCACCGGCCACGCGGTCGAGCTGGTGCAGGTAGTAGGGCAAGACTCCGCCCTCGAGCAGGCGCTCGGAAAGCCGCGCCAGCACGTCGGCATCGTCGTTGACGCCTCCCAGCAGGACGGCTTGGTTCAGCAGGACGGCACCGGCTGTGCGCAGGGTCGTGCAGGCTTCGATCACGTGCGCGTCGATTTCCGCCGGATGGTTGGCGTGCAGCACGACGATCTTCTGCAGTGGCAGCGCAGCCAGCCAGTCGCGGAACTCCGCGTCGATGCGCTCCGGCAGCACGACCGGCAGGCGCGTATGGATGCGCAGGCGGCGGACGTGCGGGATCGACACCAGCGCGTCCGCGAGCTCGGCCAGCTTCGGGGTGGACAGAGATAGGGGGTCGCCGCCGGACAGGATCACCTCGCTGACGGAGGCGTCGTCGCGCAGGTGACCGATCGCCGACCGCCAGCGGTTCGCCGCCGCCGTCTCCTCGGCATAGGGAAAGTGGCGGCGGAAGCAGTAGCGGCAGTTCACGGCGCAGGAGCCGGTCGCGACGAGCAGGGCGCGGCCCTCGTACTTGTGCAGCACGCCGTTGGCGGCGCGCGCGTCGAGATCGCCCACTGCGTCGCGGGTGAAGCCCGGGACGTCGCCGAGTTCGGCCGCCTGCGGCAGCACCTGCAGCAGCAGCGGATCGGCCGGGTCGCCGGGACGCATGCGTGCCGCGAAACCGCGCGGTACGCGCAGCGGGAAGCCGGTATCGGTGGCGGGCAGCAAGTCGGCGGCCCGCGCGGACAGTCCGAGCAGGGCCAGCAGCTCGAGCGGATCGGTGATCGCCTCGCGCCAGAGCTGCTGCCAGCGGCGCGGCTGCGCGGGCAGCGGCATTGCGGGTATCATTAAGGGCTGTCTCAATTTCCAGACCCCATTCTAGCCGCTCGGCGGCCCAGACCCCTACCCAGGAGACCCCATGGCCAGCTATGGCATGAACGACGTGAAGAACGGCCAGAAGATCATCGTGGACGGCTATCCGTGCACGATCATCGACACCGAATACGTCAAGCCCGGCAAGGGCCAGGCGTTCACGCGCGTGAAGTTCCGCAACCTCAAGAACGGACGCACGCAGGAAATGACGATGAAGTCCACCGACTCCGTCGACGCGGCCGACGTCATGGACACCGACATGGAGTTCCTCTACTCCGACGGCGAGTTCTGGCACTTCATGGACCCGTCTTCGCACGAGCAGATCGCCGCCGACGAGAACGCGATGGCCGACGCGGCGAAGTGGCTGAAGGGCAACGAGGTCTGCATCATGACCCTGTGGAACGGCGCGCCGCTGACCGTGACGCCGCCGATCTTCGTCGAGCTGGAAATCACCGAGACCGATCCGGGCGTGCGCGGCGACACCTCCGGCGGCGGCGGCAAGCCGGCCAAGCTCGAGACCGGCGCCGTCGTGCGCGTGCCGCTGTTCGTCTCGCAGGGCGAGAAGATCAAGGTCGACACGCGCACCGGCGAGTACATGTCGCGCGTCAAGTAGTCGATCCGCCGCAGGATCCGCACAGCGGCTCCATGCGGCGGCCCGGTCCCCCGGCTCAGGTCGGGGGGGGGGCGCCGCAGAACTTCCCCGGCATCCCCTTTGACATGCACAGGATCCCGGTTCGGGCCGGGATGACGAGCGACATGGCCGATTCGCCTCGATCCATCGACATTCTCATCGAACCGCGCTGGCTGATCCCGGTCGAACCGCACGGCGTCGTCCTCGAAGGCCATGCGGTCGCCGTCGACGGCGACTGCATCGTCGACGTGCTTCCCGTCTCCGAAGCGCGTTCGCGCTATGCGCCGCGCGAACGCGTCGAGATGCCGGAGCACGCGCTGGTCCCCGGTCTCGTCAACGCGCATGCGCACAATCCGATGACCTTGATGCGCGGGCTCGCCGACGACCTGCCGCTGATGCGCTGGCTGCAGGAGCACATCTGGCCGGCCGAAGCGAAGGCGATCGGCCCCGAGTTCGTGCGCGACGGCATCGAACTTGCCGTCGCCGAGATGCTGCGCGGCGGCACCACCTGCTGCAACGAAAACTACTTCTTCCCGGACGTGCAGGCCGCGACCTACCGCCGCCTCGGCTTCCGCGCGATGGTCGGCCTGCCGGTCATCGAGTTCCCGAGCGCCTGGGCGAAGACGCGCGACGAGTACTTCGACAAGGCGCTCGCCGTGCACGACGAATTCAAGGGCGAGCCGCTGCTCGGCACCTCGTGGGCGCCGCATGCGCCGTACACGGTCGCCGACGAGAGCTTCGAGCGCATCCGGATGCTGTCGGACCAGCTCGACATCCCCGTGCACCTGCACCTGCACGAGACCGCGCAGGAGGTCGAGGACTCGCGCCGCGAGCGCGGCGTGAGGCCGTTCGCGCGCATGCAGTCGCTCGGCCTAGTCAATGACCACCTGATCGCCGTGCACATGACGCAGCTCACCGATGCTGAGGTCGCGGCCTGCGCCGAAGCCGGCGTGTCCGTCGCGCATTGCCCGGAATCGAACCTCAAGCTCGCCTCGGGCTTCTGCCCGGCCGAGAAGCTGCGTCGCGCCGGCGTCAACCTCGCCATCGGTACCGATGGCGCCGCCAGCAACAACGATCTGGACATGTTCGGCGAGATGCGCACCGCCGCCTTGCTCGCCAAGGCCGTCGCCGGCGATGCCGCCGCCTTCGACGCCGCGGCCACGCTGCGAGCCGCGACGCTCGGCGGCGCGAAGGCCTTGGGCTGGGAAAGCCGCATCGGCTCGATCGAGCCCGGCAAGCAGGCCGACCTCGTCGCCGTGCGGCTCGACGAGATCGAGACGCAGCCGTTGTACAACGTCGTTTCGCAGCTCGTCTACGCGACCGGCCGGCATCAGGTCAGTGACGCCTGGGTCGCCGGCCGGCGCCTGTTGCGCGAGCGGCTTCTGCTCGATATAGATCCTTCCGAACTGATCGAAAAGGCAAAGTCCTGGCGCATTCGAATCATGGGATAGACGGAATATGAGCATTGGGCTGCCCGCCGTTCTTGTCGTTGCTGCGAGCTTGCTTCTGGGATGCGTTTCGGCTGCATCGAAGCAGGAGGAGTCCCCAGTGATCTCGCTCAAGCGTACTCAGTGCCTAGGGTCATGCCCCGTTTATGAGGTCTCGATCATGCCGTCCGGCGAGGTCGAGTTTTTCGGGCGTGAGTACGTTCGTGATCAAGGTAGGAACATGTCGAGGATCGATCGCGTGCAGCACGCCAAGGTGCTGGATGCGACAGCGGGGTTATCGAGATTTCGCCACGAATATGATCGCGGCATGTGCGATGTGTATTCGGCGGATTTTCCCGGGCAAGTCATTTCTCTGCGCACCGGATCCACTGAAACGAAGGTATTTGTCAATTTTGGATGCTCAGGCCCGGACATCGATGCCGACATCAGGGCGCTTCGGAGCTTGGGTGAATTGATCGATGAAGTGACGGATACGAAGCGGTGGATAGGGCCGCTGGAGGCTTGGCGAGAGACCTCCCGGGATCCTCGTTTGAATAGAGAGGGGTCTTTGTGAGTTCCATCAACGTCGATCGCACCGAAACCGCCAAGTTCGACCGCCTCGCTTCGCGCTGGTGGGACCCGGACGGTGAATCGCGCCCGCTGCACGACCTCAATCCCGTGCGCCTCGGCTACATCGCCGATCGCGCCGTGCTGAAGGGCGCGCGTGCGCTGGACGTCGGCTGTGGCGGCGGCCTGCTCAGCGAGGCGCTGGCGCGGTCCGGCGCGGACGTCACGGCGATCGACCTCGCTCCCGGCGTGCTCGATGTCGCGCGCCTGCATCTGCACGAGAGCGGACTGTCGGTCGACTACCGCGAAATCGCGGTCGAGGCGCTGGCGGCGGAGATGTCCGGAGCGTTCGACGTCGTCACCTGCCTGGAGATGCTCGAGCACGTGCCCGATCCGGCCAGCGTGATCCGCGCCTGCGCGACGTTGTTGAAGCCGGGCGGCAAGCTGTTCCTGTCCACGCTCAACCGCACGCCGCTCGCGTTCGGTGCGGCGATCCTCGGGGCGGAGCACCTGCTGCGGCTGCTGCCGCGCGGCACGCACCACTACGCGCAGTTCATCAAGCCGAGCGAGATCGCCGCCGACCTGCGTGCGGCGGGGCTCGTGCTGGATGACCTCCGCGGCATCGGCTACAACCCGCTGACGCGCCGTGCGTGGCTGACCGGCAGCGTCGCCGTGAACTATCTCGCTTGCGCCTCGAAACCCGCATGACTCCGGCCGTTTCCGCGCCGCGTGCGCTGCTGTTCGATCTCGACGGGACGCTCGTTGACTCCGCGCCCGACCTGATCGTCGCCGTACGCAGCCTGTGCGCCGAACTCGGCGCGCCGGAGCCGGACGGCGAAGCCGTGCGCCGCGTGGTCTCCGCCGGCGGTCGTGCGATGCTGCGCAAGGCCTTGCCGGGCGCGGACGACGCGATGATCGACCAGTGGCTTGCGCGCTTCCTGGACCTGTATTCGGTCGCCATGACCGTGCACACGCGGCTCTACGAGGGCATGGCCGAGGTGCTCGATCGCGCGCGTGCGCGCGGCATCCCGTGGGGCATCGTGACCAACAAGCCGGGCTGGCTCGCGCGCCCGATGCTGGCGCAGATGGACTTCTACGGCGACTGCGCGGTGCTCGTGACCGGCGATTGCCTCCCGGTCAGGAAGCCCGATCCGGCCCCCGTGCAGTTCGCCTGCGCGCGCATCGACGTCGCGCCGGGCGATGCCGTGATGATCGGCGACGACTTGCGCGACGTGCAGTCCGGCCGGGCCGCCGGTGCGCGGACGGTCGCGGCGGCCTGGGGCTATCTCGACGGCGGCGACCCGGAGGCCTGGGGCGCGGATCTCGTCGTCGAGGTACCGTCCGGCCTCGTCGCTGCGCTCGGACTCTGACGATGGGCGGGGAAAAGGAACCGCAGGCCGCTTCGACGGATCCCCGCATTCGCGAGGAAGGTGCCGACGAAGCCGTTCCGGTCCCCGGGGCGGGCGACGCGCTGTCGAGCTTCGAATCGAAGTGGGGCGCGGCGCATCCGGAGTTCGGGCTCGCGTTGACCTTCGTTCCGGCACGCCGACGAGCGCTGCAGTCCGCGTTCGCCTGCCTCGCGTTCGAGCTGGAACACGCGGCCTTCGCGACGCGCGATGCGGAACCGGCCGCGGCCAAGCTGCAATGGTGGGCCGAGGAACTGGTGCGCGCGGGCCGGGGAGAAGCGCGGCATCCGCTGTCCCAGGCGCTGGCTGTCCATCCGGCATTCGCTTCGATCGCCTCCGTGCGCTGGTACGAGGTGGTGCGCGGGGCCTTGATGCAGCGCGATCCGGAGCCCGCTGCGGACCGCAGCGCGCTGCTCGACGTCTACGCCGAGCTGTACCGGCCGCTGGCCGCCATCGAGTCGGACCTGTTCGGTGTCGATGCGCACGCGCGTTCGCGCGTCGCGGTCGCCTCCCGCGCCGTGCGCGAGACGGCTGCGATCGCCGATACCCTGCGGGCAGGGCGCCTGCCGCTGCCGCTGGACCTGCTCGCGCGG
>DBMH01000031.1 GCA_002297645.1 Rhodanobacteraceae bacterium UBA703 | reverse complement strand
CGCCCGGCCGGAGCCGGGCGTCGCGTATCGCGGTCGGGCGAGCGGCGGGGCGGCATCAGCCGTGCCCGCCATGGGCGCTCGCGGCGAGTTGCGCCTGCGTCTCCTCGCGCGATTCCAGCTTGTCGCCGAGCAGGCGACGCACCGCGACGTAGAAGATCGGGATGAAGAGCAGGCCGAAGAACGTCGCGAACAGCATGCCGCCGACCACGCCGGTACCGATCGCGTGGCGGGAGTTGGCACCGGCGCCGGTCGAGACCGCGAGCGGCACGCAGCCGAGGATGAANNTGGCCAGCGGCACGCAGCCGAGGATGAAGGCGAACGAGGTCATCAGGATCGGCCGGAGACGCAGGCGGGCGGCATCGACGACGGCGGCACCGAGTCCACGGCCGGCACGCTGCTCCGCCACCGCGAACTCGATGATCAGGATCGCGTTCTTCGCGGCGAGGCCGATGATCGTGATGATGCCGATCTTGAAGTAGACGTCGTTTTCCAGGCCGCGCATCCTCGTCGCCACCACCGCGCCGAGCACGCCGAGTGGCACCACCAGCAGCACCGAGAACGGGATCGACCAGCTCTCGTACAGTGCGGCGAGGCAGAGGAACACGATCAGCAGCGACAGCGCGTACAGCAGGGGCGCCTGGTTGCCGGAGATGATTTCCTGCAGCGACTGGCCGGTCCAGTCGAAGCCGAATCCGTTCGGCAGGTCGTTGCGGATGATGTCCTGCATCGCGTTCATCGCCGCGCCGGAACTGCCGCCCGGGGCGGGGTTGCCGACGATCTCGATCGCCGAGTAGCCGTTGTAGCGCGTCAGGGTCGGCGCGGCCATCGTCCATTCGGTGCTGACCACGTTCGACAGCGGAATCATCGCCGGCAGCGTCGTCGTGCCCTTGCCGGTGGTCACCGTCTCGGTCTGCGTAGAGCTCGGCACGAAGAAGCGGCGCAGCGCGTCCGGATTCATGCGGAACGGCGCGTCGGCCTGCATCGTCACGCGTTGCACGCGGCCCTGGTTGAAGAAGTCGTTGGCGTAGACCGGCGCCAGCATCAGCTGGATGGCCGTGTATACGTCGCTCAGCGACAGGCCCATCGCCTGGGCCTGCACGCGGTCCACCTTCATCGACAGCTGGGTCGTGTCCGGCAGGCCGTTCGGGCGCACGCCGGAGAGCACGCCCGTCTTCTCGGCCGCCTTGGCGAGCAGGGTGTTCTGCGCGTCGACCAGCGCAGCGTGCCCGGCGCCGGAGCGATCCTGCAGGTACATGTCGAAGCCGCCGAACTGGCCGAGACCTCGGATCGTCGGCAGGTTCACGACGAACGCCTGGGCGTCCTTGATGTTCATGAACAGCGCGCCGTTGAGTTCCTTGATGGTCTCCATCGCGGTGCCCTTGCGCTCGCCCCAGGGCTTCAGGCGGACGAAAGCCATGCCGGTGTTCTCGCCGCTTCCGATGAAGCTGAAGCCGGACACCGCGATGACGCCTTCGACCGCCGGGTTCTTGCGGATCACCTCGCCGATGTCGCCCATCGCCTTCTTCGTGCGCTCGATGCTCGCGCCCGACGGCAGCTGCACGATGGCGAACGCAAAGCCCTGGTCCTCCTCCGGCACGAAGCTCGACGGCAGACGGGCGAACAGGAAGCCGCACAGCACCGCGACGACGGCGAACAGCAGCATCCAGCGCGGCATGTGGCGGATCGCCGAGAAGATGTGTCCCGTGTAGGTCTTCTGCACCCAGTCGAAGGCGCGGTTGAACCAGCGGAAGAACGCGTTCTTGCGCGTCTCGTGGATCGGCTTCAGCATTGTCGCGCACAGCGCCGGGGTGTAGATCAGCGCGAGGAACGCGGAGAACGCGGTCGACAGCGCGATCGTGAGGCAGAACTGGCGATAGATCACGCCGACCGAGCCGGACTGCAGCGCGCTCGGGATGAACACCGCCATCAGCACCACCGCGATGGCGACGACCGCGCCGGAGATCTGCCCCATCGCCTTGCGCGTGGCCTCCTTCGGCGACAGTCCTTCCTCGTCCATGATGCGTTCGACGTTCTCGATCACGACGATCGCGTCGTCGACGACGATGCCGATCACCAGCACCATGCCGAACAGCGTGAGCTGGTTGATCGTGAATCCGGTCATCCACATGCCGAGGAATCCGCCCATCAGCGCGACCGGGATCACCAGCAGGGCGATGATCGTCATGCGCAGGTTCTGCAGGAACACGAGCATGACGATGAAGACGAGCAGGATCGCCTCGCCGAGCGTGTGCACGACTTCGTTGATCGAGAACTTGATGAACGGCGTCGTGTCGTACGGCGCGAACCACGACACGCCGTGCGGGAAGCTCGGCTGCAGCTCGTCCATCTTCGCCTTGACCGCGTCCGCGACGCCCAGCGCGTTGGCGCCGGTCTGCAGCTGCACGGCGTAGCCGGCGACGGCCTGGCCGTTGTAGGTCACGCCGACGCCGTAGGCGAACGGGCCGAGCTCGACGCGCGCGACGTCCTTGAGGCGCACGGTGGTGCCGTCGCTCTCCGCGCGCAGGATGATGTTCTCGAACTCCGCCGGCGAGGTGAACCGGCTTTCGGCCGTCACCGTCGCCGAGAAGCCGTTGCCCGGCACGGCGGGTTCCGAGCCGAGCGAACCGGCGGCGACCTGCACGTTCTGGCCGCGCACGGCAGCCAGCACCTGCGCCGCGGACAGGTTGTAGCCGTGCAGCTTGTCCGCGTCCAGCCAGATGCGCATCGAGTATTCGGAACCGAACTGGCGCACGTTGCCGACGCCGGGGATGCGCTGGATCTGCGGCACCACGGTCGCGGCCAGCATGTTGTTCAGCGCGTAGGAGTCGAGCGAGCCGTCGTCGGACTTGAGCATCCCGACCATCAGGAAGTCGGGGTTCTGCTTGGCGACGACGATGCCCTGCTGGGTCACCTCACTCGGCAGGCGCGGCGTCGCCAGCGAGACCTTGTTCTGGGTCTGCACCTGGGCGATGTCGGGATTGGTGCCGGGCTCGAAGGTCAGCGTGATCGTCGAGGAGCCGTCCGAGCCCGAGCTCGAGCTGAAGTAGGCGAGGTTGTCGATGCCCGTCAGCTGCTGCTCGATGACCTGCGTGACGGTCTTCTCGACGGTGGCGGCGTCGGCGCCCTGGTAGGTGGCGGCGACCACGACCTGCGGCGGCGCGATCGACGGGTACGACTCGATGCCGAGCTGGGTGATTGCGAGCGTGCCGCCGAGCGTGATCAGGATCGCGATGACCCAGGCGAAGACGGGGCGGTCGATGAAGAATTGGGACATGGGAGAGGGGGCTCCGTTTGCGATCGTTCCTGATCGCGGGAATCGAGACGCGGCCGTCCGTGGCAGCGCTCAGTCGTTGCGTTCGCTCCCGATCCTGCAGACCGGGAAGCGGCTGTCCCTTCGGTCAGTGCGCGGCATTGGCCTGCGCGGGTGCTGCGCCGCTGGCCGGTGCCGGCTGCCACGGGGTCGCCTTGGCCGGGGCGCCCGGCTTGGCCTTCTGCAGGCCGCTCACGATGACCTGGTCGCCGTCGGCGAGACCGTCGGTGACGATCCAGTTGTCGCCGAGGAGGCGGTCGGACTTGACGCGCTTCTGCACGACGTTGCCGTCCGCGCCGACGACGAGCACGAACGGCCCGTTGGAGTCGCGCTGCACCGCGCGCTGGGAGATCAGCCAGGCGCGCTTGAGTTCGCCGAGCGTCAGGCGCACGCTGACGAACTGTCCCGGCAGCAGGCGATGGTCGGCGTTCGGTACGATGCCGCGCAGGCTGACCGCGCCCGTCGCCGCATCGACGGCCTGGTCGGAGAAATCGAGGGAGCCGGCTTCCGCATACGGCGTACCGTTCGGCAGCAGCAGTTCCAGCTTGGCCGTGTCGCGGTCGGCGAGGTCGACCTGGCCGGAGGCGGCCGCCTGGCGCAGGCCGTCGAGCTGGCCGACCGCCTGCGTGAAGTTCACGTAGATCGGGTCGATCTGCTCGACCGTCGTCAGCAGCGTCGCCTCGCCCTGGCCGACGAGAGCGCCTTCGGTCACCTGCTGCTGGCCGGCGCGGCCCGCGATCGGTGCCGTGACGGCGGCGTAGCCGAGGTTGATCTTCGCGCTCTCGACGTTCGCCTGGGCCTGCTTCACGGCGGCGGCTGCGGTGCGTTCGGCGGCTTCGGCATTGTCGAGGTCGGCCTTGGACAGGAAGCCCTTGCCGGCGACGGAGCGGGCGCGTTCGGCGGCGACGTGCGCGTTCGTGTAGGTCGCCTGCGTCGCCGCGAGGTTGGCCTGTTGCGCGTTCAGCGTCGCGCGCAGCGGTGCCGGGTCGATTTCGAACAGCACCTGGCCGGCCTTCACGTCGCTGCCTTCGGTGTAGACGCGCTTCTGCAGCACCCCGGCGACGCGTGCGCGCACGTCGGCGCTGCGCGTGGCGGAGAGGCGTCCGGTCAGCTCCTGCGTCAACGGCACGCTCCGTGCCTTGGCTTCGATCACGCCGACTTCCGGCGGCGGCATCTGTTGTTGCTGCGGCTGGGATTTGCTGCAGCCGGTCGCGATCGCGGCGAGCGCGGCGAAGCCGGCGCAGGTCAGGGCGCTATGCAACTTCATGGCGAAGTGTTCCTTGGTTCGAGACGGTTGGCGGACGCAAGGGAATGCAACGGCAGTGATTCGGCGCGGCTGCATTTTGGGGGTACGGGAAAGCCGGCGCCATTTGCGTCAGTGGGCGCGAACTATACCGGCCAGTATAGGAATTGTCACGCATGGCGCGCCATTCTCGCAGAGGTCCGTATCCTGCGCGCGAACGCGGTCTCCGCGGGCGCCCGCGCACCCGCCGCGCGCCGGGGCGCGCGGTGGATTAACCCGCGAGGGAGGCATATCCTTCGCGCCCCCGAAGCTCCTCCTCGAACAGGAAGGTCATGACCGCACAAGGCGCCCCAGCCAGTACGACCGTCGAATCGATCCTCGCCCAGCAGTCTTCCCGGCTGAGTGGCGAGCGCCTGCGCGACGCGCAGGCCTTCACCAGCGAGTTCCTGAGCCGCGTGCCGGGCGACGAGCTGGCCTCCCGGACGGCGGCGGAATGGGCGGTACTGGCGCAGGGTGTGTTCGATTTCGCGCGCGAGCGGCGCAGCGGCGAGGCCAAGGTCCGCGTCGCCAATGCGGTCGAAGGCGAGCACGGCTTCGAGGCCGCGCGCACGCTGATCGACGTGGTCACCGAGGACGCGCCGTTCCTCGTCGATTCGGTCGGCATGGCGATCCAGGCCTGCGGCCTGCAGGTGCATTCGGTCATCCACCCGATCTTCCGCGTCACGCGCGATCCCGGCGGCCATCTGCTGTCGATCGGTGCCGGCGGCGGCGCCGACGGCACGATCGAATCGGTCATGCATTTCGAGATCGACCGCGTCGCCGAGCCGTCCCAACTGGAGCGCGTCGAGCATGCCGTCGTCGCCGCGCTCGACGACGTGCGCGCCGCGGTCGGCGACTGGCAGGCGATGCGCTCGCGCATGCTCTCCATCGCCGGCGAGCTGGCGCAGCGCAAGCTGCCGATCGACGCCGCCGGCGTCGCCGAGGCGCAGGAGTTCCTGCGCTGGGCCACCGAAGACAACTTCACCTTCCTCGGCTATCGCGAATACCGGGTCGAGAAGTCCGGCAACGACGAGGTGCTGCAGGTGGTCGACGGCTCCGGCCTCGGCATCCTGCGCGGCGGCGAGCGCTCGCTCGCGCCGCGCTCGCTGAACACGCTGGTCGCCAAGGACCTGCCGCAGTCCGGCTCGATGGACGCGATCATCCTGACCAAGACGAACGCACGCGCCAGCGTGCATCGTCCGGGCTACATGGACTACATCGGCGTGCTCGCGTTCGACGACGCCGGCGTGCCGGTGGTCGAGTACCGCTTCCTCGGCCTGTTCACGACCACCGCCTACATGGCGCGCCCGCAGGACGTTCCGCTGGTGCGCCGCAAGGTCGAGGCGGTGCTGCAGCGCTCCGGCCTGCGCCGCGACTCGCATTCGGGCAAGGCGCTGCGCCACGTGCTCGAGCTGCTGCCGCGCGACGAGCTGTTCCAGTGCGGCGAGGACGAGCTGTACGACATCGCCACCGGCATCCTCGCCCTGCGCGAGCGTCCGCGCACGCGCCTGTTCGTGCGTCGCGACAAGTACGGCCGCTTCTATTCGTGCCTGGTCTACCTGCCGCGCGACCGCTTCAACACCGAGGTGCGCGAGCGCATCGAGTCGACGCTGAAGCATGCCTTCCACGGCGAGCGCATCGACTCCACGATCCAGATCGGCGAGTCGCCGCTGGCGATGCTGCATCTCGTCATCCGGCCGAGACCCGGCGACAAGACCCGGTACGACGTCGCCGACCTCGAGTCGAAGATCGCCCATATCGTGCGCAACTGGCACGACGACCTGCGCGACGTGCTGGTGCAGCGCCACGGCGAGGACAAGGGCCTCAAGCTGGCCTCCAGCTACGGCCGGGCGCTGCCGGTCGGCTACATCGAGGAGTTCACGCCGAACGTGGCCGCCGCCGACGTCGAGCTGGCCGCGAGCCTGCGCGACTCCGACGACATCCGCCTCAGCCTGGAGCGCTCGCGCCGCCGGCCCGACACGCTGCAGTTCAAGGTGTTCCGCCTGGACAGCGCGATCGAGTTGTCGGACGTGATCCCGCTGCTCGAGAACATGGGCGTCAAGGTCCTGACCGAGCAGTTGCACGAACTCGACGTGCAGGGCACCCGCGTGTGCATCCAGGACATCGCGGTGCAGCCGTCGCAGCGCTGCGACTTCGACCTCGACCAGATCCGCGAGATGTTCCAGACCGCGTTCGAGCGCATCTGGCACGGCCTCGCCGAGAACGACGCGTTCAACAAGCTGATCCTCGGCGCGCAGCTCGACTGGCGCCAGGTCAGCATGCTGCGCGGCTACTGCAAGTACCTGCTGCAGACCGGCATGACGTACTCGCAGAGCTACATGGAGGAAACACTGATCCGCTATCCGGCGATCGCGGGTCTCCTCGTCGAGCTGTTCGAGGCCGGCTTCGATCCGCGACGCGAGAGCGCCGGCAAGCCGGTGATCGAGGCGGCCGGCCAGCGCCTCGCGAAGGAACTGCAGGTGCTCGTCCCGGCGGACGTGCTGAAGGCGCAGCCGAAGCTGATCGACGACCTCGTCGCCGCGCGCGGCGAGCCGCGCGCNNCAGATCGCCGCGATCATCGCCGCGATCAAGGTGCTGCTGGAGAACGTCGCCAGCCTCGACGAGGACCGCATCCTGCGTGCGTGGCTCGGCGCGATCGGCGCGACCCTGCGCACCAACTATTTCCAGGCGCGCGACGGCGTGCCGCACGACTACATCAGCTTCAAGTTCGATTCGGCCAAGGTGCCGGACCTGCCGAAGCCCAAGCCGTATCGCGAGATCTTCGTCGTCGGCCCGCGCGTGGAAGGCGTGCACCTGCGCTTCGGCCCGGTCGCGCGCGGCGGCTTGCGCTGGTCCGACCGCCGCGAGGACTTCCGCACGGAAGTGCTCGGCCTGGTCAAGGCGCAGATGGTCAAGAACACGGTCATCGTGCCGGTCGGCTCGAAGGGCGGATTCATCGTCAAGCGTCCGCCGGCGGATCGCGACGCGTTCCAGGCCGAGGGCGTGGCCTGCTACCGCATGTTCATCAACGGCCTGCTCGACATCACCGACAACCTCGTCGACGGCGCGATCGTCCCGCCGCGGGACGTCGTGCGCCACGACGGTGACGATCCCTATCTCGTCGTCGCCGCCGACAAGGGCACCGCGAAGTTCTCCGACATCGCCAACGCGATCAGCGCCGAACACGGCTTCTGGCTCGGTGACGCGTTCGCCTCCGGCGGCTCGGTCGGCTACGACCACAAGGGCATGGGCATCACCGCGCGCGGTGCGTGGGAGTCGGTCAAGCGCCATTTCCGCGCGCTCGGCCACGACACCCAGACACAGGACTTCACCTGTGTGGGCATCGGCGACATGTCCGGCGACGTGTTCGGCAACGGCATGCTGCTGTCCCGGCACATCCGCCTGGTCTGCGCGTTCGACCATCGCCACATCTTCATCGACCCGAACCCGGATGCGGCGGCTTCGTACGCCGAACGCGAGCGCCTGTTCGCGCTGCCGCGTTCGTCGTGGGAGGACTACGACGCCAAGCTGATCTCCAAGGGTGGCGGCATCTACCCGCGCACGGCCAAGACGATCACGCTGTCGCCGGAGGCGCGCGCCGTGCTCGGCATCGACGGCGACGAGCCGATGACGCCGGCGGCCGTGATGAGCGCCGCGCTGAAGGCGCCGGTGGACCTGATCTGGAACGGCGGCATCGGCACCTACGTCAAGGCGGAAAGCGAGTCCAACGCCGACGTCGGCGACCGCGCCAACAACGCGCTGCGCGTCAACGGCGGCGAGCTGCGCTGCAAGGTCGTCGGTGAGGGCGGCAACCTCGGCTTCACGCAGAAGGGCCGCATCGAAGCGGCGCGCGCGGGCGTGCTGCTGAACACCGACTTCATCGACAACTCGGCCGGCGTGGACACCTCCGACCACGAGGTCAACATCAAGATCCTGCTGAACGACGCCGTGGTGCGCGGCGAACTGACGCTGGAGCAGCGCAACACCCTGCTCGCCGACATGACCGACGAGGTCGCGCGCCTCGTGCTCAACGACAACTACCGCCAGAACCAGGCGATCACGGTCATGGAGCACATGTCCGCGCAGCGCCTCGGCTCGAACGCGCATTTCATCCGCACGCTGGAGTCGGAAGGCCTGCTCGACCGCCAGATCGAGTTCCTGCCGAGCGAGGCCGAGCTGGCCGAGCGCAAGGCGCGTCAGCAGGGCATGACGCGCCCCGAGTTGTCGGTGCTCCTCTCGTATTCCAAGCTGAAGCTGTTCGAGCAACTGCTGAACTCGGACGTGCCGGAAGATCCGTTCCTGTCGAAGGAACTGGTCCGCTACTTCCCCGAACCGCTGCAGGCGACGTACGCCGAGCACATGCAGCGCCATCGCCTGAAGCGCGAGATCATCGCGACCGCGGTGACCAATTCGATGGTCAACCGCATGGACGCGACCTTCGTGCTGCGCATGCAGGAGGACACCGGACAGTCGCCGGCGGCGATCGCCAAGGCGTATTCCGCCGTGCGCGAGATCGTCGCGTCGCGCGAGCTGTGGGCCGGGATCGAGGCGCTGGACGGCAAGATCGCCGAGAGCGTTCAGATCGACGCGCTGCTGAAGATCTGGGACCTGCAGCGCAACCTGACGCGCTGGGTGCTCAACCACCACGGCGGCGCGCTCGACATCGCAGGCCTGGTCGAGCGCTACGGTCCGGGCGTGGCCAGCCTGCAGGCGTCCACGCCGAAGGTGCTCACCCCCGACGGTCGCGCGGCCTACGAGGCCGAGGTCGCGACGTGGCAGGAGGTCGGCACGCCGGAAGCGCTGGCCCGGCGCCTGGCGACGCTGTCGGTGCTCGGGGCCGCGTTCGACATCGTCGAAGTCGCGCGCGAGGCCGGCAAGCCGGTCGAGCGCGTCGCTTCGGCGTTCTTCGAGCTCGGGCATGCGCTCGACATCGACGGCCTGCGCGCCCAGATCGAGAACCTGCCGGTCGAAAGCCGCTGGCACGCGCAGGCGCGCGGTTCGCTGCGCGACGAGCTCGCCTCGCAGCATCGCGCGCTGGTCGCGCAGATCCTCGCCGGCGCGTCCGACAAGGTCGCGGATCCGGTGGCGCCGTGGCTGGAGCGTGACGATGCGACGCTGAAGTTCACGCTGGGCCTGCTCGGCGAGATCCGTACGCAGCCGGTCGACTATCCGATCGCGTCGGTCGCGCTGCGCCGCTTCGCGCAGCTCGTGCAGGCGTCGGCGAAGGGCTGACGTCGACGAGGCGGGTCCGGCCGCGCA
>DBMH01000148.1:5398-6198 GCA_002297645.1 Rhodanobacteraceae bacterium UBA703 | reverse complement strand
CTCTCCCGCTTGCGGGAGAGGGCTGGGGTGAGGGAGCGGAGTGAAACGCCGCGCTCCGGACGCCATCCGCCGCCGCGCGGCGGCCGACGGACCGCCTGACGGCGGTCCTCGATCTCCTGCAAGCAGGGAGGTGAAAGCGGCGCTCCCGCTTGCGGGAGAGGTGAAGGCTATTTCCCGAACAGCTTCTTGAATCCGTTGTCGGTGAAACCCTGCTGCACCGTGCCGTCGTCGAGCACGACCAGCGGGCGCCGCACCAGCGCGGGATACTCCTTGATCAGCAAGGTCCATTCGGCATCGCTGCCGGGCGTCTTGCGTGCATCCGGCAGGCTGCGCCACGTCGTCGAGGCGCGGTTGACGAACTTCTCCCAGCCGCCGACCGCCTTCGCCCACGCCTTCAGCGACTCGGCCGGAATGCGCTGCTCGCGGTAGTCGACGAATTCGTGCGGCACCTCGAAGCGCGCGAGCCAGTTGCGCGCCTTCTTGCACGTGTCGCAGTTGGCGAGGCCGTAGATCTTCGCCGTCATCTCAGTCCCTCAGCAGTTCGTTGATCGCGGTCTTGGCGCGCGTCTTCGCGTCGACCTTCTTGACGATGACGGCGGCATACAGGCTGTGGCTGCCGTCGGCGGCCGGCAGCGAACCGGCGACGACGACACTGCCCGCCGGCACGCGGCCATAGCTGATCTCGCCGGTCGCGCGGTCGTAGATCTTGGTCGACTGGCCGAGGAACACTCCCATGCCGATCACGCTGCCGCGCTCGACGATCACGCCTTCGACGACTTCCGAGCGCGCGCCGATGAAGC
>DBMH01000148.1:0-5324 GCA_002297645.1 Rhodanobacteraceae bacterium UBA703 | reverse complement strand
GCCCAGGTGTCGACCATCGTGCCGGCACCGACGTGCGCACCGATGTTGACGTAGCTCGGCATCAGCACCGCGTCCTTGGCGACGTGCGCGCCGCGGCGCACGAGCGCGCCGGGCACCACCCGCGCGCCGGCGGCGCGGAACGCGTCCTCGCCGGCATCGACGAAACGCAGCGGCACCTTGTCGAACGCGGCCATCGGACCGCCATCCATCACGCGGTTCGCATTGAGGCGGAAATACAGCAGCACGGCCTTCTTCAGCCACTGGTGCACGTGCCATCCGCCGGCGGACGGCTCGGCGACGCGCGCCGAGCCGGACTCGAGCTNNAGCGCGTCGAGCACCTCGTCGATCGCCGGACGCAGGCGCGCGACGTCGGCATCGGCCAGTTCGGCGCGCCGTTCCCAGGCGTCGTCGATCAGGGATTCATGCATGTGGAACACCGGGATTCTCCTGTGGAAGGTTCGGGGCGAGACTGCGCAGCAGGACGTCGCGCAGGCGGGCCTGCGCGGCTTCGTCGAGGCTGCGGTCGTCCTCGTCGGTCACGATGAAAAAATCCTCGACGCGCTCGCCGAAACTCGCGATGCGCGCGTCGTGCACGCGCACGCGCGCTTCGCGCAGCGCCTGCGCGACCTGCGCGAGCAGTCCGGGACGGTCGATGCACACGAGCGCGAGCTGGGTCGCCTCGCCGACCGCATTGAACCCGATCTGCGGGGCGCGCTGGAAGTGGCGCAGGCGACGCGGCAGCGTGCGGCGCGCGATGCGCGCTTCGAGACGCGCGTTCGACAGCACGCGTTTCAGCACCGCCTCGAGTTCGGCGGCACGCTCGACGCTCAAGGCGGAAGCCGTGGCGGAATCGAGCAGCTCGAACGTATCGAACACCATGCCCTGCGTCGAAGCCAGCAGGCGCGCGTCGACGACGTCGAGGCCGAGGCGGTCGAGCGTCGCCGCGATCGCGGCGAACAGGCCGTCGCGATCCGGCGCGCGCACGAACAGCACACTGCTGCCGCCGCGCGTGGATTCCGGCTGCACCGCGACGACGAGCGGGGCCTCCCCGGCGCGCTCGATCGCCGCCGCTTCCCATGCGATCTGTCGCGGACGGTGGCGCAGGAAGGTCGACGGCGGGAATCCGTCGAGCAGCCCGTTCGCCCGCACCTCGTCGAGGCCACCTTCGAGCAGCCGCTCGAGCGCGCGCGCGCGGCAGGCTTCGGCCCGCGCGCCGGAGTGCGGCAGGCGATCCAGTCCCGAGCGCAACGTGTAGCGCGTGGTGACGAAGAGGTCGGCCAGCAGGCGCGCCTTCCACTCGTTCCACAGCTTCGGATTGGTGCCGGCGATGTCGGCAATGGTCAGCAGGTACAGGTGATCGAGGCGGTCGGGATCCTCGACCTGCGCGGCGAAGCGATGCACGACCTCCGGATCGGTGATGTCCTGGCGCTGCGCGGTCACGCTCATCAGCAGGTGCCAGCGCACCAGCCAGGCGACCAGCTCCGTGTCCGGCGCCGGCAGGCCGAGACGCTGGCCGAACGCACGCGCCTCTTCTTCGCCGAGCACGGAATGGTCGCCGCCGCGCCCCTTGGCGATGTCGTGGAAGAGTGCGGCGAGCAGCAGCAGCTCGGGCTTCTCGAGCGCGGCGAACGTCTGGCAGGCGAGCGGCATTTCCTCCTGCGCGGCCGGCTCGGCGTAGCGCGCCACGTTGCGCAGCACGCGTTGCGTGTGCTCGTCGACCGTGTAGGCGTGGAACAGGTCGTACTGCATGCGGCCGACGACGCGACGGAACGGCGGCAGGATCGCGGCGAGCACGCCGTGCCGGTTCATCGCGGCGATCGCGTCGACCGCCGGCGCCCCCCGACGCAGCAGTTCCAGGAAGGCGGCGAGTACGTGGCGGTCCTCGGCGAATCCACCGCGATGGCGAGCCAGTGCCTGTTGCAGCAGGCGCATCGTCTGCGCCGAGAGGCCGCGCAGTTCGCGATGGTCGATCAGCACCGCGAAGACGTCGACCATCGCGCGCGGACGGCGCAGGAACAGACCGGGATCGCTCGGTTCGAGGCGCGCACCGAGTGCGACGAATCCCTCGACGAGGGAGTGCGCCGGCCCCGGATCCGGCTCCAGCAATTCAGCACAGCGCTCCTTGAATTGCACGGAGAGCCGCTCGGCGATCGTCGCCGCGCGGTAATAGCGCTGCATGAACTGCTCGACGGCGAGATTCCGGCCAGGTTCGTCCGCATACCCGAGGTCCGCCGCCAGACGGCGCTGGTGGTCGAACAGCAGGCGTTCCTCGGCACGCCCCGCCGCGAGGTGCAGGGCGAAGCGATAGCGCCACAGCGTCGCCTCGGAGCGCTCCAGCGCGGCACGCTCGGTCGCGTCGAGCAGGCCGCGCTCGACCATCGCGCCGAAATCGCCCGTACCGGCGACGCGACGGCCGAGCCAGCGCATCAGATCCAGGGTACGCAGGCCGCCGGGGCTCTCCTTGAGGTTCGGCTCGAGGTTGTAGGCGGTGTCGTCGTAGCGCGCGTGGCGCGCCGCCTGCTCGGCGCGCTTCGCGGCGAAGAAGTCCGCCGGCGGCCACAAGGTCGGAGCATCCACGATCTCGTGCAACGCGGCGACCAGGCCGGAATCCCCCGCGAGCAGGCGCGCGTCGAGCAGCGCCGTGAACACGGCGATGTCGGCGGCGGCGAGTTCGCGGCACTGCGACGGCGTGCGCACCGCGTGGCCGGGCCTCAGGCCGATGTCCCACAGGCAGGCGAAGAACGCCTCGAAGGGGCGCACCTGCCTGCCCATCGCGTCCGGCCGGGCGAGCACGAGCAGGTCGACGTCCGAATGGGGAAACAGCACGCCGCGCCCGAAGCCGCCGACGGCGAACAGCGCGCAATCGGCCGCTTCGCCGACGCAGGAACGCCAGACGTGCGCGACGACCTCGCCGATCGCCGCGGCGCGGCGGCGTACGAGCTCGCGCGCATCGGCGCCTTCGCGGAAGGCGAGCGCGAGGTTGCGATCGATGTCGCCGAGCACCTGGCGCAGAGCCAGCCTCGCCTCGGCCGACACGCCGCTGCGCGGCAGCGCCGGTGGCAGGCGCGGCAGCGCAGGCAAGGCGTGGGACGAATGGGCTGGCATGCGCCCTACTTTAGAGCCTGTCATCCGCGTGTGTGACGGCTTTCCGCCTCCCCCATCCATCACGGAGGGCTGGGGTGAGGGCAGTCGGAGTGAAGCGCCGCGCTCCCAATGCCCTCACCCGCCGCGCCGTGCGCGGCGACCTCTCCCGCGAGCGGGAGTGATGGGAGCCTGGGCGCGAGGAATTCGAGAGGTTCAGGCCGCGCCCGGCCAGGGCGTCAGGATCTCGTAGCCGTCGTCGGTGACCGCGATGGTGTGCTCCCACTGCGCGGACAGCGAATGATCCTTGGTCACGACGGTCCAGCCGTCCGGCATGAGGCGCGTGTACGGCTTGCCGGCGTTGATCATCGGCTCGACCGTGAAGGTCATGCCCTTCTGGAGCTTCATTCCGGCGCCGGGATTGCCGTAGTGCAGGACCTGCGGGTCCTCGTGGTAGATCTGCCCGATGCCGTGACCGCAGTATTCGCGCACGATCGAGTAGCCGCGCGCCTCGGCGTGCCGCTGGATCGCGTGGCCGATGTCGCCGAGCGTCGCGCCGGGACGCACCTGCTCGATGCCGAGCAGCATTGCCTCGCGCGTCGTGTCGACGAGGCGCTTCGCCAGGACCGACGGCGTACCGGCGAAATACATGCGGCTGGTGTCGCCATGCCAGCCGTCCTTGATGACGGTGACGTCGATGTTGACGATGTCTCCGTCCTTGAGGATCTTGCCGGGGTTCGGGATACCGTGGCAGATCACGTGGTTCACGGACGTGCACAGGGTCTTCGGGAAGCCCTTGTAGCCGACGTTGGCCGGGATCGCCTTCTGCACCTCGACGATGTGCTCGTAGGCGAGGCGGTCGAGATCTTCGGTGCTGACACCGGGCTTGACGTGCGGCACCAGCATTTCCAGCACCTCGGCAGCCAGGCGGCCGGCGACGCGCATCTTCTCGATCTGTTCCGGGGTTTTGACGGTGACGGGCATGATCTCTCGACGTATGTGGGCGGTTCGGTCCGCGAAGCCGGGCGTCCTGCCGCGGTCCGCAAGGGAAGGCTGCGGCCGGGCCGCGCCCCGAATCGTTCCGCGCCGGGGCCGGGCGACCCGATCCGGTGCGGCGGCACGCTCCGGTGCCGGAGCGGTTCGGGACCGCTCGACTCTGGCGCGGACATCCCGCGCGGGCTATAATCTTACGGTTTCGCGAGTCGACTTTCGTAAGTCGTTGTCGCGAAACGCAAGATGCGGCCGCGCGGGCAGCTTTCCAATGTCCCGGCAAGGTCGCCACGGCCATTCGGCCGAATCCGCACACGTATCGTCACCGCGTTCGGGGTGCTCCGTGAGGAGTCGCACGCGGCGGATGCGTGGAGGTTCAACCCCGGGCTCCACCGCGCCATTGATCCGCGGTGCGCCCCTCATTGGAGTTTCACCATGCCTCAAGTCACCATGCGCCAGATGCTCGAAGCCGGCGTGCATTTCGGCCATCAGACGCGTTACTGGAACCCGAAGATGTCGCCGTACATCTTCGGCGCGCGCGGCAAGATCCACATCATCAACCTCGAGAAGACGCTGCCGCTGTTCACGGACGCGATGAACTTCATCTCGGGCCTCGCGCAGAAGCGCGGCACGATCCTGTTCGTCGGCACCAAGCGCTCGGCGCGCGAGGCGATCAAGGAAGAGGCGGCGCGCTGCGGCATGCCGTTCATCAGCCAGCGCTGGCTCGGCGGCATGCTCACCAACTTCCGCACGGTCAAGCAGTCGGTCGCGCGCCTGAAGGAGCTGGAGAATCTCGAGACCGACGGCAGCATCAACCGCCTGGTCAAGCACGAGATCCTCGGCCTGCAGCGCGAGCGCGAGAAGCTGCAGAACTCGCTCGGCGGCATCAAGGACATGGGACGCCTGCCGGACGCGCTGTTCGTGATCGACATCGGCCACGAAGACATCGCGATCAAGGAAGCCAAGAAGCTCGGCATCCCGGTCGTCGCCGTCGTCGACACGAACTACGACCCGTCGCTGGTCGACTACGCGATCCCGGGCAACGACGACGCGATCCGCGCGGTGCAGCTGTACGCCGCCGCCGCCGCCGACGCCGTGCTGGAAGGCAAGGCCGCCGCACCGGCGATCGTCGCCGGCGAGAAGGACGACTTCGTCGAACTCGACGCCGACGGCAACCCGGTCACCAAGAAGGAAACGCGCGAGCGCGACGACCGTCGCCGCCCGTCGGGTCCGCGCAAGCCGGGCAGCGACCG
>DBMH01000073.1 GCA_002297645.1 Rhodanobacteraceae bacterium UBA703 | reverse complement strand
ACCGCGCTGTCGCATCCGTGGGACCGCGCGGCGATCGCCACCGCGATCGCGCGCAGCTGGCACGACGTCGCCGTCGACACGCTGGCGGTCTGCCGTCGCGTCGTGGCGGCCGGCGGGAGATGACGATGCGCACGCTCCGGCACGCGGCGAACGCCTCAATCCGCCTCGCGCAGCGAGCGCTCGAACGCGAGCAGTTGCTCGACGTTGTTGCGCCACTGGCGCTCGGCCGCGATGTAGGCCCGCGCGGCGGCACCGACGCGCTGCAGCTCCGCGGCATCCCGGCTGCGCGCGATCACCGCCGCCACGGCGGCGTCGAGGTCGCCGGACGCGAACATCCAGCCGGTGCGCCCCTCGACCACGATCTCCTTGATCGGCTCGAAGTCCGGCGCGATCGGCGGCACCGCGCAGGCCATGAATTCGAACAGCTTGACCGGCGAGGTGTAGTCGCCCGCGCTCGGCAGGATCGCCATGTCCATCGCCGCGAGCAGGCCCGGCACCTCGTCGTGCGGAACGCGCCCGGTCATCACGACCTGGCCGGCGAGCCCGCGCGCGGCGACGAACTCGGCCAGAGCCGGGTAGGTCGCGCCGTCGCCGACCAGCAGCAGCTTCAGCTGCGGCGCCTCGGCGAGTTGCGGCGCGATGCGGTGCACGAAGGCGTCGATCGCGTGCCACGGCACGAAGGCGCCGAGATAGCCGCAGACGACGTGACCGTCGAGCTTCCACTTCGCGCGCGCCGCGGCGCGCTGCTCCGGCGTGAAGCTGAACTTGTCGATGTTCGCCGCGTTCGGCGTGACGATCGCCGGCGCCACGTCGCCGTGCGCGGCCCGCGCGCGATCGCGGAAGAGGCCCGAGACGAACACGAGGCCGCTGGCGCGACGGAACACCCAGCGTTCGATCGCCATCGCCAGTCGCTGGAAGAACAGCGGCCGTACGCGCGCGACCGTCGCCGAATCGTTGACCTCGAGCACGATCGGCAGCTTGCGCCGGCGCGCGATCAGCACCGGCATGAACAGGAACAGCGAGTAGCGCTCGTAGATGAAATCGACGTCGGGATGCGCGCGCAGGTAACGGGCGATGCGCCAGCCGACGATCGCGTTGTAGCCCAGTTCGGCGAGCTCGAAGAACGGCTCGGGCAGCTTCGAAACGATGCGCATCCACCACTTCGCCTGCTTCGTCGGCGACATCGCCTTCGGGCTGGCGTAGGGGTCCGCACCCGGCAGCGACATCACGTCGACGGCGACGCCGAGCGCGCGCAGCGCGTCGGTGATGCCGCGGATGTGCACGCCTTCGACGGCCTTTCCCTGCGTGCGATGGTGGTAGAGCACTCGACGCGGAAGGATGGCGGTGGCGTCGTTCATCCGGCGGACTCCCTGGTGTCGGCTCGCGCGACCTGTGCCGCGAGGACCTCCGGCATGCCGTCGCTGCCGACGGCCCGCCGAAGCATCGGGCGGCGAGCATACCGCGAGAAGCGGCATCCGCTCACGATCGCGTGCCGCCGCCTGTGCCCGATGGATGACGGGAGCGGCCGTGGACGCTGAGCACCGCCCGCCGCAGGCCCCCGCGCTGCCGCAGCACATTCCGTCGCTGGACGGCCTGCGCGCGGTCTCGATCGGCCTCGTGCTGGTGGCGCACGGCGTGTCCACGCGCGGCGCGCCATCGTTCCTCGACATCCCCGCGCTGACCTCGCTCGGCAACGTCGGCGTGCGCTTCTTCTTCGTCATCTCCGGCTTCCTGATCACGACACTGCTGCTGCGCGACGTCGACCGGTACGGACGCGTCCGTTTGTCGACGTTCTACACGCGCCGCGTGCTGCGCATCTTCCCGGCGTTCTTCGTCTACGTCGCGACGATCTGGTGCCTCTACCTCGCCGGCGTCGTCGACCTGCGCTACCACCACCTGTCGGAATCGACCGCCGCCAGCGCGATCCCCGACCTGCTGCACGCGATCACGTTCACCGCGAACTACCAGCTCGACTACAACTGGTACTTCAACCACCTGTGGTCGCTGTCGGTCGAGGAGCAGTTCTACCTGCTGTGGCCGTTCACGCTCGTCTGGCTCGGCCTGCGCGGCGGCCTGCGCGTCGCGCTCGGCGCGATCGCGGCCGTCCCGTTCGTGCGCCTGCTCATGCACCTGTCCGCCGGCTTCCCTGAAATCGCGCTCAGCCGCGAGTTCCAGGCCGTCTGCGACTCGATCGCGATGGGCTGCCTCACCGCGCTGCTGCACAACCGCCTGGTCGCCCATCCGCGGATCGCGGCGCTGACGCGCTGGCCGGCGCTTCCGCTCGGCGGGCTGTGCATCGCGCTCGGCTACGGCGTCGCCTTCGCGTGGCGGCCGGCCGCCTACGTCGCCGGGCAGACGCTGGCCAACATCGGCATCGCGCTGCTGCTGCTGCACGTGACCGGCCATCCGCGCGGTCTCGCCGGGCGCCTGCTCAACAGCCGCCCGTTCGTCGCCGTCGGCGTGCTGAGCTATTCCCTCTACCTCTGGCAGGAGCCGTTCCTGTACTTCCGCGGCACCGGCTGGGCGACCGCGTTCCCGCAGAACCTCGCGCTCGCGTTCGCGGCGGCGACGGTTTCGTACTTCCTCGTGGAGCGGCCCTTCCTCGCGCTCAAGGACCGCCTGTCGGCACGGCGCCCGCCGGCACTCGGCGCGGAGGCGAAGGCATGATCTTCGGTCTCTACCTGCTGCTGCTCGCGCTGACGCTGGCGCATCCGATCGAGGCGTTCCTGCCCGGGCTCGCGCCGTATCGCCCCGTCATGGCGTTCTCGCTGCTCGTGCTCGTGCTCGCGATCGCCGACGCGTTCCGCCACGGCGAACTCGCCGCGCGCCCGCGCCATTTCGTCCTGCTCGGCAGTTTCATGGCGGCGATCGCGCTCTCGCTCGTCGTCGCGGGCTGGGCCGGAGGCGCCGTCAGCGCGCTGGCCGAATTCTCCGCGCCCGCGCTGCTGTTCGCGACGACGGCCCTCGTCGTCACGACGACGCAGCGCCTGCGCACGACCTGCGGCGTCATCGTGCTCTGCATGGTCTGCCTGTCCGTGGCCGCCATCTGCGCCTACCACTACGGCTTCATGGTGCAGGACCTCGTGGTGCGCGAGAGCACCGGCGTCGAGGACCATCTCGCAGGCATTCCGGATGACCTCGTGCCGGCCGAGGACACGTCGGGCATCTCGCTCTGGCGCGTGCACAGCTGGGGCTTCCTCAGCGACCCGAACGACTTCTCGCAGGCGATCGTGATGAGCTTGCCGATGCTGTTCGGCGCGTGGCACCGCCGCCGCCACCTGCACAACCTCGTGCGCATCTGGCTGCCGTGCGCAGTCCTCGTCTACGCGGCCTACCTGACCCATTCGCGCGGCGCCACGCTCGGGCTCGGCGTGCTCGTGCTGTTCGGCATGATGCGCAAGGTCGGGACGCTGAAGGCGTCCGTCCTGGTCGGCGTGTTCGCGTTCGCTGCCGTCGTCGTCGGCTTCACCGGCGGGCGCGACTATTCCTCCGGCGAGGAATCGGCCGGTGGCCGCATCGACGCCTGGAGCGCCGGCATGGAAATGCTGCGCTCCAACCTGCTCTCCGGCGTCGGCTACGGCAACTTCACCGACCACCACTACTACACCGCGCACAACTCGTTCGTGCTGTGCTTCGCCGAGCTGGGCCTGTTCGGCTACTTCATCTGGGTCGCCCTGCTCGTGCTCGCGTTCAAGGAGACCTCTCTCGCCGCGTCCTCGACGCCGCCCGACAGCGAGGAGCACCGCTGGGCCGTGCTGCTGCGGCTGTCCCTGCTCGGCTTCATGACCTGCGCGCTGTTCCTGTCGCGCACCTACCAGCCGACGCTCTACATCCTGCTCGCGCTCTGCTACGCGAGCTGGCACTGCGCGCGCAAGGTCGCGCCGGAGGCCACCGCCGGCCTGCTGCCGGAGCCGCGCTGGGTCGGCGCGACGCTCTCGGTGATGCTCGTCGCCTTCGGAATGATCTACCTCGTCGTGCGCTTCCAGCACGCGTTCGTGACCTGAGAGCCCGCCCATGACCGCCGCACTGAGCGCACTCGCCCTTCTCCTGCTCGCCGCCGTCGCGTTCGTCGCGTGGCAGATGCAGCGGCGCCACGTCACCGGCTGGCTGCTCGGCTGGCTGCGCCAGGACTGGCGTGCGCCGGTGCCGGAGGGAAAGACGCGGCACCTGATGTTCTGCTTCGTCGACCACTACGAACCGGCCTGGGGCAAGCCCGGCCTCGAGGTCGAGCGCGCCCGCGTCGCGCGCTGGCGCCGCGACTACCCGACGCTGTGCGAAGGCCATCGCGACGCCGACGGACGCCCGNNCCCGCCGGTGCATTCGTTCTTCTTCCCCGAGGAGGAATACCGCGAGGAGCACCTCGACGCCCTCGTCGAACTGTGCCGCCTGGGGCTCGGCGAGATCGAGATCCACCTGCACCACGACCGCGACACGGAGGCCAACCTGCGCGCGACGCTGCGGCGCTTCACGCGCCTCCTCGCCGACCGCCACGACGCGCTGCCGCGCGACGCGGCCAGCGGCCAGCCGCGCTGGGCCTTCATCCACGGCAACTGGGCGCTCGACAACAGCCATCCGACCGGCTTCGGCTGCGGCGTCAACAACGAGCTGATCGTGCTGCGCGAGGAGGGCTGCTACGCGGACTTCACGTTCCCGGCCGCGCCGGATCCGTGCCAGCCGCGCACGGTGAACCGCATCTACTACGCGACCGACGACCCGCAGCGCCCGAAGTCGCACGACCGCGGCGAGCGCGTACGCGTCGGCGGCGCGGCGGTCGGCGACCTCATGATCGTGCAGGGTGCGCTCGGCCTGCGCTGGAACAGCCGCAAGTTCGGCCTGATCCCGCGCATCGAGAATTCCGACATCCGCGCCGTCAGCCCGCCCACGCCGGACCGCATCGACGCCTGGGTGCGTACCGGCATCCACGTCGAAGGCCGGCCGGAATGGATCTTCGTGAAGATCCACACGCACGGCACGCAGGAAAGCGATCTCGACACCCTGCTCGGCGCGCCGATGGACGCCGCGTTCTCGCACCTCGAATCGCACTACAACGACGGCACGCGCTGGAAGCTGCACTACGTCAGCGCGCGCGAGGCCTACAACATCGTCAAGGCCGCCGAGGCCGGTCGCGAGGGCGATCCCGGCACGTACCGCGACTACGCGATCCCGCGCCCAGGCTACGCGCCGCGGAACCGGCTCGCCGGCGAAGACACGGAGGAGCGCCTGCGCGCCTGAATCCGATGCCTCGCTCATCGAACCATTGTCCGAAGCGGTCGCCCTTCCCGCGGAAGCGGGAATGCAAGCGGTTCCCTGCGGAGGCCCGCGCTGCGCGGACGCCGCTCGGGCCGGCGCCACCCGTCCGCCTCGCCCGCCGCCGCAGGCGCCGTGCCGGCGCGGCGGCACGGAACGTTTCCAGCACGTCGCCAGGGGGAACCATGCTCGCGGAAGTCTTCGCGCTATCGACGGCCGGCATCGCCTTCACGTACGCCGGCTACCCGTTGCTGCTCGCCTTCGCCGCACGGCACCGCGAGCGCCCGGCGCATCGCGGCCCGACGTCGGCGCCGGTCACGATCGTCATCGTCGCCTACAACGAAGCCGAGCGCATCGGCGCGAAGATCGAGAACTGCCTCGCGCAGGACTATCCCGGCAAGTTGCGCATCGTGGTCGCTTCGGACGGATCGGACGACGCCACCCCCGACATCGTGCGGCGCTACGCCGACCGCTCCGTGCACCTGTTCCCGTTCCCCGAGCGGCGCGGCAAGGCGGCCTGCCTCAACGACGTGCTCGCCGCCTGCATGGACGAGTTCATCGTGTTCTGCGACGTGCGCCAGCGGCTCGAACCGCAGGCGGTCGCGAGCCTGCTGGCGAACTTCGCCGACCCCGAGGTCGGCGCGGTCAGCGGCGAACTCGCCTTCGAAAGCGACTCGGTCACGGGTTTCGGCGAGGGCGTCGATGCGTACTGGCGCTACGAGAAATGGATCCGCCGCAACGAGGCGCGCATCGACTCCGTGATCGGCGTCAGCGGCGCCCTGTACGCCCTGCGGCGACCGCTGTGGCAGCCGATCCCGCCGCAGACGATCCTCGACGACGTGCTGGTTCCGATGAACGTCGTGCTGCAGGGCCGGCGCGTGGTGTTCGAACCGCAGGCGGTCGCGTGGGACCGCGCCTCGACGCAGGCCGCGCAGGAGAAGCGCCGCAAGGTGCGCACGCTCGCCGGCAACTTCCAGTTGCTCACGCTGCGCCCGTCGCTGCTGCTGCCCTGGCGCAACCGCCTGTTCGTGCCGTTCTTCTGCCACAAGGTACTGCGCCTGGTCGTGCCGCTGCTGATGGTCGCGGCCTTCGTCAGCAACCTGCTGATCGCGCGCCACCACGATCGCCTGTGGACGCTGCTGCTGCTCGCGCAGGTCGCCGCCTACGCACTGGCGCTGTACGGACCGCGCTCGACGGCGCTGCAGCGCCGCAAGCCGGTACGCCTGCTCGCTTCGTTCTTCCAGCTCAACCTGTGCGTCGTGCACGGGTTCGTCGAGTTCCTCACCAACCGGAACGCGCACCGATGGCGCTGACGACGACCCTAGTCCGGGCGGGCGAACGTCCGCCGCAGCGCTTCCTCGCTCGACAGCGGCTGCGCGTAGCCGAGCGCGAACACGCGCGACCGCGCGTAGCGCTGCGGCTTCCAGGTCGTGCGGACCTGGTACGGCGTGACCGGAGCGCGCAGGCGGCCCCGTGTCGCGCGGGCGAGCCATCCGCCCCAGCGCGCGAATCGCTCGAGCGTCGTCCAGGCGACCGGCAACACGCGCACGCGCAACCCGGCCTCGCGATGCCTCGCCAGCCACTGGCGACAGGTGACCGGCGTGCCGTCGGCGGTCTCGTCGACGACGTTGTAGGTGTCGCCGTCGAAGCGCGCCTGCGCGCCGACGACGCGGATCGCCTCCGCACAGTTGTCGACGAAGGTCAGCGGCAGCGCGTTGTCGCCGCCGGCGAACAGGAACAGTCGACCCGGCAGGCGCAGGCCGACGCGCTGGCTCGGTTCGGCCTCGGCGGCTCCATGGATCACGCCCGGCCGCACGACCGCGAGCGGTACGCCGTGGCGCGCATGCCAGGCGCGGAACAGGCGCTCCTGCTCCAGCTTGGCGTGCGAGTACGCGTCGCGGCGGGCGGGCTGCGCCTCCAGCGGCGTGTCCTCGTCGATCACGGCATCGGGTTCGAGCGCGGCGGTGCCGTAGACGCCGAACGAGCTGACCAGCACGACGCGGATCGCGCGGCCGCTGCCGACGATCGCCGCGAGCAAACGGCGCGAAGCATCGAGCGTGCCGCGCGCGATGTCCGCGCCGCTGCCGCGCTTGGCCGCGGCGAGATGATGGACGAGGTCGACGCCGTCGAGCAGCCTGTCGATGGCGTCCGCGTCGTCGAGCGTGCCGACGGCGACCTCGACGTCGGCACCCGCATGGCGGGCCAGGAGCGCATCGAGGCGGCGCCGCTCGGAACCCGCGCGGACCAGCAGGCGCAGGCTCGCCCCGGCGAGCAGCAGGCGCTCGACCAGCGCCACGCCGAGGAAACCGTTGGCGCCGGTGACGAGAGTCCTCATGCGTGCGCCCACGGCATCGGTTCGATCGCGTCGAAGCGCGAACGGATCGCCACGCGTGCCGCGCCGTCCATCGCCGCGGTGATCGCCAGCGCGATCTCGGTGATGTGCAGGCACAGCCGGGCCGGCAGCCGCCCCGGTCGTCCCTCGGCGATCGCGCGCGCGAGCTCGACCGGTCCGAGGCAGAAGTCGACCTTGCGGCGCTTCCTCGACAGCGCGCGCGCCTCGGCGTCGCCGAGCAGCGGCAGCCGGCGTGCGAACGGCGACTCGAACGTGCGCCCGCGCAGCGTCAGCCGCCGGTGCAGTCGCACCGGCGATTCCGGTTTCCAGCAGTCGTCGGTCGACAGCACGCCGTCCTCGCCGAAGAGGGTGATCGAATGATCGTGCCGCGCCACGATGCTGCAGGTCAGCCGCGCCACGACGCCGCATTCGAACTCGATCGCGGCGACGGAGAAGTCCGCGGCCTGCCGTGCCAGCGGCACGCCGAGCCGCTTCTCCGGCACGACGCGCGACGCGAACGCGGTGACGGCGCGGGCCGGACCGAAGAACGCGCACAGCCACGTCAGCGCGTAGCCCGCATGCTCGATCGTGTTGCCGACCTCCAGCTCGTCGCGGTACGGCCACGGCGCACCGGACGCACCGCGCCAGCGACGCACGCCCATGCGATGCAGCAGGCCGTCGTCCATCTCGGCGTAGGCGAGGTAGGGTTGCCCGATGCGCCCGTCGCGCAGCGCCTTCCACATCGTCTGCGCGGGCCGGCCGAGCAGGCGGCTCGGCGCCCCCGAAAGGCGCAGCCCTCTGTCGTCCGCCAATGCGACCAGCGCCTCGGCCTCGTCGAGGCGCATCGCCAGCGGCTTCTCGGAATAGACGTGCTTGCCGGCCTCGAGGCAGGCACGGCTGACCGCGTAGTGCTCGCGCGGATTGGTCAGGTTCAGCACCGTGTCGACGGACGGATCGTCGAGCACCTCGTCGAGGCCGGTCGCCATGCGCACGCCATGATGGCGGCAGAACGCGAACAGGCGCGCGGCGTCGCGATCCCAGGCGCAGACCAGCTCCAGGTCGGCGTGCCGGCGCAGGGTTTCCATGTACAGGTCGGCGACGAAACCGCAGCCGACGATCGCGATGCGCATGTTCCCGCGCTCCTGTTTCGGACCATTCTAGCGACGCGCGTCGAGCGCGGCGCGATAGACCCCGGCGTAGGCGTCGCGCAGCGCGGCGGTCGACGCGTTGCGCAGGACCCAGTCGCGCGCGGC
>DBMH01000331.1 GCA_002297645.1 Rhodanobacteraceae bacterium UBA703 | reverse complement strand
GCGCTGCCGCAGGTCGAGCCGCAACCGGACCTGTGGCCCGGTCTCGCGCAGGCGCTCGCCGCGCGCAAGCGCAGACGGTGGCGGCATGCGCTGCCCCTCGCGCTCGCCGCTTCGCTCGCTCTGTTCGCGCTCGTGCCGAGGCTGGCGAAGGATCCCGTACCGACGCGTCCCGCCGCCTCCGAAGTCGCCGCGACCGGCCTCCGGCCCTCGCCGGAGACGAATGGCGAACTCTCGGCTCTGCATCAGCGTTCGCAGACCCTCGAGCGCTGGATCGCGAGCGCCATGCAGGCACCGCTCGACGGCCGCGACCTGATGGCCGCTGTCGAGGTCGAAGACATGATCGGCCTCGTCGACGTGCAGCTCGGCGCGACGCGCGGCGATGCCGACGCGTTGCCGCTGTGGCGCCAGCGCGTCGCCTTGCTCGAAGACCTCGCCGTCATCCGCGGCAGTTCCTATGCGATCGCCGCCAACTGACGACGGCACCGACGAACCCCCGAAGGACATTCCGATGAAGACCCCCCTGCTCCTGACCTTCCTCCTGCTCTGCCTCGGCGACGCGATCGCTGCGGAGCCCGCGCCGGCGAAAGCAGCCGATCCCGGCCGGGGCGGCGAAGCACGCATCGAGTCCGCGCGTGCCGAACTGGCCGAACTGCGCACGCAGATGCGCGAGCTTTCCGGTCGCATGGCCAAGCTCTCGACCGAGCTCGGCGACGTCGGCCCGCGCACGTACGCCATGCGCTACCTGGGCGATCCGGATCGCGCCCTCGTCGGCGTGGTGCTCGCGGCGGATCCGAAAGGTGTCCGCATCAGCGCCGTCACGCCCGATGGCCCGGCCGCGCGTGCTGGCCTGCACGATGGCGATGTCATCGTCGCGATCGATGGCCGGCCCCTCGCGAATGCGAAGGACCCTGCGGACGGCCTGCGCGAGGCGCGCGCGCACTTCGGCAATCTCAAGGAAGGCCAGGAAGTGCGCATCGCCTGGGAACGCGGCGCCAAGGCACAGCCGGAACTGAAGCTGAAAGCCGCCCGGCGCGCCGCCTACAACTGGCAGCAGGTCGTCCTCGGCGAGCCGGGCAATGCGGTGCGGCTCGACGAGATGGACGAGGAGACCCGCGCGCAGGTCGACCGGGCGCTCGACGCCGCGCGCTCGATCGACCACCAGAAGATCCGTGCCGACGTCGACCGCGCGATGCGCAGCGCCCAGGTCGCCATGCGCCACGCGATGCCTTGGTGGGGATTGAATCTGGTCCCGCTGAATCCCGACCTCGGCCGCTATTTCGGCACCGACAAGGGCGCCCTGGTCGTTTCGGCCGACGCGGCATCGTCGTCCGGCCTGCGTGGCGGCGACGTCATCACGGAAGTCGCGGGCGAAAAGGTCGCCGATCCCGGCGACACCATGCGCGCGCTGCGCGACCATGCCACTGGCGGGGAGGTTCCGCTCAAGGTCTTGCGCGAACGCAAGACCGTCGTGCTGAACGTCAAGGCACCGGACTACCAGTCGATCTTCAGCATGCCGCCGTTGCCGCCCGTCCCACCCGCGCCGCCGACTCCGAAAGCGCCGGTGGCACCGGTGCCGCCTCCGGCGCCGCCGGCACCGGCGGGCGGAACCTGAGGACGGGAGTACACGGGCTGGAGGCACGAAAGGTCGCTTTGCTCGGACGGACGAAGTCCATCGCCGCCCGCGAGGCATCCCCCTTCCGCCCTCGGCCCCTTTTCTCCGCAAGCGGGAAGGCGGCTATGCAGCGCCGGGTACGGGACTCGATCGGTCGTCCGCCGGCGCCCGCCATCCATGCCTCGCCTCGGGAGCCGGCGTTCGTCACTCCAGGAGCGCGACGCTGGCGTCTGCCCGCCGACTAGGTATCGAGTGCCTGCCAGCGCTCATAGGCCGCATCCAGCTCGGCTTGCAGCGTCGACAGTTCGTCGTTCGCGGCGACGATCGCCGAACTGTCCTGCGCATAGAAGGACGGCTCCTGCATCGCTTCGCCGAGTTCGGCGATGCGCGCCTCGAGGCGCTCGATGCGCAGCGGCAGTTCCTCCAGTTCGCGCGTCTCCTTGTAGCTGAGCTTGCGCTTCGCCACCTTCGCTTCGTCGGCGGGACGCTCGGCGGTTCCAGCACTCGCCGTCGGTGCGCGCGCAGCCTCGGGCGCTGTCCCTGCACGCTTCGCCGCGGCCGGCGGCGGCCGCTGGCGCAGCCAGTCGGTGTAGCCGCCGACGTACTCGCCGACGCGGCCCTCGCCTTCCAGCACGAGCGAGCCGGTGACGACGTTGTCGAGAAACTCGCGGTCGTGCGAAACGAGCAACAGCGTGCCCTGGTAGTTGGCCAGGAGTTCTTCCAGCAGCTCCAGTGTCTCGACGTCGAGATCGTTGGTCGGCTCGTCCATCACGAGCAGGTTGGACGGCTTCGCGAACAGCTTGGCCAGCAGCAGGCGGTTGCGCTCGCCGCCGGACAAGGCCGTGATCGGCGCGCGCGCGCGCTCCGGCGAGAACAGGAAGTCCTGCAGGTAGCCGAGCGCGTGCTTGCGGGCGCCGTCGACCTCGATGTACTCGCGCCCTTCGGACACGTTGTCGAGCGCGCTGAAGTCCTCGCGCAGGTGCGCTCGGTGCTGGTCGAAGTAGGCGATCTCGAGATTCGTGCCGAGCGTCACCTTGCCCGATTGCGGCTCGAGCTCGCCGAGCAGGAGCTTCAGCAGCGTCGTTTTGCCGGAGCCGTTCGGGCCGATCAGGCCGATGCGGTCGCCGCGCTGGATCGTCGTCGTCAGCCCGTCGACGATCGGGCGATCGCCGAACGCGAAGCGGATGTCGTCGACGTCGACGACGCGCTTGCCCGACGGCGCGGCGACGCCGGCCGCGAGCTTCGCCTTGCCGGAGAGTTCGCGCCGCTGCGCGCGCTCGCGCCGCATCGCCTCCAGCGCGCGCACGCGGCCCTCGTTGCGCGTGCGCCGCGCCTTGATGCCCTGGCGGATCCAGACTTCTTCCTGCGCGAGCTTCTTGTCGAACAGGGCGTTCGCCTGCGCCTCGGCGTGCAGCCGCTCCTCGCGCCGGCGCAGGTAGTTCCCGTAGTCGCCGGGCCAGCTCGTGACCTGCCCGCGATCGACCTCGACGATGCGCGTCGCCAGGGCGCGCAGGAAACGACGGTCGTGCGTGATGAAGACGACGCTGCCGGCGAAGTCGAGCAGCAGCTTCTCGAGCCAATCGATCGCTTCGATGTCGAGATGGTTGGTCGGCTCGTCGAGCAGCAGCACGTCCGGATCGAGCACCAGCGCGCGCGCGAGCAGCACGCGGCGCTTCATGCCGCCGGACAGCGCGGAGAACTCGGCGTCCTCGGGCAGCTCCAGCCGCACCAGCACGTTCGTCACGCGGCGGTCGAGGTCCCAGCCGCGCTCCGCCTCGATGCGCGCCTGCACCCGCGCCATCGCCTCGGCGTTGCCGGGCTCGTCGAGATGGTGGCTGAGGTGGTGGAATTCGGCGAGCAGGGTGCCCAGATGGCCGAGCGCCGCAGCGACGACGTCGAACACGGACCCCGACACCTCGCGCGGCACCTCCTGCGCCAGCTTGGCGATGCGCACGCCGGACTGCACGCGCACCTCGCCGTCGTCGGGACGCAGTTCGCCAGCGATCAGCTTCAGCAGGGTCGACTTGCCGGCGCCGTTGCGACCGACGATGCAGACGCGTTCGCGCGGTTCGATCGCGAGATCGACCTTGTCGAGCAGCAGCGGGCCGCCGACCGAGTAGTCGAGTTGGACCAGATTGACCAGGGACATGCGGCGGGTCTTGGCGAGGGAATCGCCTATTCTGCCGCGCGGAACGCCGTCACGACACCGCTGAGCGCCGCGTCCCCAGCCAGATGCCGAGCGCGACCAGCACGAAACCGGGCAGCATCGCCGGCGTCAGGCGCTCGCCGAGCGCCGCATAGCCCATCAGCGCGGTCACCGGCGGCACCAGGTAGAACAGCGCCGCCACGCGGGTCGCTGCGCCGCGCCGGATCAGCGCGAACAGCAGGGCGAAGCCGCCGACGGCATTGACCAGCACGATCCACGCCAGTGCGCCGACGTAGACCACGCTTCCGTCGGCGCGGAACTGCTCGCCCCACCACGCCAGCGGCAGCATGGCGAGAGCGGCGACGGCGTGCTGGACGGCGAGACCGGTGCGCAGGTCGATCGTCGACGAATGACGCTTCTGGTACAGCGTGCCGAGGCTCAGTGCGACCAATCCGACGCAGCACGAGAGATAGCCGGAAAGGCTGGTACCGGACACATCGAACCGTCCCTGCAGCACCAGCAGGACACCGGCGAAGCCGAGCGCGAGGCCGATCCACTGCCGGCTCGCGAGACGCTCGCCGGCAAGACTCGCGAACAGCGCCGTCGCCAGCGGCATCGCGCCGATGAACAGCGCCGAGATGCCGGCCGAGACGCCGAGGCGCATGCCCTCGTAGACGCCGCCGAACGAGAGTGCCAGCGACAGCAGGCCGACGACGGCGCTGTGCCCGAGCGCACGCCATCCCGGCCAGCCGGCGCGGGCGAAGGCTGCCGTCGCGGCGAAGACGATCGCCGCCAGGAGGAAGCGCCAGAGCAGCAACGTGAACGGACCGCCGTGCTGCACGGCGAGTTTCGCCGCCGGATAGCCCGAACACCAGAGCAGCACGAAGGCCACCGCCATCGCGCGGGTGCGCACCGCTGCCACTCGTTCCTCCGCACCCGCCATCGTCGTCATGGCTGTATCGCCCGTTCGTTCGTGCCCACGCTTCCCGCACGGCCGCACCGATGCATCGGATACGCTCGCGGCTCCCGACCGGAGCGACGACGCATGCCGAGGACGCCTGCAGGCGACGACAACCCTACGCGAAACATGCCGTGGGCGAGGATGAATTTCCTGTCATGGCCGTGCGGCGCGCTCGCCCTTCTGGCCGCGACGGCTTCCGCCGCACGGGGCGTGACGGATCAGCAGGCCATCGTGCGGGCCTGGGAGGCCTCCTCGCCGGTGCGCTGGGAAGGCGAGCGGGAAAATGCCCTGGGCTGCATCGAGGGGACCGACCGCTGTTCCGCGCAGCTCGACGACATCGAAATCCGCAACGACGACGCCGGGCTGACGTATCGCGGGCGGCGGCTGAAGGCGGTGCCGGTCTCCTCTGCCGGAGAAACGAAACCGTTGCCGGCACTCGACGCCACCCACACCACGATCGCCAGAACGAGGGCCGGCGCGGTCACCGCCTATTGCCTGGACTTCACGCACGAGGGCGGGCTCGGCAACGTGGGCCGCTTCCAGTACTGGAACGCCTCCATCCTCGTGCTGCGCGAAGGCCGGCGCGTGCGCGCTTACCGCTTCGACGGCTACGAAACCGGCTGCGACGGCTGGCTCGGCGACGGCCGCGGGCATTTCCTGCTGCCCGTGATCGAACGCGTCGACGCCCGCGAACCGGTACGCCGCCGGCTGTCCTGGTACGGGTGCTCGATGCGCGGCTGCGAGCGCTGGATCGACGAACGCGTCGTCGAGTGGGATGCCGAAGGGCGCCTGCTGCGGACGCGCGCCGGCCATCCGCCGTATCGCAACGACGCCGAGCCGTAGCGAACTACGCCGCGTGCCGCCATTCGCCGCGTCGCGCGGCGAGCGCGCGTTCGACGACGTCCCATCCGGCGTCGGCACGATGCGCTTCCTCGCTGAGCACGCGCCGGAACGCGCGTGCCCCGGGCAATCCCTGATACAAGCCGAGCACGTGGCGGGTGATGTGCTGCAGGCGGTCGCCGCGTGCGAGATGCGCCTCGACGTAGGGGCGCAGGCGCCCCATGACGTCGTCGCGATCCGGCAGCGGCGTGCCGTACAGCTCCGCCTCGAGCTCGGCCAGCCGGTACGGCTCGTGATATGCAGTGCGGCCGAGCATGACGCCGTCGACGTGGCTCAGGTGTTCGCGCACGTCGGCCACGCTCGAGATGCCGCCATTGATCACCACCGTCAGCTGCGGCAGCTCGCGTTTCAGGCGATACACGCGCTCGTAGTTCAATGGCGGAACCTCGCGGTTCTCCTTCGGCGACAAGCCTTGCAGCCAGGCCTTGCGCGCGTGCACGACGAAGGTGTCGCAACCGGTCGCGCGCACGCGATCGACGAACTCGGCAAGCGCAGCGTATTCGTCCTGCTCGTCGACGCCGATGCGGCACTTCACCGTGACCGGCACCGCGCTCGCCTCGCGCATCGCCGCGATGCAGTCGGCGACCAGCGACGGTTCCCGCATCAGGCAGGCGCCGAAGCGCCCGGACTGCACGCGGTCGGACGGGCAACCGACGTTGAGGTTGATCTCGTCGTAGCCGTACCCGGCGCCGACACGCGTCGCCTCGGCCAGTTCCGCCGGCTCGGAACCGCCGAGCTGCAGCGCGACCGGGTGCTCGGCCGCGTCGAAGCCGAGCAGGCGCCCGCGATCGCCGTGGACCACGGCCGGCGCGGTGACCATTTCGGTGTAGAGCAGCGCGGTCGGCGCGAGCAGACGGTGGAAGTAGCGGCAATGCCGGTCCGTCCAGTCCATCATCGGCGCGACGGACAGCCGTCGCGCCCGTTCGAGCCGCGTCGCTGCGGGTTCGTTTCGATTCTCCATGCCCCCTAGTCTAGCGGACGGGCGCTCGCGCCCCTCGTTTGGAGCGCTGCCGCAGCGCAGGTGGGCCGTGTCCGCCAGCGTGGATTCTGCGAACATGCATCCGGCCAGGAGGCTGCGATGCGCACATTACCGCCGTATCTGTCGCTGGATCGGGCCGTCGACGCGCTGCTCGCGCCCGGCTCGCGTCTTTCACTCGCCGCCCCGCTCGGCCTCGGCAAGCCGAACCGGCTGTTGAACGCCTTGTACGCGCGCGTCAAGGCCGAGCCCGCGCGACACCTGACGCTGTACACCGCGCTGTCGCTCGACCTGCCCGAAGCGGGCAGCGACCTCGAACGACGCTTCCTGGAGCCATTCCTCGCACGCCATTTCGGTGCGGACTATCCACGTCTCGACTATGTCGCCGACCTCAGGGCGGGGCGCCTGCCGCCGAACGTGCGCGTGCAGGAGTTCTACTTCCAGTCCGGCGCGATGTTGAAATGTGCTCGCGCGCAGCGCGACTACGCCAGCATCAACTACACGCACGTCGCGCGCGACCTCGCCGAGGACGGCCTCGACGCGATCGTGCAGCTCGTCGCTCGGCGCGGCGAAGGGGCCGAGGCGCGCTACAGCCTGTCGTGCAATCCGGACGTGACCCTGGACGTGCTCGACGCGCTCTCGGCTGCCGGCAAGCCGCGGCCGCAGGTGATCGGCGTCGTCCATCCCGACCTGCCCTTCCTCGGCGGCGACGCCGACGTCGGGCCGGAGTTCTTCGACGCGCTTGTCGAGGAGACATCCGCCGGGCAACCGCTGTTCGCCCTGCCGCTCGGGTCGGTCGACCTGACGGAGTACGCGATCGGCCTGCACGCAAGCGCCCTGGTACGCGACGGCGGGACGCTGCAGATCGGCATCGGCGCCCTGTCCGACGCGATCGTCCATGCGCTGCTGTTGCGCCACCGGCGCAACGCGGACTATCGCGAGGCCGTGGGCGCGCTGCGCGGCGACGCGCGAACCGCCGGCATCGGCGGACTCGAGCCGTTCACGCGCGGCCTCTACGGTGCCAGCGAGATGGTCATGGACGGCTTCATGCATCTGCGTCGCGCCGGCATCCTGACGCGACGCGTGGTCGACGACCTCGACCGGCAGCGTGCGATCGACGCCGGCGAGGCGATCGATCCCGCGATGCTGCATGGAGGCCACTACCTGAAAGGGGCGTTTTACCTCGGCACCAAGGCACTGTACGACTGGCTGCGCGGACTCGAAGGCGAGGACTGGGAAGGACTCGCGATGTGCCGCGTATCCGACGTCAACCAGCTCTACGGCGGACGCGAGCCACTCGACGCCGCGCAGCGCCGGGACGCGCGCTTCTTCAATACCTGCATGATGGCGACCCTGCTCGGCGCAGCGACCTCGGATGCGCTGGAGGACGGCCGCGTCGTCAGCGGCGTCGGCGGGCAGTACAACTTCGTCGCGATGGCCCACGAACTGCGCGGCGGCCGCTCGGCGCTGTTGCTGCGGGCGACGCGCAGGAACGGAAGGCGCGTCGAGTCGAACCTGCGCTGGAGCTACGGCCATACGACGATTCCGCGCCACCTGCGCGATCTCTACGTGACCGAATACGGCGTCGCCGACCTGCGTGGAAAGTCCGACGAAGCCTGCGTCCGCGCCATGCTGGCGATCAGTGACGCGCGATTCGTCGACACGCTGGCGGCGGACGCGATCCGTGCCGGAAAGCTGCCGCGCGACTTCCGCGTACCGGAGGCCTGGCGCGCGAACACGCCGGAGGGGCTGCACGGGACACTGCAACCGTTCGCGACGAAGGGGCTGCTGCCGACCTTTCCGTTCGGCAGCGACTTCGATGCGGTCGAGCGCCGCCTGTTGCCGGCGCTGCTGTGGCTGAAGTCTGCCAGTGCTCGACCGCAGCGATGGACGAGCCTGCTCGGCGCACTGCTCGCGCCGGGGCAGGCACCGGAAGCGGACGCCTGTCTCGCACGGCTCGGCTTTCGTGACGGCGCCGGCGGCTGGCGGCAGGCGCTGCTCGCGCGCCTGGTACGCGGAGCGCTGGCGCGCACGATGTCGGCGGACTGATCCGGGGACGGCGAGCCACCGGCGATCCGGAAACGCCGGGGCGCCCGCATCGCGTCGAGCGATGGGGCGCCTCGATGTCGGAAGTCCTGCGGCCGGCTCAGCGATCGCCGGGCGCGCGCATCCGCAGCGGAACGGGGTCGGGATCCTTGCGGCCTTCGCGCGTGCCGCCGCCGTTGTCCGTCAGGAGCGTCGGCGTGAAGATCGGCAGGGTGAAGAACGGACCGAAGGCGAACGGATTGCCGTGGTTCGCATTCGCGCCCGGATTCGGCGTCGAGCCGGCCGGGACGTCGTCGCGGATGCTGCCGAGGAAGTCGCGGTCGATCTTGGTCATGTAGCCGCCGTCGGTCATGCGCTGCCAACCGCCGCCGGCCGCGTCCTCGTAGATGTTGACGCCGTCGTCGTTGACCCAGTCGACGAGCTGGCCGCCCTTCGACACCTGGCCGATCTGCAGGTCGCCGAGCGTGTTCTGGTCGAGGCCCTGGATGACCATCGCCTGGTCGCCCTTGGTGATGACCAGCTCGGTCGAGAGCGTCATGTTCTTGTTCTGGTCGTACGGCGTGGTGTGGATCGTGATCTTGGTGCCGTCGTCGAGGTTCAGCGTCATCGTGCCGTAGAAGTCGCCGACCGCCTTGCCGTCGACCTCGAAGTGCGGGTCGCCCCAGATGCGCGTCTTCTCGCCGGTTTCCTTGTTCGTCAGGATGAACTCGGAATTGCCCTCGTTGAGATCGAGCGTGTAGTTGCCGAGGTCGATGTGCGCCTTGCCGCCGTCCTGCTTCACCTCCCACGGACCTTCCTTGGTCGGCACGATGCCCTGGGCCTTGTTCAGCGTATCGATGATCGCGTCCGCCTCGATCTTGCTGACGTGGCCGTCGAGCGCGGCGAATCCGATCTGCGACAGCACCTTGGTGCGGTCTTCCGGACTCATCTTGGACAGGTCGGCCTTGTCGAGCGCGTCGCTGACGCGCTGCTGGTTGTCGCAGCCGTCGCAGGTGTTCAGCATGCCCTTGGAGGCGCCCATGAACAGCGCGTCCTTGAACGTCTGCACGACCTTGTCGATGCTGAAGCCGAGCAGGCCGCCGAACAGCGGATTGGTCGGGAACTTCGCCGCGGCCTGGGCGATCGGCGACGGAACCCACGGCTGCGTGCCGGTACCGTTGCCGATCAGGGTGCCGAGGGCGTTGCCGACCGCACCGCGCAGCGAATCCGAAGGATTCCAGCCCTGGTGCCCTTGCGGCACGTCGAGCTGGCCGCCGTTGCCGCCGAGCAGCGTGTCGAACACGCGCCCGGTGGACTGGAAGCTGTTGATCATGCCGACGACCGTGTTGGCATCGGCGTCGCTGATGTAGCCGTCGGCCGCCAGGGTGTCGATCGTCGACATCAGGACGTTCTTCTCCTGCGTCGACAGATTGTTCATGTTGACGGAGTCCAGCGCTTCGCGGATGCGCGTGGCGCCCGCGCTCGCATCGACGCGGCTCATCGAGCCGTCGATCGCGCCACGGAACTGCATGTTCTGTACGTTGCTTCCGCTTCCCAGGATGGCCGACATGGCGTGTTCCCCTTCGTGGATGGGTTGACGATTCTCGGCGGCCAGTGTGCTGAGTCCCCTCCACAGCGAACAGTCGGGACTATCCCTAGCTAGGGATTACCCTTGGAGAAAATCCGCCTGCCGACGGCCGTCGGCTGCGGGCGGAAAACCCGCGACGCCCCGCTTCGATCGTGATGTCCGATCGTGGCGATCACGCGCTCGCGAACGGCTCCGAAGGAGCCGGCCGCGACGGCGGAGGAGACGCTCAGCTGTGAAAGACCGGCTCGATGGTCAGCGTGCCGAGCGCACTGTCGGCGAAGCGCTGTACCAGTTCGTCCTGGTTGGCCAGCAAGGTGTCGTAGGCGTCGCGCGAGCGCACGTCGGCGCGCAACTGCCATCCATCGTCCGTCTGCGTCAGCCAGAGATCCGTGCCCGGCAACACGTCGTTCTGCATGCGCAGCAGCACCTCGCGCGAGCGACCGCGCAGGCTGCGCGGGTCGCTGACCAGCATCTGCTTGACGTGTTTCTGCACGAGCTCCGACAACGCCGGTGCCAGGCTGCCGGACGCCGCCGCCTGCTGCGCCATCTCGGCAGGCATCGCCTGCGGCGAAGACGGCATCGGCGCCATCTCCACCGACATCGGTGTCGGCATACCGCCGCCGGCCTGCGACGAGGCCGCTCCGGTCCCCTCGCCGTCCTCCGTGTCGTCGTCCCCCTGCGCCAGGCGTGCGGCCTGGCCGACCTGCGCCTCTCCATCCGCGGCCTTGCGCGCCGCCTGCTGGGCGGATTCCGCCTCGCCGTTTCCGGCCTTCGACTTCGTCTCGCCGCGCTTGGCGCCGGGAGCTTCGGCAGTCTCGTCCGGCTTGGCCTGGTCGGCCCCGGCAGCGGGCTTCGCGTCCGCCGCCTCCGGAGGTCTGCGTGTCTGTGCGTCCGCCACGCCGCGGGCGGTATCGGATGCCTGCGTCTCCGGCTTCGGCGCTTCCGGCATCCCTTCCTGCGACGGCTGCCGCGCTTCTTTCGGCAGGACCGGCTGCTCGCTCTGCGCCGGCTCCGCTTCGCGCTCGCCGACCTGCGCGAACGCCTGCTGCATCAGCGTGCGGAAGCGCTCCGCCGTGCTCATGCCGGCGAGCTCGCCGGCGAATCTCGCGCTGCCGGCGGCGGCCGGCGAACGCGTGTCCTGTGCGGACGGCTTGCCGGTATCCAATGGACGATCCTCCCGCCCCTGCGAACGCATGAGGTTGCGGAACTGGGTGATTTCCTCGCGCGAAGGCGCCTCGCCCGCCTGCCGCGCGACGCCTTCGCGCACGGCGGTGTCGGTGACGATGCGATCGATGCGCGCGCGCTCGTCGGCAGCGTGGCGGCGCTGGCGATTCGCGGCCTGACTGGACAACACGTCGTTGTTGATCATGGCGTCACCTCATCGCATGGACAGGCAGGCGGAAGAGTTCCTCGCCGTCCTGTTCCTCTCGGCGTTCCTGTTCACTCTGGCGCTTGCGCGTCCACTCGTCGCGGAAATTCTCCAGCGCGTCGACCTTGGCCTGGGCCGCGCGCAGCTTGGCGATCTCCTC
>DBMH01000365.1:394-3167 GCA_002297645.1 Rhodanobacteraceae bacterium UBA703 | reverse complement strand
GCGCGCGCGGGCGCGGCGGCGGCGCGATCAGGAGCTCCGGGTCGATCGAGGCGGTCGGGATCTTCTGCTCGATGTAGCTCTCGATGTCCGGCAGGCTCATCGCGTAGAGGTCGCAGGCGAAGCTGATCGCGTCGCCCTCGGCACCGAGGCGCGCCGTACGGCCGATGCGGTGGACGTAGTCCTCGGCGTCGTGCGGCAGGTCGTAGTTGAAGACGTGGCTGACGTCGGGAATGTGCAGGCCGCGTGCGGCGACGTCGGTGGCCACCAGCAGTTCGATCTCGCCCCGCTGGAACTTGCCGAGCAGGCGTTCGCGCTTGGCCTGCGGCACGTCGCCGGAGAGGGTCGCGACGCCGAAGCCCTGCTTCTCCAGCGCGCGCGTGATCTTCTCGGCGGCGATCTTGGTGTTGACGAACACCATGCTGCGGTGCGCGTCGATGCGCGACAGCAGGCCGATCAGCAGCGGCAGCTTTTCTTCCTTGGCCGGGAAGTAGACGACCTGGCGCACGCGGTCGGCGGTGACGTTGTCGGTTTCGACGGTGAGCTTCTCGGCCTCGTTCATGTGCTCGTAGGCCAATTCGAGCACGCGCTGGCTCAAGGTCGCCGAGAACAGCAGGCTCTGGCGCTCCTCGCGCGGCGGCATGCGGCGGAACAGGAAGCGGATGTCCTTGATGAAGCCGAGGTCGAACATGCGGTCGGCTTCGTCGAGCACGACGGCCTCGATCGCGTTGAACGAGAACACGTGCTGCTTCAGGTAGTCGATCAGGCGGCCGGGCGTGGCGATGATGAGGTCGCAGCCGGCCTTGAGCGAGTCGCGCTGCTTCTCGTAGTCGACGCCGCCGTAGATCAGCGCCGAGGTCAATCCGGTGTGGCGGCCGATGTTCTTGAAGTCCTTGTCGATCTGGATCGCCAGTTCGCGCGTCGGCGCGAGGATGACGGCGCGCGGATCGGTCAGCTTGCGGTCGGCGACGGCGGGCCGGGTCAGCAGGCGATTCAATACGGCAACGAGGAAGGCGCCGGTCTTGCCGGTGCCGGTCTGCGCCTGGCCGGCGACGTCGCGGCCGGCCAGCGCGACCGGCAGGGTCAGCGCCTGGATCGGCGTGCAGCGCGTGAAACCGGCGGCGTGGAGGCTCGACAGCAGGTCGGGATGCAGGTCGAAACTTTCGAAGGTGATGTCGGTGAGCGGTTGCTGGGACATTTAATGTGGCTTTCGGAATGCGGGAAAGGCTCGGCTCTGCCGGGCTTTCGTCTGGCGCGGCGGCATCGCGCGTCGCGGCGGGCGAGATGGCGACGCGGCGTCGCTCCTGCGCGGCTCGCAAGGCCGGGCGTCCTGCCTCGGCTCGCAAGAAAACGGTCGCGGCACAGCCGCGCCACCTTGTTCCGCGCCGGACACGTCGTGTCCGAGGCGGCGGCACCTGATCCTTGTGCCGGAACGGCTCTGCAGGCCGCTCCTTGCAATGCGCGATGGCGACCCCCAACTTGCAGCAGGTCGGGGTTTGGGCTCAAATGGGCACGTGAACTCCACGCCCCGCCGCACCCCTCTTGCGTGCCACCGAACCGCGTGAGTGTAGCGGAACCCGGCGCCCCGCGCGCGCCGGTCGTTCTCCCCCCAATTTTTCCGGAGAGTCAGATGAGCGAACGCATCTCGCATGTGAGCGACGACCAGTTCGAGGAACAGGTACTCAAGTCCGACGGCCCGGTGCTGGTCGACTTCTGGGCCGAATGGTGCGGCCCGTGCAAGATGATCGCGCCGCTCCTGGACGATCTCGCCGCCTCCTACGAAGGCCGCCTGAAGATCGCCAAGGTGAACGTCGACCACAACCAGAAGACCCCGCGCACCTATGGCGTACGCGGCATCCCGACCCTGATGATCTTCAAGGACGGCAAGGTGCAGGCGACGCAGATCGGCGCCGTCAGCAAGACCGCCCTCGCCCAGATCATCGACAAGGCGATCGCCTGAAGAACCGGGGCCGGAAATCCGGGATCGGGGACCGGGGAATACGGAACGAGGGCGCGATTACGGCGCTCTCCCGGCTTCCGCATCTCCGATCTCCGTTCCGGCCCGACCGCTAGACGCCCGCAACTCGCGGTGCTAACGTAAATCCCGAGTGCCCGGAGCCGCAGCCGCTANNCCCGCCGCATCCGGATCCTTCCCTCCTCCCAGCAGTACCAACGGCGCCCAGCGAGGATTGCCCGTGTCCGAAAACGATACCAACGAGAGCGGCCCCAGCGCCGCAGCCGAAGGCCGCGCGGAAAACCGCCGCGAGCCGCGCCAGCGCGCTCCGCGCAATGCGCAGCAGAGCGCTCCGCAGGAAGCGCCCGCCGACGTCGCACCGCCCGCCGCCCCGGCCCATGAAAGCCCAGCGCCCTCCGCGAACACCGAAGGCGGAGCGGCCGCGTCACAGCAGCCGTCGTCCGGCGGCGGCAATCCGCAGAACCAGGGCCAGAACCAGCAAGGCCAGGGGCGCCGCGGACGTCGCGATCGCCGCAATCGCCACGGCAACAACCCGCAAGGCCACAACAACCCGAACTTCGACGAGGAGTACGACGAGCGCAACGGCGGCGGCAACGGCCCGCTGATCGACCTCAACGACCTCAAGCGCAAGTCGGCGGCCGAGCTCCTCCTGCTGGCCGAAAACCTCGGCATCCAGGAAGGCGTCGCGCGCGCGCGCAAGCAGGACATCATCTTCCTCGTACTGAAGGCGCATGCGCGCGCCGGCGGCGGCATCTACGGCGAAGGCGTGCTCGAGATCCTGCAGGACGGCTTCGGCTTCCT
>DBMH01000365.1:0-245 GCA_002297645.1 Rhodanobacteraceae bacterium UBA703 | reverse complement strand
TGTTCGAGAACCTGACGCCGCTGTTCCCGCGCAAGGCGTTCCACCTCGAGCGCGGCAACGGCTCCAGCGAGGACATCACCGGCCGCATCCTCGACCTCGTCGCACCGATCGGCCGCGGCCAGCGCGGCCTGATCGTCAGCCAGCCCAAGGCCGGCAAGACGATGATGCTGCAGAACGTCGCGCAGGCGATCGTGCACAACCACCCGGACGCGCACCTGATCATGCTGCTGATCGACGAGCGCCCG
>DBMH01000343.1 GCA_002297645.1 Rhodanobacteraceae bacterium UBA703 | reverse complement strand
GCCGCGCGAGCAGAACCAGATCGCCCCGGCGACGCCGCCGGCCGGGCCGGACAGCAGCATGTTGACCGGCGCCTGCGCGGCCGACTGGCTGGTCGCGAGGCCGCCGTCGGAGCGCAGGATCGCCAGGCGCACGTCCGGCCGCAGCCGCCGCTGCAGTTCCTCCTGCAGGTGCTGCACGTAGTGCGCGACCTGCGGACGCACGTAGCTGTTGACCACGGTCGTCTCGGTGCGTTCGTACTCCTGCATCTCCGGCACGACCTCGGACGACAGCGACACCGGCACGCCGGGCATCACCTCGGCGGCGATCCGCGCGATGCGCTGCTCGTGCTCGCCGTTGCGGTATGCGTTGACGAGGCTGATCGTCAGCGCCTCCACGCCTGCTTCGCGCAGCCGGCGCAGGCCGCTCCGCACGCCGTCCTCGTCGAGCGCGTGCACGACCTCGCCGCGCGCGTCGATGCGCTCGTCGGCCTCGATCGTCCATTCGAGCGGCGCCAGCAGCTCGCCCTTGTTGAAGATGACCCAGCCGCCGAGGCCGCCCGGCACGAACGAGCGCGCGATGTGCAGCACCTGCCGGTAGCCTCGCGTGGTGACCAGGCCGACACGCGCCCCGCGGCGCGTCAGGATCGCATTCGTCGCGACGGTGGTTCCGTGCATGACCGAGTGGATCTTCGACGGATCCACGCCGGAGCTGCGGCAGATCTTGTCGATGCCGTCCAGCACCGCGAGCGACGGATCGTGCGGCGTCGACGGCACCTTGGCGGTGTAGCTCTCGCCGCTCGCCTCGTTCATCAGCAACAGGTCGGTGAACGTGCCACCGACATCCACACCCAATCGAAAACCCATGACTGCTCCGTTCGGCTGCCGGCCGTGGCCGGCGTGTTCTTGATCGTTGCGACTTGGACGCTGCGCCATCACCCCTTCCTCGCGCGGAGAAGAGACTCCAGTTCTCACCTCTCCCGCTTGCGGGAGAGGTCGCGCCACAGGCGCGGGTGAGGGAGCGCTTGGAACATCCTCTCAAAGCCCCCTCATCCGCCTGCCGGCACCTTCTCCCGCAAACGGGAGAAGGGATCCAAAGTGAAGTCCCCACCGTCTCCCGCCAGAGGGAGAGTGAACCCGCGTGTCAGCGCGCCGCCTTCTCCAGCTCGCCCAGGTTCACGTTCTCGGCCTTGATCCCGGGCGTGTTGAGCCTGGCCGAGTCGGACAGGATGAATACCGTGCCGTGGCGGCGCTGGTAGTCGATCGTGAAGCCGGCCGCCGAGATGATTCCCTTGTCGCCGTCCTCGGTCTTGATCGTCTTGAGGTGGTAGTTCATCCACTTCCAGAAGTCGCCTTTGCGGTCGTAGGCCTCGGCCTGGTAGAAGCGCGGGAACTGCGCGTCCATGTACAGCACCTTCTTGCTGTACGGGTGCTCGGGCGGCGTGACGGCCTCGATGACCCAGACCTCTCGCGGTTCCCAGCCGTCCTTCGGATTCCAGTGCGGAGCGCCGTCGAGGTCGATGACGGGGAACTCCGCGCTGCCGCTTCCCTTCGGGTCCCAGGTCTTCGTCGTCGAATTGGCGACGGCGAGGATCCAGCGCTTGCCGATCAGCTTGTAGTCGGCGTACCAGCTCGGATGCGCGTTGAAGATCTCGATGTCGTCGTTGAGCTGGTCGGTGCCGCCGATCGGATCCATCCAGGTGCCGCCGGACAGGCGCCGCGTGCGCCGCACGGACTTCAGGTAGGCCCACGAGTCCTCGAGCTTGGGCGAGTCGTAGCGCACGGTGAACAGGCCGAGGCCGCGGATGTCGCTCGGGTAGGTCGCATACAGCAGGGTCTTGGTCAGCACCGAGCCATCGCCCTCGACGGCGGGTTCGACGCCGAGGCGGCCCTTCATGTAGTAGCGCTGGAACGCCCATTCCTGCCGCCGCTCGAGCCCGCCCTTTTCGCCGATGAACAGGTACGCGAACTTCGGGTAGTCCTGCAGGTTCTTGATCGGCTGCGCGTAGTGGTGGTTCCAGATCAGCTTGGCTGCCGCGTCGGGATCGCTCGCCTCGACCTTCGGGAACGGGATGCCGCCGACCCAGCCTTCGACGAGGCGCGTGTCGTGGTTGTACGTCGCCTTGCCGGCGTTGTCCTGCGTCGCCTTGAGGTAGTCGCGGCCGAGCTCGACCGACTGCGAGGCCTTCAACGTGATCGTGAGCCCTTCGTCCTTGATCAGCTTCTGCATTCGATCGGTCAGCAGGTCGGCGATCGCGTGGCTCTCGAAACTGTCGGACAGGTGTCCGGCGAGGTTGGACGCGTTCAGGACGGTGCCGGGTTTCAGTTCGGCCGCGTGCGCCGCCGTCGCGGCGCAGGAGAGCGCCGCCAGGACGAAGGGGGATACGAGGTTTCTCATCGCGATGCTCCTCAGAACTGGTACGTCACGCGGACGGACAGTTGGTTGTTGCCGGCGAAGTAGCCGAACAGGTTCGTGTCGTTGAAGCCGGTCAGCGCGCGCTTCTGGCTGGTGCGGTTGAAGAACAGGTCGGCCTCGGCCTTGATGCGCCAGTGGTTGCCGTAGGCGAACTCGACACTGGGGATCACGAAGCCGCCGCCGTAGCTGAGGTCGGTGCCGACCGCCAGCGTCGGGTTGATGCGGTCGCTGTGGTAGTTCATGGCGAGGATCGCGGTCAGGATCGCCGAGTGCTGCTTGGTGCGGCCACCGAAGCCCGCCAGGTTCACGATCTCGTCCCTGCGGTCGTAGTCGAGGATCCAGGTGTCGAACAGCTGCACCGACAGGAACGACGGCCGGCTCGTCTTCAGGAACGAGGTCAGGTTGACCTGCTTGTCCATGCGCAGCATCAGCTTGACCGTGTCGCGCTCGACCACGCCGCAGAAGCCGGGGAAGAAGGCGCAGCCGCCCGCCTCGCCGGCCTGGACGCCGACGTTGAAGGTGTTGTCCGGGATGTAGGACGCCTCGACCGAGAACACCGCGTCGAGCCCTTCGAGGTAGCGGTTGGCGGTTGCGCCGAACACGTTGAGCTGCGGGAAGATCAGCTCGCCGACCGTCGAACTGCGATCGGAGCGGTATTCGCCGTGCCACGCGCCGAGGAAGCTGCGGCCGCTGCTCGCGTTGCCCACGCCGAGCGGGTTGTCCGGATTCGGGTTGATGACCGGCACCTGCGACGGGCCCTGGAACCAGCCCAGCGAGTATTCCCACTTGCCGGCGACGGCCTTCCAGCGCAGACCGAGCGCGGCATCGTCCATGCGCGCGTCGCTGTGGTCGTAGTTGTACGGCACGTCGGCGCCGAACGGCGCGGCGGCGAAGGTGATGCCGCGGTTCGGCGTGTTCGCCCAGCGGCCGCCCTCGACGTCGTAGTTGTTGCCGCGCTGGTCCGCCGGGTTCATGCGTCCGGGGATGTAGACGAACTGCAGGCTGCCTTCGACCGCATCGAAGCGCTGCACGACGTTCGCCATCCACAGCGGCTTGCGCAGTTCTTCGTTCTCCGCCTCGAGGAAGGAGCGCCAGCGGAAGTCGTAGCCATGGATCACGTCGAGCGACTGGAAGAAGTCCGTCTCGCCCCACACGACCTGCTGCTTGCCGAGCTTGATCGTGGTGCCGGGCCGCAGGTCGGTCTGCCACCAGAATTCGCGCACCTCGGCCTTGTTGTAGACGTCGTCCATCAGGTCGACGCTGGAGCGCGTGCGGTGGCTGAACAGGTCGGTCGCCGCGTACTGGTCGGCCACCTTCTGCAGGTCCTTCAGGTAGCTCGTCTCGACTTCCTGCGAGCCGCGCAGCGAGAGGTTGACCTTGGAATTGCCGAAGTCCTTGAACAGGTTCAGCCTGGCGCTGCCGCGCAGCATCGACACGTCGTACTGGTAGTCCCCTTTCGGCGCCCCGTTGTTGGTCGGGTCGGCGAGGTAGGGATTCTGCAGGTTCATCGACAGGTGGCCGCGCAGGTAGCCGCTGACCTCCCAGCCTTCGAGGAATCCGTCCTCCGCCCTGGCGCCCGCGGACAGGCCCAGGCCGAGCAGCGCCGAAGCGCAGGCCACGTGCAGCTTTCGCGGTCTCGCCACCGAGACCCGACGTGCGTTTTTCATACCGTCCCCCTCTGGATGCATGGTTCTTGACGACTGCGGATCTCGTTCGCCGTGGTGCCGCCACCCGCGTTCCCGAAGATGAAATCGGGCTTGAACACCAGCGCGAGGGACGGCATGACGAACAACGAGGTGAAGGCGGAAACCATCAGCCAGAGGCCGATCAGGATTCCCATTTCCGCCTGGAAGCGAAGCGACGAGCCGGACCAGAGCAGCACGCCGGCGGCGAGCGTCAGCGCAGTCAGGATCACGCCGCGGCCGGCCGAGCCGAGCGACTGGCGTACCGCGTCCATCGGCGAGGCCTCGGGATGCTTCTCCAGGTGCTCCTTGATCGCGTCGACGATGTAGAACGCGTAGTCGACACCGAGCCCGATGCCGAGCGCGACCACCGGCAAGGTGCTGATGCTCATGCCGATGCCGTGCCAGGCCATGTAGGCGAACGTCACGACGTTGGAGATCGCGACCGGCACGATGAAGAAGATGCCGCTGACCGACGAGCGGTAGACGACGAGGCAGCACAGCACGACGACGAGGAAGGCCAGCGCGATCGCCTCGATCTGGTCGCGCAGCAGGATCTCGTTGACCGCCGCAGTGATGCCGAGCACGCCGCCCGCCAGCTTCGCCTCGGCCTGCGGCATCGGGTTCTCGGCGATGAACTGCTTGCCGTGGTGGATCGCGCGGCGCAGCGTCTCGCCCTTGTGGTCGCGGAAGAACAGCGTCACCGCACCGTTGCGGAACTGCACGTCGCTGAACTGGTTCAGGTCGTCCGGGTCGGCGCCCTGCATGTAGAAGCTGACCAGTTCGCCGTTCTCGCCGGCGTCCGCGCCGAGCTCGCGATAGCGCGGGTTGCCCTCGTGCAGGTTGCGGCGGATCTCGGCGACGATGTCGGCCAGCGACACGCTGCCGCCGATCTCCGGCTGGCGCTCCATGTAGCGCGAGAAGCGGCGCATCCAGTCGAGCACTTCCGGTTGCTTCAGCGCATCGGCGTCCTTGCCCTCGACGGCGACGAACATCTGTTCCGAGCCCGGATACAGCGCGTTTATCAGCGCGCTGTCGCGGTTGAACGAGGAGTCCTGCCACAGGATCGGCGAACCGTCGCTGGCATCGCCGACGGTGATCCGCGTCGCCTCGAACAGGAAGCCGCCGAGCAGGACCAGCATCACGGGCGCGACGGCGTAGCGCGCGCGGGTCGTCGCCACCCAGGTGGCCGAGCGCGTGAACAACCCGAGCACGCCGTCCAGCCGCAGCGGGTGGATGTAGCGGTCCGGGCGCTTCACCCACGACAGCAGCACCGGCGTCAGGACCACCGCCGAGACCGCGATCGTCATGACCCAGACGGCGCCGATGATCGCGACCTTGTGCATCAGCGGGATCGGCGTGAGGATCACGCAGAGGATCGCGCCGGCGTCCGCATAGAGGCCGAGCATGCCCGGGCGGAACAGCTCGCGCATGCTCTGCTCCGCCGCCCGTCGCGGCTCGACCGATTCGCCGACGGCGAGGTCGTCGAAGCGCGTGATCAGCTGCACCGAATGCGAGAACGCGCGCGCGGTGATGATGAACGCGACGACGATGACCAGCGGATCGAAGTTGTAGCCGAGCAGGCTGCCGACGCCGAGCGCCCAGGTCGCCGAGACGAGTCCCGCCAGCAGCGGCAGCAAGGTGCCGCGCCAGGTACGGCTGATGACGAACAGCAGCACGAGCATCGCGGCCAGCGACAGCAGCGAGATCGCGACCGTCTCGCCGAGGTAGTGCGCGACCCAGCCGTACAGGATCGGCTCGCCGACGAGGTGCAGGCTGACCTGTCCCTTCGCGGGCGACGCGTCGAGGATCGCCTGGACTTCCGGGAAGATCCGGCCGTAGTCGACCAGATGGTCGTGGAAGTCGACCTGGATCAATGCCGATTTCAGCTCGGCGTCGACGTAGAGGCCGTACACCATCGGGTTGTTCAGCACGGCCTGGCGCAGCGCGTCGATCTCGGCCTGCGTCTTCGGCAGGTCGGGCCACATCATCGGCTGCGTCTCGATGCCCTCGCTGGACGCGTCCACGCGCTTGAGCTTCTTCGACGCGAGCGAGGTGATCTGCAACGGATTGACGCCGTGCACCTGCTGCAGGTCGTAGGTGATGCGCCGGATCTCCTGCAGTACCGGCATTCTGAAGATGTCGCCGTCGAGCGAACGCACCAGGATCGTGACGCGATTGCTCGCGGCGAAGTTCTCCTGGTACTTCTGGTGCACCTTCACGTAGGGGTGGTCGTGGGGAACCATGTCGCCGAAACGCGTGCGCACGTCCAGGCGCGCGAGGCAGGCGCCGAAGAACAGCGTGACCAGCGCGATGGCGATGCAGACGCCGACGCGGTGGCGGATCGAGAACGACGAGACGGCGCCGGCCAGGTCCGTGATGCGGCTCATGGCTGCACTCCTTCCGGCCAGCGCCGGTAGTTGCCGTCGGCCTCCAGCAGTCCGATGCCACGGCCGACCGCGACGTTTCCATCGCCCGCCGCGACCAGGCGCACGTGGTAGGCCTTGCCGAAGCCGTCCGGCGCCAGCGCCCGCCAGCGCGCGGTGCCGCCCTCTCCCGCGAACAGCACGCCGCGGTCGCCGAGCGTGAGCCAGCCGCCCGCCTGGGCGAGCACGTCGTACAGGTGTTCGCTCGTGAACGGCGCCACCGGCTGCCAGCGGCTGCCGCCGTCGGTCGTATGGAATGCCTGCCCGCGGTTGCCGACGACGACACCGTCGTCACCCGCGAAAGCGATCGACTGCAGGCTTTCCTCACCGAGGTCCTGGCTGAGCCAGGTGGCTCCGTCGTCCTCGCTGTGCAGCAGACGGCCGAATTCGGCGGCGATCCACACCGAACCGCGCGGGCCGGGACGGATGCGGTTGAATGCAACGTCGTCGGCGTCGCGCAGACGCGTCCAGTTCGTGCCGTCCGCATCGGAGCGGAACAGCGCGCCCATCTCGCCGACGATCCAGAAGCGGCCGTGGAAGAATGCGACGTCGACGAGCTTGTTGCCGACCTCGCCGACCGGCAGCACCTGCGTGGTCCAGGCGCCATCGCCGTTGCGGACCCAGTAACGGCCACCGTTGCCGACCGCCACGAGCACGCCCTTGTCCGAGGCCGCGATGGCCTGCAGGTTCGCCACCGGCTGCATCTGCGTGCGCTGCCACTGGCGCGACGTCTCGTCCATCGACAGCAGCGCGCCGTCCTGTCCGACGAACCAGAGGCGGCCGCCTGCGGAGGTGCTGCCGAAGAACAGGTCGCGTCCCTCGACGAACGGTTGCGGCATCGGTTCGGTCGAGACGTCGACTTCGACGAAGACCGCCGCGTACGCGAGGCCGGCGATCACGACCCACGGCGAAAGCCGGGCGGCGAAATGGGTGAAACGGTCAAGCATGATCGGATTTCCTCGCTGTTCCGGCACGCCGGCGCAGCCAGCGGAACGAATGGCCGCCGAGCGGGCTGTCGAGCAGTTCGGCGCAGCGGTCGACCGCGGCGACGAGCGCATCCAGGTCGACACCGGTATGCAGTCCCATCGACTCGAGCATCAGCACGACGTCCTCGGTCGCGACGTTGCCGCTCGCTCCCGGAGAGAACGGACAGCCGCCGAGGCCACCGATCGAACTGTCGAAATCGCGCACGCCCAACTCAAGCGCGGCCAGCACGTTGGCCAGCGCCATGCCGCGCGTGTCGTGGAAGTGGCAGGCGATGCGCTCGGCGCCGAACGCACGCACGAGCGCGGAGGTCAGCGTGCGGACCTGCGCCGGATTCGCCGCGCCGATCGTGTCGGCGACGATCAGCTTGCGCGCGCCGGCCTCGATCATGCGCTCCGCAAGGCGCTCGACCCGCGCCGGCGGCGTCGGCCCCTCGAACGGGCATTCGTACGCGACCGCGATGTAGGCCCAGCCGTCCACGCCGTCGGCGACCGCGCGTGCCATCAGCTCGGCGCACGCGGTCGCCGTCTCGTCGAGGCCCGTGTTGATGTTGCGGCGGTTCATCGTCTCGGTCGCCGACAGCACGACCGACAGGGTGTCGACGCCGGCGGCCCGCGCCAGCTCGTAGCCACGCACGTTCGGCACGAGCGCGGAATAGCGCACCTCGCCGCGCTGCGGCAGGCGCGCGAACAGTTCGCCCGTTCCCGCCATCTGCGGTACCGCCTTCGGCGAGACGAAACTGCCGGCTTCGATGCTGCGCAGGCCGGCCGCGACGAGCGCTTCGATCATCGCCAGGCGGCGGTCGCCGTCGAGTGCGCGCGGCTGGCTCTGCAGGCCGTCGCGCGGACCGACTTCGTTGATGGTGACCCGTTCGGCGGACACGTCAGGCCACGACCCGATCGCCTTGCAGCGATTCGATCCTCGACGGGTCGTATCCGAGCAGGTCGGACAGGACGGAACGGGTGTGCTGGCCGAGCAGCGGCGGCGCGCCGAATTCGGCGCCGTCGTCGAGCGACAGCTTGATCGGGTTGCCCGGCGCACGCACGGCACCACCCTCGGGGTGCGGGATCTCCACGACCATGCCGCGGTGGAGCACCTGCGGATCGGCCAGCGCTTCGCTGAAGCGGTTCACCGGCGCGCACGGCACGCGCACGGAGCTGAGCCGCTCGACCCAGTAGGCGGTGTTCTGCGTCGCGAAGAGATCGTCGAGCCTCGCGTCGATGGCCGCCTTGTCGGCGAGGCGCCCGGGCTGGTGGCGGTATTTCGGATCGCGGAATTCCGCGACGTCGAGCAGTTCGACCAGGCGCTCCCAGAAGCTGTCGAAGATCACCGCGACGATGATGAAACCGTCGGCGGTGCGGTAGGTGTTGTACGGCACGTGGACGAAGTGGCCGTTGCCGAGCGGCTCGGGGTTCTCGCCGCTCATCAGGTACATCGTCGCCATGTAGTTCAGCATGCTGATCTGGCAATCGAGCATGCTGATGTCCACGTGCTGGCCGCGGCCGTGGCGCTCGCGCGCCTGCAGCGCGGCCAGTACGCCCATCACCGCGAACATGCCGCCGCCGAGGTCCCCGATCGGGATGCCCGAGCGCATCGGCCGGTCGGCGTTCTCGCCAGTGATCGACATGCCGCCGCCGATGCCCTGCACGACCTGGTCGAACGCCGGCCGCAGGTAGTTGGGACCGTCCTGGCCGAAGCCGGAGACCGAGCAGGTGATGATGCGCTCGTTGATCCGGCTCAGGTTCGCGTGGTCGATGCCGAGCTTGGCGGTCACGCCGGCGCTGAAGTTGTCGAGGACCACGTCGGACACGCGCACGAGGTCGTGGAAGACGGCCACGCCCTGCGGATGCTTGAGGTCGATGCAGACGCTCTTCTTGCTGCGGTTCAGCGTGAGGAAATACGCGCCCATCCCCCGGTACGAATGCTTCGGATCGCTCGCCAGCAACGCGCGCGTGCCTTCGCCGGCGATCGGCTCGACCTTGATCGTCTCGGCTCCCAGATCGGCCAGGATCATCCCGGCGTAGGGCCCCGACAGCATGTGGGTCAGGTCGAGTATTCGAATTCCTTCCAGGGCCTTGCTCATCGCGCTCCTGCTCCCGTCCGTGTGTTCTCGTTCAAGTGCCGTGTCCTCTCAGCGCAGGACGTTCTCGCCGCTCATGAAGACGTAGTAGCGGCGGAACCGGCCGCCCTCGACGTAGAAGAAGTTGCAGTTGCTGAGCCGCGTTTCCTGGCCCTTCGCGTCGACCAGGCGCACGTTGAAGCGCATCGACACGGTCTGGTTTTCTTCGTCCGCGGTGACCTCGAAGTCGCCGTGCCAGATCTCCTCGAAGCCGGCGAACAGGTTCTCGAACATGCGGCGGATGGCGTCGATGCCCGTGTGCGAGAGATGGTCGGTCTGGATCGTCACGACGCAGTCGTCGTGGCAGCAGGCGAGCACGTCGTCCATGTTCTTGCGGTCGACGTTGCCGAAGTACTTCTCGCAGCCGAGGTCGATCAGCTGCTGGCGGGTGAGCTTGGACATGCGGGAACTCCTTGGGTCAGTGCGCGAAGCCGTGGTAGACGGCGTCGTTGGGCGCCTGCGGCGCGGGATAGGCCTTCTTGCTGTGGCGAAGGCCGAGGGCCAGGAATGCCTCGCAGAGCTTGTAGGCGACCTGGCCCGGGTTGATCACGGGTACCGGCAGGCGTCCGGCGAGGTAGGCGTGCGACTGGTGCATCGTGGTCGAGCCGAGGACGATGACGTCGGCGCCGTCCTCCTCGATCGCGCGCAGCGCCTCGGCCTCGAGCTTCTGGAAGACGACCTCTTCCTTGCCGGCGAGCAGTTCTTCGAGATCCGGGCGCGTCCTGATCGAGCGCAGCGAAGCAACGCGCGGCCAGAGGTGGTATTCGGTCAGCGTCTTCTCGTAGAGCGGGAACCATTCGTCCCACATCGTCAGCACGCTGAACTTCTTGCCGAGCATGCAGGCGACGTGGAACGCGGCCTGGCCCGGCGCGATCACCGGGATGTCGAGCCGCGAGCGCAGAGCCGCCATGCCGGAATCGCTGACGGTGTCGATGCAGACGGCGGCATAGCCTTCCTGCTGCGCACGCAGGCCGGCTTCCGCGACCGCGAAATCCATCAGCAGCATGTCGTAGGCGCTGTCGCCCAGAGCGGCGCCCCTGGCGACGGACACGAACTCCGGCTCGAAGCCCGGCAGCACGAGATGCGCCGGCAACTGCGCCGCCCGCGCCGCGACGCCGTCGGCGCCCATCGGAATCGGGATGATGATCTTGATTCGTGAGGACACGCTTGACCCCTCCGTTTGTGCGGTGCACAATGCACGCTGCGGTTCAGGCCGCCTGTTGCGACGACTCTGGTTTCGGGGTCTTTAAAGCAGCTTACGTGCCAGGCATAATTTCTTCCCTTGTATCAGCCACTTGCGGAATTCCTTCCGCATCGCCTCGGCCCGAATCATTTCCTTCTGGAAGCGGCGCCTTTCATTTTGAAAGGCGAGGCCGTCACGCTGGCGATACCGAGCGACCGTCTGCCCGACGCCGGCACGCGCCTGCCCGTCGGCTCGCAGACGCTGACCAAGGGCCACGACCTGCCGCACCGGACGCCGGTCGTCGTGGTCGGCGTCCACGAAGGGCTTTCAGCGTCGACTTCCGCGCCGGAGAACGCCTCGGCCGATTCGTCGTTCAGGTCGCCGGACGCACGAACGTCCGGGAAGCGTGATCCTGCAGACGCGCGATCCCGGCCACTGCTGCCGCGCACGCTGATCGACGGCGGCTGCCGCGCACCGGATTGCAGGCCTTCCTGCCACCCCGGCTCGACCGTGCGCGGCCGTCCCGGCGCCCGCGCTGCGCTGGTCGAGCAACGTCGATCCGGTGGTGTAGTGACTCCGGAGCAGGCTGACGATCGACGACCCCATGCAGCACAATCCACAATTCCACGCCCCGCGGCAGGAGAGATCGCATGCGCAAACAGGCCCTGTCGTGCAGTGGTTTCGCGCTGGCCGCGATGGCCGGCGTTTCGAACGCTGCGACAATCACGGTCAACACGAACGACGATCCGATCGGCGCGAACCTGTGCCCGGCCGTGTGTTCGCTGCGCCACGCGATCACCGCCGCGTCCGTTATCGGCGGCGACACGATCGTCTTCGCCCCGAACCTCGCTTCGCCGATCACGCTGACGCAGGGCGAAATCCAGATCGACCGGCCGTTGACGATCCGCGGCCCCGGCGCGCGGGCGCTCACGATCAGTGCGCAGAACGCGTCGCGCGTGCTCGTCGCGTATGCGTCGGCGACGATCAGCGACCTCGAAATCGCCCACGGCACGATGACCGGGGCCAACGGCGCCGACGGCGCCAATCTCGGCGAAGCGGGCGCGCCCGGAGCTTCGGCCGCCGGTGGCTGCGTGCTCATTCCCGGCGGCGTCGACGTCGTGTTCGATCGCGTCGCGATCCGTGATTGCCGGGCGACTGGCGGCAACGGCGGCAATGGCGTGGCAGGATTGCCTGGCCCCCCGCTCATCGCGAGCAGCAACGGGGGCGCGGCCGGCAACGCGACAGGGGGAGCGATCGACTTGCACGGCACCTTGAGCCTGCTCGATTCGAGCGTCGTCGATGCGCATGCGATCGGAGGCACCGGCGGCAAAGGCGGACACGCCAATGGCGGGCTCGTTTTGGACGGCTTTAGCGGCGACGGCGGTTCGGCCAGCGGCGGCGCGATCTACGCCCACGATGGCGCTGGCCTGCGCATCGCCAATTCGACGATCGCCAACGGCTTCAGCACTGCGGGCAATAGCCCAACCACCTTGGTTCTAGGCCACGGCGGAAACGCCACGGCGGGCCTGGTCTTCGTCGGAAGTGGCGTGATGCCGGCCGATCTGGAGTTCTCCACGCTGGCCAACGGCACGGTCGTCGCAGGCACCGGTCTGGGCCATGCCACCGCGAGCGCGAATGCCATCAACGCCGGCACGAACCTCGTGGTCCTGTCGAGCATCATCGTCGGCGCGCAAAGCGGCGTGACGCTGTGCGCCGCCGCGCCCACCTCCGCGCCCGGCTCGGTCAATCTCGGCGAAGACGCCAGTTGCGGCTTCAGCGCGCAGGCCACGTTCGCGCAGACGTTGAACCCGCTCGACATCACCGCGACACCCTGGCCCGCCTATGCGCCGGTCGCGGGCGGCCCGGCGGTCGACGCGGCGGCGACGTGCCTGGATATCGCCGGTCAAGCCGTGACCGCCGACCAGCACGGCGCGCCGCGCCCGCAAGGCGCTAAGTGCGATCTCGGCGCGATCGAGTTCCAGCCCGACGACATCTTCGCCGACGGTTTCGACGGCTGATCCGACGGGGGCGATCGACGCCCGTCCTGCACCGCCCGCAAAAGAAAACGGCCCGCGATGCGGGCCGTTTTTCATGCGCCGGGCGGCGAAGACCTACGCCTCGAACAGCGCCCGCATCTTCTTCATCGCGTTCGCCTCGATCTGGCGGATGCGCTCGGCGGACACGCCGTATTCGTCCGCCAGTTCCTGCAAGGTCGCCTTCTCGCCGTCCTTCAGCCAGCGGCGCTGGATGATGTCGCGCGAACGGGCATCGAGCTTGACCAGACCGCGATGCAAGGTGCCGAGGCTGGACTCCTCCTCGGACTCGGTCTCGACCGCGTAGTACGGATCGGCACCGTGGTCGATCAGGAAGGCGGACGGAGCCGGCTTCTCGTCGTCCTCGGCGTCGACCGGCGCGTCGAAGGCGATGTCGCGGCCGTTGAGGCGCGCTTCCATCTCCATGACGGTGGCGGCCGGCACCCCGAGTTCCTTGGCGACGGTGTTCACTTCCTCGGCATTCATCCAGCCGAGGCGCTTCTTCGACTTGCGCAGGTTGAAGAACAGCTTGCGCTGCGCCTTGGTCGTGGCGACCTTGACGATGCGCCAGTTGCGCAGGATGAACTCGTGCATTTCGGCACGGATCCAGTGCACCGCGAAGGACACCAGACGCACGCCCTGGGTCGGGTCGAAACGCTTGACCGCCTTCATCAGGCCGATGTTGCCTTCCTGGATCAGGTCGCCGACCTGCAGGCCGTAACCGGAATAACCGCGTGCGACGTGCACGACGAAACGCAGGTGCGCCAGCACCATCTTGCGGGCAGACTCAAGATCGGATTCCTCGACGAAACGGCGGGCGAGGTCCTGTTCCTCTTCCTGCGTCAGCATTGGAATCTGGTGAACCGCACTTACATAGGCTTCGAGGCTTCCGAGCGCGCTCGGAATCGGGAAGTTTCTGGTGACCAGGGCGTTGCTCATGGTGGCCTCCTGACTGGCTGTGCATCTTGGCACTCATACCCTTCGAGTGCCAAATGCCTCTGGAGTTCCCGCCCATCGGCTCGGCCGGAGGGTGGGGGTCGCTCTACTGACAGTTATAGTACCGGAAAGTTCGTTAATTCGTCGTGTACCGTCGGTCACGATCGGTAACGCAGCGTTCATCCTGCGACGACAAATCGCAAGATTCTGTTTCACAAGGATTTCCTGGAATTCAGACGTCGCCGAGCTCGGCCCGCGGCGGCAATGCCCAGTCGATGGGCGTCTTACCGAGGCCGCGCAGGTACTCGTTCGCGCGCCCGAAATGGCCGCAGCCGATGAATCCGCGATGGGCGGACAGCGGTGACGGATGTGGGGCCTTCAGCACCCGATGGCGACTGCCGTCGATCAGCTTGCCCTTCGCCTGGGCGTAGCTCCCCCAGAGCAGGAACACGATGCCCTCGCGCTCCCGGTTCAGCGCGTCGATGCAGGCATCGGTGAACCCCTCCCAGCCTTTTCCGGCATGCGACCCCGCCATGCCGCGCTCGACCGTGAGCACCGCATTCAACAGCAGGACGCCCTGGCGCGCCCACGGAACCAGGCAGCCGTGGTCCGGCCGCCGGATACCGAGGTCGCGCTCGATCTCCTTGAAGATGTTCTCCAGCGAGGGCGGCACCGCCACGCCCGGCATCACCGAGAAGCACAGGCCGTGCGCCTGGCCCGGGCCGTGATAGGGATCCTGCCCGAGGATGACGACCTTGACCGCGTCGAACGGCGTCGTGTCGAGCGCAGCGAAGATACGCGAGCCGGGCGGATAGATCGTCTTGCCCGCCTGCTTCTCCGCACGCAGGAATTCCGACAGCGCGAGCATCTCCGGCCGTTCCAGATACGCGCCGACCCGCGCCTTCCACGACGCCTCCAGCTTGACGCGGCCCTCGCTCATGCCGGCGCCTCCGCACGCAAGCGCTGCGACACGCGCAGCTGGAACTGGAGCTTGGTCACCAGCAGGCGCTGCTCGACCGGCTTGTGCACGAGATCGTTCGCGCCGGCGCGCAGCAGCGCGGCCTGGTTCGCCGGATTGTCGTCGCCCGTCATGATCAGTACCGGCAGGAGGCCCTTGGAATAGCCAAAGGCGTTGCGGATGCGTTCGAGCAGGTCCCCGCCCGTCAGGTCGCCTTTCAGGTTTACGTCGGTCAGCACGAGGTCGACCCCCGGCGCGCACCCCGCGGCCCTGGCCTCGTCGAGGTGCTCCAGTGCCGCCTCGACGCTCAGCACGTGGACGACGCGAAAGCCCGATTTCTCGAGCATGCGCGTGGTCGCCAGCGCGACGACGCGGCTGTCCTCGACGTAGAGCACGTCCCCGGAGACCGCTTCGGCCGGCCGCACGTAGCCGCGGATGAACGCGCACAGCGCGTCGAAGCCGAGCGACTTGTCGAAGTAGTCGGTGACGTCGTCGGACAGGCGCCGCGCGACGAGGCGCTCCTGCACGTCGCCGGAAACGACGACGATCGGGATGTAGGCCTGGTTCGAACTCGCGCGCACCCGGCGCGCGAGTTCCAGTCCGTCCATGTCGGTCAGGCGCAGGGCAGTCGTGACGAGGTCGACGACACCCTCGCCGATCGCGCGGAGCGCCTCCTCGCCGCTGCCGCAGCCGATGACGACCGCGTTCGGCAGCTCCGCCTTGAGCGTGCGCTCGATCAACTGGCGCACGACGCGCGAGCCGTCGACGACGAGCACGCGCGGTGCATCGCTGGCGATGTGTCGCGTGAGATGGACCGGCTCGCTCATGCCTGCGGCCTGCCTGCGACGAGATGCCTCGCCGTCGCGAGATACGCGCCCAGCCATCCGAGCGCGGCGCTCGCCGCGATCGTCGCCGACACGACGGCCAAGCCGATGCCGTGCAGCGCGAAACGTCCGCCGTAGCCGTCGATCACGCGCTGCGCCGGTGAGGCCAGCGCGAACTCCACGCCGACGACGATCGCGAGCGCGCAGATCCCGCCGAGCAGCCCGTACCAGAATCCTGCATAGAGGAACGGACGGCGCACGAAGCCGTCGCTCGCGCCGATCAGTTGCATCACCGAGATTTCCGAGGTCCTGGCCTGGATGTCCATGCGCACGGTATTGCCGATCACCAGCAGCGTCGCCAGCGCCAGCAGCGCCGCGATCACCGCGACGATGCGTTCGCCGAAGTGGAGAATGTCGGAAAGTTTACGACGCCACGTCGCGTCGTACTGCACGAGATCGACGCGCGGGTCCGCCTCGAGGTCGGCCAGCAGCGGCGGCGCGTCGAGATCGGACGCGGCCGCCGGTGTCACGACGAGCACGCTCGGCAACGGATTGGAACGCAGCGCATCGAGCGCCTCGCCGAATCCCGAAAGCTGCCGGAACTCGGCCAGCCCCTGCTCCGGCGTGCGCTTCAGCACGACGGCCACGTCCTTGCGGCCGCGCAGCTCCGCGGCGAGCGCGTCGGCTCCGGCGCCGTCGACTGCCGGCTTCAGGAATGCGGTGATCTCGCGCGCCTCGCGCAGGCCGCCGGACAGATCACGCGCATTGTCGAACAGGAGGAAGAACAGCAGCGGCAGCGCCAGGGCGAAGCCGAGCACGAACACGGTCAGCGCATTCGCCCACGGCCGTGCCGCGAGCCGCCCGAGGCTGGAGAAGAAGCTGTAGAAATGCTGGTCGCGCCACGACGCCAGGCGGCCGCCCAGGGGCATCCGCGGGCGGCGCGGCTCGGCGGGC
>DBMH01000179.1 GCA_002297645.1 Rhodanobacteraceae bacterium UBA703 | reverse complement strand
CGACACCCTGGCTGAGATGGACGATGGCGCTCTTGCCGTCGGCCGCGACCGCCGCGGCGGCCCGCGACTGCGCCGCGGCGTCGTTCCCCGACATCGCTTCCACGCGCGCGTAGAGCGCCAGCACGCCGGCGTCGTTCGGCGCCAGCTTGAGCGCCTTGTCGAGGCTCGCGCGCGCCGCCGCATACTGGCGCTGGCCGGTCTGGACGACCGCGTCGTTGACGGCCTGCGTGGTCGGGTCGACCGGCGGAGTCTTCGGCGGAGCGGCATCGGCTTTCGACGCCTCGCGGCCGAACAGGCCGGCGCCGAGCGGATCGTACAGCGTCGGCGGCGTATTGCCGGCCTTGGCGCGTGCGTCCGCAGCGGCCTTCGCGTCGCCGGCTCCGGCGTATGCGTCGGCGAGCGACGCGTACAGCTTGTTCGCACCGGCCTCGAGCTTCAGCGCCATCTGGTACTGCGCGATCGCGTCCTTGTAGCGCTTCTGCTTCAACGCGATGTCGCCGAGCATCGCGAACGGAACGGCCTGCTCCTTCTTCTGCGCAGTGTATTCCTCGAGCATCTTGCGCGCGCCGTCGAGGTCGCCGTTCTCGACCCGCTGGTTGGCCGCGGCCGTCCGGATCGGCAGGTACGCCGGGTCGAGCGCGAAGGCGTGCTCGAACGCGCCCCTCGCACCGAGCGGGTTCTTGTCGCCGAGCATGACGATGCCCTGCAGGTAGCGCCAGCGTCCGTCCTTCGGCGCCAGCAGCACGGAATCCTCGATCGCGACGCTCGCCGCCTCGTAGAGCCCGTTGCGCGCGTAGATGGTCGCCAGCAGCGCATAGGTCTCGGCCAGCGGATCGCCGGCGAGCGTCGCGCGCACCTTGTCGAACTCTTCGCGCGCCTTGCGCATGTCGGCCGCCTTGGCCGGCGTGAGCTTCGACAGATCGGGGCTCGGCACCGGCTTCAGGAGGGCTTCCGCGTGCCCGAGCGGGGCAGCGAGCGCGAGGGCGGCGGCGAGGAGAATCTTCGGGAACTTGCGAGTGGGCATCGACGGTTTCCGCGGGTGGCGGTCCTGGAGGACAAGAGGCTGATTCTACCGACTCGCCCGGCGCCGCGCCGCGACCGGTGCGCACGGGGAAAGTTCGGAATCGCCGCGTCGCCACGCACGGGCGGCTCCTGATATGTTCAGCCGTCCCCCCGGAAGCGACGACCCATGAGCGGCACGAACCAGTTCGACCTGCTGCGCACGCGCCGTTTCGCGCCGTTCTTCGCCACGCAGGGCCTCGGCGCGTTCAACGACAACGCGTTCCGCAACGCCCTGGTCGTCCTGGTCGGTTACCACATGGGGCTCGACGAGCACGCGGTGGGGTTCTACTCGAACGTCGCGCCGGCGTTGTTCATCTTGCCGTTCTTCCTGTTCTCGGCCAGCGCCGGGCAGCTCGCGGAAAAATACGAGAAGGCGCGCATCATCCGCTGGGTCAAGCTGTTCGAGATCGCCGCGATGTCGCTCGCCGCGGTCGGCTTCTGGCTCAAGAGCATCCCGCTGCTGCTGGCGGTCCTGTTCCTGATGGGGCTGCATTCGACCGTGTTCGGCCCGATCAAGTACGCGATCCTGCCGCAGGCGCTGAGACCCGGCGAGCTCGTCGGCGGCAACGGCCTGGTCGAGATGGGCACGTCGCTCGCCGTGCTCGTCGGCATGATCGCCGGTGGCATCGCGATGAGCGAGGGGCCGTTGTGGGCCTCGCTGCTGGTCATCGGCACCGCCGTGGCCGGCTGGCTCGCCAGCCGGGCGATACCGCCCGCGCCGGCGACGGCACCGGACCTCGCGTTCAACTGGAATCCGTTCACCGAGACCTGGCGCGCGCTCGGCTTCGTCGCGAAGGACCGCACCGTGTTCAATTCGGTGCTCGGCATCTCGTGGTTCTGGTTCTTCGGCGGCGTCTTCACGATGCAGCTGCCGAACTACACGAAGATATTCCTCGGCGGCACCGAATCGGTGCAGATCCTCGTGCTGGCGCTGTTCTCGATCGGCGTCGGCGTCGGTTCGATGCTGTGCGAACGGCTGTCGGGACACAAGGTCGAGATCGGTCTGGTGCCGTTCGGCTCGATCGGACTGACCGTGTTCGGTCTCGACCTGTATTTCGCGCGGACGCAGGCGACCTCCCTGCACGACCTGTCCGCGCTCGCCTTCCTCGCCGCGCCCGGCAGCTGGCGCATCGTGATCGACTTCGTGCTGGTCGGGCTCTTCGCCGGCTTCTACATCGTGCCGCTGTTCGCGCTGGTGCAGAGCCGCGCCGAACGCAGCGAGCTGTCGCGCGTGATCGCCGGCAACAACATCCTGAACGCATTGTTCATCGTCGGCGCGGCGGCGTTCGGGCTCGGCCTCGGCGCGCTCGGATTCTCGATCCCGCAGATCTTCCTCGTGGTCGCGATCCTCAACGCCGCGGTCGCGATCTACATCTACACGCTGGTGCCCGAATTCCTGATGCGGTTCCTGTCGTGGATCCTCGTCAGCACGCTGTACCGCATCGACGCTGACGGCGCGCGCAAGGTGCCGGACGAAGGCCCTGCCCTGCTCGTCTGCAACCACGTCGGCTACATGGACGCGCTGATCCTCTCGGGCGTCGTACGGCGCCCGATGCGCTTCGTCATGTATTACAAGATCTTCGACATCCCGGTGCTGCGCTTCATCTTCCGCACCGCCAAGGCGATCCCGATCGCCGGCGCGAAGGAAGACCCCGCCCTGCTCGAGCGCGCCTTCGACGAGATCGACCGCGCGCTCGCCGACGGCGAACTCGTCTGCCTCTTCCCCGAAGGCGGCCTGACGCGCGACGGCGAGATTGCGCCGTTCCGCAGCGGCGTCGAGAAGATCCTCGCGCGCAGGCCGGTGCCGGTCGTGCCGCTGGCCCTGCGCGGACTGTGGGGGTCGGTGTTCAGCCGGCGCGACTCCGCGCTCGG
>DBMH01000251.1 GCA_002297645.1 Rhodanobacteraceae bacterium UBA703 | reverse complement strand
GGCCCGCAGGGCCGGATGAGGGGACCTGGCGACACGGCCACGATCCTCGCCGCCTGCCCGGGCGACCCGGCAAGGCGGCGAGTGCCCTTACACCAGGCCGGCTACCACCGCGGCAGCACGAACGCGAACGCGACGCCGAGCGCGAACGCCGCCAGCGCGGCGCCGTAGAGCCCGATGCTCCAACGCCGCAAACGCCGGCACGAACCCGCCAATACCGGATCGGCCGGACACGGCAACCGCCGCGCCCGCCACAGCAGCCCGCCGGCCAATGCCAGCGCGATCGCGGCGACGCCAAATACCAGCGCCTTGTGCTCGCTGAGCCAGACCAGCTGCGGCACCGCGCCGACCAGACCGGCCAACGCGGCGCCGGCGCCGACGGCGACCATCACCGCCGGCAGCACGCAGCAGAGCAAGGTGCCGCTGCTGGCGAGCAGGGCCGCGGACGCCGCCCACACGTTGCCGCGCAGTTCGGCGCTCATTTCTCCGGCGCCTTCAGGCGGTCGCGCACCGCGCTCAGCGGTTCGTCGCTGCGGCGGATCGCCTTCACCGTGTAGCCGGCGTCGGTCAGGGCCGTGCGCAGCACGTCGTCGCCGATGTCCTGCCCCGGCTTGGTCGATACGGCCACCAGTCGCCGTTCGAGGCTGACGACCAGGTCGTCGGTGGCCTCGAACGCGCGCAGCTTCTTCTCGATGCCCTGCGCGCAGAACGCGCAGACCAGGCCGTTGACGTCCATCACGATCGTCGCCGCCCGCACATTCGCCGCCGCGAGCAGAACACCGATGCCCAACCCTTGCATGATCTTCTTCATCATCGTTCGCCTCAGAAATTGAACATGGCCATGACTTGCGGCTTGCCTTCGCCGGTCACGCCGGCCTCGACCCAGGCGCCGCCCTTGAACAGCCGCAGCAGGAAGGCCGTCTCGGTGCCGCGATGGATGCCGCCGGTGTAGCGGCGCGCCTGCACGACGAACCAGGTGGCGAGATCGCGATAGTCGTGCTCGTACGGCGCCAGGCCGAGCTGCATGGTGTCGATGCGGTGCGAGAACGCATCGCTCTCCCACAGGTCGCTCTTCAGCGCGGCGTAGACGCGACGCGTCTCGTAGTCGAGCTGGAAGCCGGCATTGCGCGCGAGGCGACTGCCGCCGAACCCGTCGCCTTCGCTGCGGCCGAGGCTGCCCCAGACGAACACGTTCGCCTGCGCCGCCTCGAGGTTCCAGCGCTCGAGCAGGTAGTTCGCGCGCACGTACCCGATCTCGCGCGTACGCCGGTCGAGATCGCTGTCCAGGCGCAGCCAGCCGCCGCCGGCGGAGAAACGGTAGCTCGGCGCGTAGAACGCCTGCGCCTCGACCATCGTACCGGCGCCATACTCGGCCATCACGGTGGTGCCGTCGGCGAACGCGATCGGCTTCGCCTGTGCCGCAGCGGCGGCGCAGGCACATAACAGGACCGCCGCACGGCGGCCCGCCACAAGGGAATGCATGTTTCCTCCACGGGAAAACGCGCGCGAACGCGCGAAGCGGCGATGTGCCGCGGCTTCGGTGCGGGAGGAGTCAGGCGATCGGAGGTCGCGTATGCGGTGGCGCGATCCGACTGCGCGACGCGACGGAAACACTCGTCGGCGCGGGCTGCGCAACGTGCGGAACGGGGCCGAGTACGGCCGGCGCGATGAAGGGCGGCGCGCAGACCTGCGCGCAATCCGGCGCGCTGCTGCAATCGCCGCAACACGGCGCGACCGCGTCGGCGTGATCGCAGTGATGCACGGTCGCGGCCAGCACCGGCGCGGCCGCGCCGACGAAGCCGGCGGCCATCAGCAGCAGGGCGAGCAACAAGACCGGGAGACAGCGCGGTGTCATCACCGGCGCAGCTTACGCCGCCGCATCGGGGGCGTCGATACCGGATCCGGGCCAGTACTCCGCCACGGTTCTTGCGCGCCGGGGAGATTGCACCCGTGCGCAATTCGCATTGCGCGCGAGGGCTTGCCGATCATCGCTCCGCCGACAGCCTTCACGGGCATCGCGCACGTCCGCACCAAGTGGAAGGGCGAAGCTTGGCGACCTCGCCCGGGCTGGTGCATTCGCTCCAGCCCGTTCGACGCGGCTGCCGCAAGCAGCGATACCGCTCGCCCCGAGAGAGGGCGGCCGGCCCGAGTGCTACGCCGCGATCACCACGCGCGCCGGTACTGCGGCGGCGCCTCGATCGTAGCGCCGAGCTCCGCCGCCGCGCGGCGCGGGAAATACGGATCGCGCAGCAGTTCGCGGGCGAACAGCACAATGTCGGCCTCTCCGCGCGCGAGGATGTCCTGCGCGTGCTGTGCTTCGGTGATGAGACCGACCGCGCCGGTGGCGATGCCGGCCTCGCGGCGGATGCGGGCAGCGAACGGCACCTGGTAGCCGGGCTCCAGAGGGATCCGCACGTGCGGCACCAGGCCACCGGACGAGGTGTCGATCAGGTCGACGCCGTCCTGCTTCAGCCAGTGCGCGAGCTGTACGCATTCGTCGATGTCCCAGCCACCCTCGGCCCAGTCCGTCGCGGAAACGCGCACGAGCAGCGGCCTCGGTCGCGGCCAGGCGTCGCGCACGACGGCGACGACCTCGCGCAGCAGGCGCGCGCGGTTCTCGAGCGAGCCGCCGTAGTCGTCATCGCGCCGGTTCGACAAGGGCGAGAGGAACTGGTGCAGCAGGTAGCCGTGCGCGGCGTGGATCTCGACGATCTCGAAACCGGCTCGCGATGCGTGTTCGGTCGCTGCACGGAAATCGGCGACGACCTGCGCGATGCCGCCGCGGTCGAGCGCGGTCGGTACGGGATGGCCGACGTCGAAGGCGACGGCGCTCGGCGCGACCGGCGTCCATCCCCCCTGCTCCGTGCCGACCGGCTTGCCTCCGCGCCACGGAGCATCCGTGCTGGCCTTGCGCCCGGCGTGCGCGAGCTGCACGCCGGGCACGCCACCCTGTTCGCGGATGAAGTGGTTGATGCGCGCCCAGGCCTCGGCCTGTGCGTCGTTCCACAAGCCGACGTCCGCCGGCGAGATGCGTCCTTCCGGCGACACCGCCGCGGCTTCGGTCAGCACGAGCCCGGCACCGCCGACGGCGCGGCTGCCGAGATGCACGAGATGCCAGTCGTTCGGCAGGCCGTCGACGGCCGAGTATTCGCACATCGGCGACACGGCGATGCGGTTGCGCAGGACGACGTCGCCGAGAACCAAGGGCTGGAACAGTGGCATGAAGGAACTCCGGAAGGCGAAGCGTCGGAAATGGGAACGATCGCGGCGTTTTTCACCAGGTCGCTCCGCGCGAGGTCGATTCCTTTCCTGCACACGGCGGCGGCGACCGACGAAACCGCAAGGGTGCCAAGGTCGAACCAGGGCCTGTCATCCATCCCTGGGCCGGTCACGTCGCTCCGCAGAAGTCGTCAGGTGGAAGTGCGGCGCGCAGCGACAGGCTTGCCTGTTCGATCGGCGTGCTGCCGCATGGCGGCTTCTGCGGAACAACCCGGAGGGCGGGGCCAGCTTAGGAACGGATGACAGGCCCTAGGAACCGTCGCATTCATCGGCGACGATAGGCGTTTGCGTTTTTCCGGAGTCCGTCCATGCGTCTGCGCACCCTGCTCGTCCTGTCCTGGCTGCTGTTCTGCGTCGGCTGCGCGCCGACGCGGCCGTCGCCGCAAGCGGGCAGCGCGACCGACCCGGTCATTCTGGTCTCGATCGACGGCTTCCGGCCCGACTACCTCGATCGCGGCCAGACGCCGACGCTGCGCGCGCTCGCGGCCGAGGGCGTGCGCGCCAAGGCGATGAAACCGTCGTTCCCGAGCCTGACGTTCCCGAACCACTACACCCTCGTGACCGGCCTCTATCCGGACCATCACGGCATCGTCAACAACCGCTTCGTCGATCCCGCGACCGGCCGGCGCTTCGTCTACAACAACGCCAAGACCACGGTCGACGCCGACTGGTGGGGCGGTGAGCCGATCTGGGTCGGAGCGGAGAAGCAAGGCGTGCGCACGGCGACGATGTTCTGGCCCGGTTCCGAGTCGGCGATCGCCGGCGTGCGGCCGAGCCACTGGCTGCCGTTCAACGGCAAGATGATGCCGCGGGCCCGCGTCGACCAGTTGCTCGCCTGGATGGACCAGCCCGAGTCCGGGCGCGCCCGCTTCTACACGCTGTACTTCGAACAGGTCGACCACGCGGCGCACGAGGACGGTCCGGACGCGCCCTCCGTGAACGCCGCGCTGCGCGAGGTGGACACGGCGATCGCGCGCCTCGTGGCGGGTCTCAAGCAGCGCGGCGAATTCGACCGCGTCAACCTCGTCGTCGTGTCCGACCACGGCGGCACCGCGATCTCGAAGGAACGCACGATCTTCATCGAGGACCTCGTTCCGAAGGATGACGCCGTCGCGGTGAATCTCGGCGTGCTGGCCGGATTCAACCCGAGGCGCGGCCGGACCGCCGACGTCGAGGCGAAGCTGCTGAGGCCGCACGACCACATGCGCTGCTGGCGCAAGTCGGACGTACCGGCGCGCCTGCATTACGGCACGAACCCGCGCATCCCCGCGCTGATCTGTCTCGCCGACGACGGCTGGCAGATCAGCACGCGGGAATACCTGGCGTCGCGCGAGAAATTCTCGCGCGGCGACCACGGCTACGACAACGACGACCCGAACATGCGCGCGCTGTTCATCGCGCACGGCCCGGCCTTCCGGCGCGGGCTCGTCGTGCCGGAGTTCGACAACGTCGACGTATATCCGCTGCTGGCGCACCTGCTCGGCATCCGGCCGGCACGCAACGACGGCGACTTCTCCGTCGTCGCGCCGATGCTGCGCAATGCGCGGCGCTGACCTCAGCGATTGACCTGCTTCATGCCGGCCTCGCCGTAGCGCGCGCCGGCGGCGACGCCGCGCGGCGCGAATCCGTCGATCGCCGCGAGTTCATCCGCGTCCAGCACGATCTCCGATGCGGCGACGTTCTCCTCCAGCCGGCCGGGATTCGTGGTTCCCGGTATCGGAACGACGTTGCCGCCCTGCGCGAGCAGCCAGGCCAGGGCGATCTGCGACGCGGTGGCGCCGCGCACGGCGGCGAGCGACTCGATGCGCTCGAGCAACGCCAGGTTCTTCTCGAAGTTCCCGGCTTCGAAACGCGGCGTCCCGCGACGGGTATCGTCCTCAGCCAGATCCTCGACACGGCGGAATCGGCCGGAGAGGAAACCGCGCCCGAGCGGACTGAACGGCACGAACCCGATGCCCAACTCGCGGCAGGCCGGCAGTATCTCGTCCTCGGGATCGCGGCTCCACAACGAGTACTCGCTCTGCAGGGCGCTGATCGGATGGATCGCGTGCGCACGGCGCACGGTCGCGGCCGAGGCTTCCGACAGGCCGAGGAAGCGCACCTTGCCCTGCTCGACCAGGCGCGACATCGCGCCGACCGTCTCCTCGATCGGCGTGTCGGGATCGACGCGGTGCAGGTAGTAGAGATCGACGTGGTCCACGCCGAGCCGGCGCAGCGACGCCTCACAGGCGCGCTGCACGTACTCGGGGCGTCCGTCGATGCGGCCGCCGCCGATGCCGGTCAGGCCGCCGCGGTCGAACGCGAAGCCGAACTTCGTCGCCAGCACGACCCGGTTGCGCCGGCCGGCGATCGCTTCGCCGACGAGGCGTTCGTTCGTCTCCGGACCGTAGATGTCGGCGGTATCGATCAGCGTGACGCCGAGGTCGATCGCGCGCCGCACCAGGGCGACACCAGCCGCGTGATCGGGGCGTCCGGTCGAATACGCGTGCGTCAGGCCCATGCAGCCGAGGCCGAGCGCGGACACCTCGAGTTCCTGGCCGAGCGTGCGGGTTTTCATGGTCGATCTCCTGTGGAACGGGTCGCGCACGGTCGCATCCCGGTTGCGCGGCGACAAGGTGGATGGTGTGCGGATCAACCGCCGAGCGAGCGCATCATCGCTGCCGCGTAGCGCGCCCCGGAAGCGGCCTGCGGAGGGAATACCGCATCCAGTGCGGCGAGTTCCTCCGCCGCCAGGACGACGTCGAGTGCGCCGACATTCTCCTCCAGTGCGGCGATGCGGCGCGTTCCCGGAATCGGCACGACGTGCTCGCCGCGCGACAGCACCCAGGCCAGTGCGAGCTGCGCCGGCGTGACGGGGGCCGCGCCTCGGTCCCTGGCCGCGCTCTTCAATACGGCCAGTTCGTGGAGCTTGTCCACCAAGGCGAGGTTCTTCGCGAAGTGCTCGCCCTGGAAGCGCGGATTGCCGCGCCGGTAGTCGTCGGCGGCGAAGTCGTCCGGGCTACGGATCGCGCCGGTGAGGAAGCCGCGTCCGAGCGGGCTGTACGGCACGAAGCCGATGCCGAGGCGCCGGCAGGCGTCGAGGACGCCGTCCTCCTCCGGGTCTCGTGTCCAGAGCGAATATTCCGACTGCACGGCGGCGATCGGATGGACCGCGTGCGCGCGTTCGAGCGTCTGCGCGGACACTTCCGACAAACCGAGATGACGCACCTTGCCGGCGCGCACGAGATCGGCCATCGCACCGACCGTTTCCTCGATCGGCACGCGACGGTCGACGCGATGGAGGTAGTACAGGTCGATGTGGTCGACGCCGAGCCGTTTCAGGCTGCCTTCGCAGCGGCGCCGCACATGCTCGGGGCGTCCGTCGACGCCGCGCGCGGTCGGATCGTCGGGATCGCGCACGATGCCGAACTTGGTCGCGAGGAACACCGCGTCGCGGCGACCGGCGATGGCCTGGCCGACCAGTGCCTCGTTCGTGTGCGGTCCGTAGATGTCGGCGGTGTCGAGCAGGGTCACGCCGAGATCGAGCGCGCGGTGGATCGTCGCGACCGATTGCGCGTCGTCGTGGGCGCCGTAGAACTCGCTCATGCCCATGCAGCCGAGGCCGAGCGCCGAGACGGACGGGCCGGCGGGACCGAGCGTGCGGAATGTCATGAGGGGACTCCTTGGATGTCGGATGAACGGGAATGCGATCAGGCCAGCGCCAGGATCGCCTCGATCTCGATCGCGAGATCGGGATGGAACAGGCCGGCCACGCGGATCAGGGAGCTCGCCGGCGGCGCATTCCCGTAGTGCGCCTGCAACCGCTCGCGCAGCGCGTCGATGCGAGTGAGATCCGTGACGAAGATCGTGACCTTGACCAGCGATCCCAGGTCGCACCCCTCCTCGGCGGCGACCGCGGCGATGCGGGCGAGGGTTGCGTCGGCCTGCGCGGCGATGTCGCCCTTCTGCGCCGGCGTGCCGTAGGCAGTGAGCCCGGACAGGAACAGCAGGTCGCCGTGGCGTACGCCGTGTGCATAGGGACCGGCCGGTGCGCCGAGCGCCGCATATCGCCGCCGCGTCGCCTCCGGCGTTTTCGCGGCGACAGCGGCACTGCCGATCGCGCCCAGGGCTAAAGCCCCCGCGACCTTGCGGCGCGCCGGCCTCACGGCGTCGCCCCGGAAGCCCGCGGCGGGAGAGCGGGGCAATGCGTGGCCAATGTCATGGGAGTTCCTCGGGGTCGGAGACGGAGACGTCGGATGGCGCTCATCCTGCGCCTTGCGATACCCCAGAAAAATCCCCAGGATCGGCATGGACCATGAAGCCCACCTTCACAATCGAAGCCGGCCAACTGCCGGCGCTGCTCGCCTTCGCGCGCATCGCGGAACTCGGCAGCTTCACGCAGGCGGCCCGCGAACTCGGCGTGTCGCCGTCGGCGTTGTCGCAGACGCTGCGCGGGCTGGAGGCCGGCATCGGCGTGCGCCTGCTGCATCGCACGACACGGCGCGTCGGCCTGACCGAGGCCGGGTCGGCCCTGCTGGCGCGTATCGAGCCGGCGCTGCTCGACATCGACGCGGCGCTCGATGACATACGCCAGCAACGCGAACGCCCCGCCGGCACCTTGCGCATCACCGTGCCGCAGATCGTCGCGCCGGCCCTGCTCGAACCGCATCTCGCCGAGTTCCTGCGCACCTATCCGGAGATCCGGCTCGACATCCTCGTCGACAGCGCCCTGAACGACCTCGTCGCGGACGGCCTCGACGCCGGCATCCGCCTCGGCGAGAAGGTGCAGCTGGACATGATCGCGCTGCCGCTCGGCGGCGCGCAGCGCTCCGTCGTGGTGGGCGCGCCGGACTACCTCGCCCGCCGCGGAACACCGATGCACCCGCGCGACCTGCACGCGCACAACTGCCTGCGCACGCGCTTCGGCGGCGGTGGCACGGTCTATCGGTGGGAGTTCTGCGAGCGCGGGCGCTGGTTCGAGATCGGCGTCGACGGCAACCTCGTCTGCAACGACACGGCGCTGACGTTGCACGCCGCGCTGGCCGGGATCGGTCTCGTGCACACGATGGAAGCGCGCGTGCGCGACGCTCTCGACGACGGCACGCTGGTCAGCGTGCTCGACGACTGGCTGCCGCCGTACGACGGTTTCTACCTGTACTACCCGAGCCGCGCCCAGCTCGCGCCGAAACTGCGCGTGTTCGCCGACTTCCTGCGCGAACGGCTGGGTTCACTGCCCGAACATCGACGCTCGCCAGCGTGAAGGATTCCGGCCGCGCGCTGCCGCAACCATCGGCTGCGGTTCACCGAGGCGACGGGCACGGCCGCGACGACGATCAGGTGTCGCCCGGGTGGTGGGCGAGCCGTTCGACGACGTCGCGATAGCGCGCCGCGATGCGCGCCTCGTCGCGATGACGGAAATCGCGCACGACGAAGTCGCCGGCGACCATCACGTCGCGCACGAGGTTCGAGTTGCCGGAGAAGATCCACGTGTCGATCGCATGCGCGGCATCGCGCCCCGCGAGCAGTGGCGAGGCCTCGTCGAGCACGAGCAGGTCGGCGCGCCCGGCGTCGAGGCGGCCGATGGCGGCACCGCTGGCCCGCGCGCCG
>DBMH01000236.1 GCA_002297645.1 Rhodanobacteraceae bacterium UBA703 | reverse complement strand
CGCGCTGGTCGACGCCGGCGACGACCGCGCGGCCTGCACCCCCCTGCTGCTCGAAGCGGCGCCGCCGGACATCACCTTGCAGACCGATGCGACCATCGCCGCCTTGGCCGCGCTCAAGGCGGACAAGCTGGCCCGCGACTGAGGCGGAGCACGATCGGCGCCCGGGGATGTTCCTTCCCCCGGTCCGCCGATCGAGCGCCTGCGCGCCTGATCGCGGGCGGCACATCCCTGTGCCACGGGGCACCGAGAGGTTTTTCGAGGCGCCCTGTCGTACCGCGCCGGCCCGGCGGCGTATGCTTCGACCCGTCCCGAATCCCGAACCACGGCTTCCCAGTGTCCTTTCGCCTGCTCCTGCTGATCCTCGTCGCGTTCTACCTCGCCTGCGTGCTGGTGGTGCACCTGCGCGGACGCGAGAAGCTGAAATTCCGGCGCCAGGTGTTCGACCATTCGGGCTTCTTCGCGCCGTACAACGTGCTGATGTACGCCTTCTCGAAGGTGGCCAACACGCCGTTCCCCGAGCGCTCGCAGTTCCCGCAGCTCGACGCGCTGCGCGACGGCTGGCAGACCATCCGCGAGGAAGCCCTGCACCTGTTCGACGAGGGCTACATCAAGGCGGCCGAGAAGCACAACGACGCGAGCTTCAGCTCCTTCTTCAAGGAAGGCTGGAAGCGCTTCTACCTCAAGTGGTACGGCGATCCGCTGCCGAGCGCCCACGCGCTCTGCCCGAACACGGTGGCGCTGCTGGAGACGATCCCGGGCGTCAAGGCGGCGATGTTCGCGCTGCTGCCACCGGACTCGAAGCTGAACCCGCATCGCGATCCGTTCGCCGGTTCCCTGCGCTACCACCTCGGCCTGATCACGCCGAACGCCGACACCTGCCGCATCGTCGTCGACGGCCGCGAATACTCGTGGCGCGACGGCGAGGACGTCGTGTTCGACGAGACCTACGTGCACTGGGCCGAGAACCGCAGCGACCGCACGCGGGTGATCCTGTTCTGCGACGTCGAGCGCCCGCTGCGCTCCGGCCTGCTCGGCCGCTTCAACCACTGGCTCGGCGGCGTCCTCGGCCGCGCGACGGCGACCGAGAACGTCGGCGGCGAACACGTCGGACTGGTCAACCGGCTGTACGCCTTCGCCGATCGCATGGGCGAACGGCGCAAGCGCTTCAAGCGCGCCTTCCCGCGCGGCTACAAGCTGACCCGCGCCGCGCTCGCGATCGCGCTGGCCGGCTGGCTGCTGCTGCCCCTGCTGCCGCGCTAGGGCATTTTTCCATTCTCGATCGGCCGTACCGCCGTCCGGGCACGCATCGCGCCGAATAGCACTTTGCCCGCGCCCACGCGACCGGGGTATGGTCCGGAGTCACCTCCGACGAGACCTCGCCCGTGCGCCGAATCGCCGTATTTCTTGCCGCCACCCTGGCACTCCCCTGCATCGGCAAGGAAACGCCGCTCGATCTCGCCACGATCATGGCCGATCCGGACTGGCTCGGGCAGCCGGTGCAGTCGCCATACTGGAGCGCCGACGGACACAGCCTCTACTACCGCCTGAAACGCGACGGCAGCGCGCTGCTGGACCTGCACCGCATCGACTTGCGCAGCGGGAAGGACACGCGGCTCGACGCCACGGACCGGGCGCAGGCCGAAGGCGCTCCCGTGTTCGATCGCGAGCGCCGGCGCGTGGCCTTCCACCTCGACGGGCACATCCACCTGAAGGATCTCGCGAGCGGGCGCCGCACGCGGATCACCACCGAACCGCAAGCGGAATCGGCATTGCAGTTCTCCGCCGACGGCCGTGCGCTGCAGTTCCGGATGGGCCAGGACTGGTATCGCTACGACATCGCCGAAGGCACCCACAGGCCGGTGGCGATGCTGAAGTTCGCATCCGACCCGGGCGATGCGGCGGCCGATCCGCTGGCGGAACGCCAGCAGGCGCTGTTCGCGACGCTGCGCGCCGGCGCCTCCGCGCAGAAGGAGCAGCGCGACGAGACCGCGCGCCTCGCCGCGGCGGCCGGTACCGCTCCCGCGACGCCGACGTTCCATCTCGGCGCCGACCGCGTCGTGCTCGACAGCGCGCTGTCGCCCGACGGACGCTGGCTGCTCCTCGTCACCGCGGCGAAGGACCGGCCGGCCGGACGCGTCCCGCAGCTCACGCACTACGTCACCGCCAGCGGCTATCCCGAGCAGGAGGACGTCCGCCGCTACGTCGGCCGCGATGCGCCCGCCGCACAGGCCCTGTCGTTGCTGGACCTGCGCGACGGCGCGCAGCACGCGCTGTCGTTCGACGCGCTGCCCGGAATCCACGACGATCCCTTGCAGGCGATCCGCACGCAGACCGTGGCCGCGCTGCGGGCCGCAGGCAGGACGGCCGAAGCCGACACCCTGGCGGCCCCGGCGACCCGCGCCGTGCGGATCGATACGCGCGGGCAATACGGCGGCGGCAGCGGCCTGGTGTGGAGCGACGACGGCCGCAACGTCGCCGTGCAGCTCCAATCGGTCGACAAGAAGGATCGCTGGATCGCCAGCGTGGATCTCGAGCGCCATGCGCTGATCGCCCAGCACCGCCTCAGCGACCCTGCCTGGATCAACTGGCACTTCAACGACTTCGGATGGACCCGGGACGGCCGCTCGCTCTGGTACCTCAGCGAGGAGAGCGGCTACGCGCAGCTCTACGTCAAGCCGCTCGACGGCGCCGCCAGGGCGCTGACCGACGGCGCGTCCGAAGCCGGCCGTCCCCAGTTGTCGCCGGACGGACGCTGGTTCTACTTCCGCAGCAACCGCGAGGCGCCGTACCGCTACGACGTCTACCGCGTGCCCGTGGACGGCGGCGCGGCCAGCCGCGTCACCGGCTACGGCGGAACCGACGGCTTCGTGCTGTCGCCGGACGGCACCCGTCTCGCCGTGCTGCATTCCGCCGCCTATCTCCTGCCCCAGCTCGCCGTGCAGCCCGCCGGCGGCGGGACGCCGCGTGAACTGACCCACACCACGCAGCCCGCCTACGCCGACCGCGACTGGATCGAGCCGGAAATCGTCCGCATCCCGTCCACGCACGGCGCCGGGACGATCCATGCGAAGTTCTACGGCCCGCGCGGCGGCACGTCGTCCGCGCCGCGTCCGGCCGTGATCTTCCTGCACGGCGGCGACATCCAGAACGTGCTGCTGTCGCATCCGCCGTACTTCCGCGAGCAGATGTTCCACAACCTGCTGGTGCAGCAGGGTTACGTCGTGCTCGACGTCGACTACCGCGTCACCACGGGCTACGGCCGCGCCTGGCGCACCGCCGTCTACCGCAACCTCGGGCATCCCGAGCTGGAGGACATCCTCGACGGCAAGGCGTGGCTGGCGCGGGAACGCAACGTGGATCCGCGGCGCGTCGGCATCTACGGCGGCAGCATGGGCGGCTTCATGACCCTGATGTCGCTGCTGCGCGCGCCGGGCGAGTTCGCCGCCGGGGCGGCATTGCGCCCAGTCGCCGACTGGACCACCTACGACCAGGGCATTTCCGCGGCGATCCTCAACGATCCCCGGCTCGATCCGGAGGCCTACCGGATCAGCTCGCCGATCGACTACGCCGACCGCCTCCAGGACCCGTTGCTGATCTCGCACGGCCTCATCGACGACAACGTGCTGGCCAGCGATTCGATCCGCCTGTACCAGCGCTTCGTCGAACTGCGCAAGAAGGATTTCTGGCTCTCGCTGTACCCGCTGGAGCGCCATTCCTTCGTACACGCGGATGCGTGGTACGACCAGTACCGCCGCATCGAGGAGCTGTTCCGGACCTATCTGCGGCCCTGAAAGCGGCCGCTCGCCTCAGGCCGCGGCGGCGAACTCGCCCGCCGCGCCGGCGGCCAGCGCATCGAAATACTCGCGCGTCAGGCGCTGCTGCTCGGCGGCGCTCTCGGCGCGGTTGGCGACGGCCCGGAAGGCCGCGTTCTCGGGCCGGTCCTTGGCGTACCAGCCCAGGTGCTTGCGCGCGATGCGCACGCCCTGCGGTTCGCCGTAGAACGCGTAGAGCGCGTCGAGATGGCCGAGCAGGATGTCGCGCACCTCGACCGGCGACGGCGATGCCAGCGTCTCGCCGGTGGCGAGGAAGTGCGCGACCTCGCGGAAGATCCACGGCCGGCCCTGCGCGGCGCGGCCGACCATCACGGCGTCGGCCCGGGTCGCCTCCAGCACGGCGCGTGCCTTGGCCGGCGAATCGACGTCGCCGTTGGCGAGGACCGGAATCCGGATCGCCGCCTTGATCGCGGCGATCGTCTCGTACTCGGCCTCGCCCTGGTACAGGTCGGCGCGCGTGCGGCCGTGCACCGCCAGGGCGGCGATGCCGGCAGCTTCGGCGATCCTCGCTATCGCCACGCCGTTGCGGTGGTCGCGGTTCCAGCCGGTGCGGATCTTCAGCGTGACCGGCACGTCCACGGACCGGACGACCGCGTCGAGGATGCGCCCGACCAGCGGTTCGTCCTGCAGCAGCGCCGAGCCCGACCACACGTTGCAGACCTTCTTCGCCGGGCAGCCCATGTTGATGTCGACGATCTGCGCGCCGTGGTCGACGTTGTAGCGCGCGGCCTCGGCGAGCATCGCCGGATCGTAGCCGGCGATCTGCACGCTGATCGGGTCCGGCTCGCCGGCGTGGTCCATGCGCTTGAGCGATTTGCGCGTGGTCCACAGCCGCGGATCGGCCGTCGTCATCTCGGACACGGCCAGGCCCGCGCCGAGCCGCTTGCACAGCTGGCGAAACGGCTTGTCGGTGACGCCGGCCATCGGCGCGAGCACGACGGGCGGATCGATGGAGTGCGGGCCGATGCGCATCGGCGCATTGTAGCCGCGACGGATTCCCACCCGTTCGATAGGCCGGGCCGGGACGCATCGAGTTCCGGACGATGCCGGGCGATCCGCGACGACCGACCGCGACCGCCAGGGCGGCGCCCGCTATCCGGTGCGCGCGGGTTCCGGCGTCGACGCCGTGCGCGAGGGCCGCCGCGCCGCAGATCAGCGTCGCGCCGGTGGCCCAGAACCTGCGGCAATGCGGCGCATTTCCGTGATCCTGCGATGAAGACCGGTCGCATCCCGCCGTTCCCGGGGCGCCTGCGCGGATTCGCCGTCTCCGTCTTCCGACGGAAGCCCGCGACCGCCGCACGTGCCAGCCGGTAGACTTCGCGCTCATGGAGCCGTTCCCGCCGACGATGACCACCCAGACCCACAGCCCGTCCCTGCCGAGCCCGGGCTCGCGCTGATGGATTTCCTCGATTTCCTGATCCGCCTGTTCACCGAACACGGCTACATCGCCGTGTTCGTCGTGCTGTTGCTGAGCGGCTTCGGCATCCCGCTGCCGGAAGACATCTCGCTCGTCGCCGGCGGCGTCATCGCCGGCCTGGGCTACGCGAACGTGCACGTGATGGTGGTCGTCGGCCTCGCCGGCGTGCTGGTGGGCGACATCATCATGTTCCTGACCGGCCGCCATTTCGGCGCGCGCGCGCTGCGCCTGCGCTGGGTCTCCTGCGTGCTGACGCCGCGCCGCTACGCCAAGGTGCAGCACAAGTTCGCGCGCTACGGCAACCGCATGATGTTCTTCGCGCGCTTCCTGCCCGGCCTGCGCACGGCGGTCTACATCACGGCCGGCATGAGCCACCGCGTCTCGTTCACCCGGTTCATCCTGTTCGACGGGCTCGCGGCGGTCCTTTCGGTGCCGTTCTGGGTCTATCTCGGCTACTTCGGCGCCGAGAACCACCAATGGCTGGTCGCCTGGGTCAAGCGCGGCGAGAGCGTGGTCCTCGTCGGCGCGGTCCTGCTGATCGCCCTGATCGGCTGGTTCTGGTGGCGCCGCCGCGGCCGCGCGCGGGCCCGCCTGCGCGCGTTCCGGGTGCGTCGTGCGGCGCGCCACGCGCAGACTCACGAGCCGCCGGGCTAGCCGCGCTCGTCTCCTCCATCCGCCACACCATCCCGCAAGTCGCCGCGCGGTCGCACGCTGCACCGAGCGAGCGGAACCGGCACTCCCGTTCCGGGCGGCTCAGGAAAAGCGCGCCGTCACCTCGTTCCGGCGCGGCATCACCGGCGCCGTGCCGACGCGTTCGGTCGCCAGCGCGGCGACGCGGTTC
>DBMH01000304.1 GCA_002297645.1 Rhodanobacteraceae bacterium UBA703 | reverse complement strand
CGCAGGCTGCGGGTCGCCGCCTGCGTGCTCGGCATGGGCGACGACGGTCACACGGCGTCGCTGTTCCCGCAGGCCGTTGATCTCGATGCCGCGCTCGCGAGTCGCGAGCCGTATGCGACGCTGGATGCGAGCCGCAGTGCCGTGGCCGGTCGTTACGTGTACCGCATCGGCTTGACGCCGGCCGGGATCGCCTTGGCCGCGCATCGCATCCTGCTGATCCGCGGCGCGACCAAGCGCGCTGTTTTCGAGCGCGCCCTGCACGACGGCGCCGTGCGCGAACTGCCGATCCGTGCCGTACTTGATCTGCCCGGCGCCCCCCTCCACGTCTACTGGAGTCCCTGAGCCAACGGGTCCGGACCATGTCGACGCACCCCCGTCTCGAAGAAGTCGCCGCGCGCATCCGTGAACGCAGCCGCGAGCACCGTCGCGCCTACCTGAATCGCTGCGATAGCTCCCGCACGCGCGGGCCGAATCGCGCGCATCTTTCCTGCGGCAATCTCGCGCACGGTTTCGCGGCCTGCGGCGAGACCGACAAGAGCGCCCTCAGGAGCGGCTCGGCGCCGAACATCGGCATCGTCACCGCGTTCAACGACATGCTCTCGGCGCACCAGCCGTTCGGGACGTATCCGGATCGCATCAAGCGTGCCGCGCGTGCGGCGGGGGCGACCGCGCAGGTCGCCGGCGGCGTGCCGGCGATGTGCGACGGCGTCACGCAAGGCCGGCCCGGCATGGAGTTGTCGCTGTTCTCGCGCGACGTCATCGCGCAGGCGACCGCGATCGCGCTCTGCCACGACATGTTCGACGCCGCGCTGCTGCTCGGCGTCTGCGACAAGATCGTGCCGGGACTCCTGATCGGCGCGCTCGCGTTCGGCCATTTGCCGTTCGTGTTCGTGCCGGCCGGCCCGATGCCCTCGGGGATTCCGAACAAGACCAAGGCGGAGGTGCGGGAGCGCTACGCGGCGGGGCAGGCGACGCGCGATGAACTGCTCGATGCGGAAGCGGCCTCGTACCACGCGCCGGGCACGTGCACGTTCTACGGCACGGCGAACTCGAACCAGATCCTGCTCGAGGCGATGGGGCTGCAGCTACCGGGGACCTCGTTCGTTCCTCCCGGCACGCCGTTGCGCGACGCCTTGACCGAGGCGGCGGCTGCGCGTGCCGCCGCGATCACCGCGCTGGGCGACGACTACCGCCCTATCGGAAGGCTCGTCGACGAGCGCGCGATCGTCAACGCCATCGTCGCGCTGCTCGCGACCGGTGGCTCGACCAACCACACGATCCACTTCGTCGCGGTCGCGCGCGCAGCCGGGTTGATCGTGACCTGGGAGGATTTCGAGGCTCTGGCGGAGGTCGTGCCGCTGCTCGCGCGCATCTATCCGAACGGCGACGCCGACGTGAACCGCTTCCAGGCGGCAGGCGGCACGCCATTCCTGCTGCGCGAGCTGCTCGACGCGGGGTTGCTGTTCGAACTCGACACCGTCGTCGACGGAGGCTTTCGTGCGTATGCGCGCGAGCCGAGGCTGCGCGACGGTTCGCTGGAGTGGGCTGATGCGGCGGCCGCGAGCGGCGATGAAACGGTATTGCGTCCGGCGTCGGCCCCATTCGAACCGACCGGCGGCCTGCGCCTGCTGCGCGGCGCGATCGGCCGCGCCTTGGCGAAGGTGTCGGCGGTGAGGCCGGAGTATCGCCGCATCGAGGCACCGGCCGTGGTCGTCGACGATCCGGCCGAACTGCGTGCGCGCCACAAGGCCGGCCGCCTGCCGCGCGACTTCGTCGCGGTCGTCCGCTACCAGGGGCCGCACGCGAACGGCATGCCGGAGATGCACAGCCTGATGCCGCTGCTCGGCATGCTGCAGAACCAGGGGCGCCGCGTCGCGTTGCTCACCGACGGCCGCCTGTCCGGTGCGTCCGGCAAGGTGCTGTCGGCGATCCACGTGACGCCGGAAGCCGCCGTCGGCGGCGCCATCGCGAACCTGCGGGACGGCGACAGGGTGCTCATCGACGGCGAGGGCGGCCGGCTCGAGGTCGTCGTCGACGAAGCCGAATGGCGCGAGCGTCGCCCGGCCGCGAACACCGCGACGCCCGGCGACGACCTCGGCCGCGTGCTGTTCGCGTTCAATCGCGCCCATGTCGGACCGGCCGACGAGGGCGCGCTGTCGATCTCGTGCGGAGCGCCGCCCGGTCGCGGCGGTGACAAGCGGATCACCGAGACCGAGTACGACGTCGGGCGCGTGACGGCGCATGCGCCGTTCGAAGCGAAGGACGCCTGAACGCAGGCTGGTGTTCGAATCGAGCTATGCTCGCGGTCTTTTCGATCAAGGGGGGAGCCCATGAGGGCAGGTACGTTGTCGGTCGCGTTCGTGTTCGCCTCGCCGTGGAGCATGGCCGCCGACCTGTTCCACGAATCGTTCTCCGTCCCGGGTGGCGATCCCTCGGATTGCTACGGGCGCAACGGCAATCCCGCGTTCCCGCCCGGTTGGACCCGGTTCAACGTGGACGGGCGGACGCCGGACGCGTCGGTCAGCTACGTCAACGACGCCTGGATCGTGCGCGAGGACTTCAAGTTCGACGGGGCGCAGTGCGCGGCCTTCAGCACTTCCTGGTACGCACCGCCCGGCCCGGCGGATGACTGGATGTGGTCGCCGGCGATCGTCCTGCCCGCCGCCGGCGGAATGCTGCGGTGGCGAGCCGTGAGCTACGACCCCAATTTCCGCGACAGCTACGAGGTTCGCGTCAAGACCGGTTCCGCGCCGACGCAGGCGAACCAGTCGGCCAGCACCGTCGTGTACTCCAACGGCGCCGAGGAAGCTGCCTGGACTTCGCGCCAGGTCGATCTTTCGACGTACGGCGGCCAGACGATCTATCTGGGGTTCCGCAACAACAGCAACGACAAGTTCCTGTTGCTGATCGACGACGTGCTCGTGAAGAGCATGGAGGCCGATATCCTCGTGGAGGCGCCGCTTCCTTTCGTCGGCGAATATGCGCGCGTCCCGGGCGGCGAGTCGATCGTTTCGCCGCCGGCGCTGTCGGTGAGCAACGTGGGGGGCGTCGCCGTGACGCACGTCGTCGCGACGGCGACACCCCTGCTCGGAGGTACCGACGGGGGAGCGGCGTCGTCCTCGACGCCGTTGCCGTCGCTGGGTGCCGGCGAGAGCCAGGCGCTGACGTTCGATACGCCTGTGGTTTTCGCCGGCGACGGTACCTGGACGCTGCGCTACGACGCGTCGATGGACGAGGTCGACGAGGACGTGGCGAACAATACGGTCGAAGTCGCGGGCCCGGTCATCGGGGGCAGTGAACTGGCCCGCTGGGAGGGCGCGGCGACGGGAGTGCTCGGCATCGGCGCCGGCAACGGCGGCGAACTGGGCGTGATGCTGAGCGTTCCCTCCGGCGCGTACTACGACGGTGCGCGTTTCGCGATGCTGCCGATCGCGCCGGACGACGGCGGGACTCCGCCCACGCCCAACCCGTGCCCCGGTTTCGACTTCGTATTGAACCTGCGTTCCTTCGACGCGGTCAGCCATCGGCCGGGCGACGTCATCGACACCACGGTTCCCGTGCCGTGCGCATACGACGAGGGCGGCAGCTACGACGTCGCCTTCGCCGGCGGTCGACGCTGGTTGTCGGCGGGGGACTACGTCCTGACGGCGATCGAGCCGGTCGGCGGTCCTACGTTGCCGCTGCCCTTGCACGACCAGCGTTTCGTGCCGGGAAGCACCTGGGTGATCTGGCCTACCAGTCCACTCGGGGGATGGGGGCACAACGAGGACTTCGGCGCCAATTTCAGGAAGACCTACGAGATGTCGTTGCTGAAGGGCGAGCAGTCGATCTTCGCCGACGGCTTCGACGGAACCGCTCCCGCGCCCGTCGCGTTCCGCGCGTCGGTGCGCCCGGCGCCGCGAGTGATGCCGGGCACGACGCGTACGCCGCCTTCGTCACGGCTGGCGACCCCGGGATCCTGAGGCCGTATCGATGATGAAGCGTACTTCCGATTTCCCCGCCAGCCAGGACGCCGCGATCGCCACGATGCGCGCGGCGCGCGTGCTGCCTGTCGTCACGGTCGATTCGGCGACACAGGGCGTCGCCGTGGCGCGGGCACTGCAGCAGGGCGGTCTCGGCACGATCGAGATCGCCCTGCGCACGCCGGCCTCGCTCGACGCGATCGTCGCGATCAAGCAGGAAGTGCCCGGCGTCGTCGTGGGGGCGGGCACGGTGCGCGTTCCGGCGGACATCGAGCGGGCTCGCCGGGTCGGAGTGGATTTCCTCGTCACGCCGGGCACCACGACGGCGCTGGCGGAAGCGCTGGTCGAGTCCTGCATTCCGGCGACACCGGCGGCGGCGACGCCGACCGAGTTGCTCGAGCTTTCCGGGCGCGGATTCCGCATCGCGAAGCTGTTCCCGGTCGGTGCGCTCGGCGGCCTGCAACTGGTGCGGCTGCTGCAGGGTCCGGTGCCGGACATGCTGCTCGCACCGAGCGGCGGCATCGGCGAGGTCGATGCCGCGCAATACCTGGCGCAGCCGAACGTGGCCTGCGTCGGCGGCTCGTGGATGGTCTCGCGCGACTGGATCGCGCGCGGTCGCTACGACCTCATCATCGAGGCGTCACGTCGCGCGTCCGCGCTCGCCGGCGGCGGATAGCCGGCAGCGGACGGCCGGGATCGCGGCGTCGTGACGGGCGGCGGCGCCGCATCTGCTGCGGCGCAGCGTGCCCCGCCGTCTTCACGGTGGTAACTGGGGCGCGGGAAGGGCGAATGTGATCTGGTTCTCACTTTCCGCCTGGAGAAACCCATGAAAGTCCTGGCACGTTCGCTGCTCGCCACAGCGTTGCTCGTCCCGGCGGTGGCCGCCGCCCAGCCGTATCTCGTGGTGTTCAAGTCGGATCAGGTGCCGGCCGATACGGCCCGCCTCGTGGCGGGCTACGGCGGTCGCCTGTCCCGTTCCTACGCGCCAATCGGAGTCGTCTCCGTCGACGGCGACGCCGCTTTCGCGGGACGGATCGCCGGCGACAAGCGCGTGTTCGCGGTCGGTCCCGAGCATGTGTTCACGGCGTCCGAGCCGCTGGCGCAGGAAGCCTCGCCGGCGATGCCCGCCGCGCAGCCGCTGCCGTCGGACAACCTCTACGGATTGCAGTGGGACATGCGGCGCGTGAATGCGCCGGCCGTGTGGGCGAGGCTGCCGCTGGCGGCCGTGAAGCCGCGCGTGGCGGTGCTCGACGTCGGCACGATGGACGACCATCCCGACCTGGCCGGGAAGGTGGACGCTTCGTATTCGACGTCGTACTGCAGCACGTCCGGCGGCCCGGGCGCGACGGCCGGCTATCCGGTCTATGCCTCGTACATCGACTTCGATGCGTTCCCCGACTGGACGCCGGCGGACGGCTGCTCGCCGGAGCCGGCGAACTACGAGCCGCACGGCACGCACGTCGCCGGCACGATCGCGGCAAAGTTCGGTGGCGGACGCGTGGTCGGCGTGGCGCCGGATGCGTCGATCGGTGTGTACAAGGTGTTCGACCACTACCGCTATACCGATCCGGTGGCGGGACGGGTGGAGCGGACCGGCGCCTTCGACGGCCCGCTGTTCGCGGCGATCATCGACGCCACGCAGCGCGGCTACCCGGTCATCAGCATGAGCCTGGGCGGAGAGATCTTCCGCAACCAGAAAGGCAGTGCGGCGTCCTGGCAAGCCTGGAGCCGCGTGGCGAAATGGGCCGACCGCAACGGCGCCCTGCTCGTCGCGGCCGCGGGCAACGAGGAGTTCGACCTCAACGGCGTGATCGCCCACGTACCGAGCGACATCCCGTCGATCGTCAGCGTTTCCGCGAGCGCGACCAGCGACCTGGTCGCCGGTGCCGACGGCCTCGTCGCCGCTCCCGGCAGCGACATCCTTGCCTTCTACTCGAACTACGGCGCGTCCTCGATCGACATCACGGCACCGGGGGGCGATTGCGGGCCGGGCGCCGCCTGCGATCCGGACTACCTGATCCTCAACGACTACATCCGTCCGGACAGCGGGGCGGCGGCCTACGCCTGGATGGCCGGCACGTCGATGGCGACGCCGCACGTCAGCGCGGTCGCCGCGCAGGTCCGCTCGATGCATCCGTCCTGGACGACCGGTCACGTGCGGGCATGGCTGAAGTCGTCGGCGCAGAACCTCGGCAATCGCCAGTACTTCGGTGCCGGCATGCTGGATGCGGACGCCGCGACGCGCTAGCGGAACGCGCCCTCGTCCGGTGCGCCCTCCCCCTCGCGGGGGAGGG
>DBMH01000356.1 GCA_002297645.1 Rhodanobacteraceae bacterium UBA703 | reverse complement strand
ATCGCCGCGACGACGAGTGCCGTAACCGCCTTCACCAGCGTCCCGTAGCGAACCGGGAACGTCTTCATCGACGGCCGTCGGCGGCAGCGCCGGCCGGACGCGCCGGCGGCACGCCGTCCAGCGACGGACTGGCGAGGAAATCGTGCACGTCCGGCAGCAGCGGGCGCTGCGAGCGCGGCGTGATCGGCCAGTCCTGCTGGCGCATCTGCAGCTGCTCGGTGCGCATGTAGTTGTACTTCTCGCTCGACACCGCGGCCTCGGTCGCCTCGTCGCGCAGGATCTTCGGATGCAGGAACACCATGAGGTCGCGCTTCTGGCGATCGTTGGTGCGGTAGCGGAACAGGTTGCCGAGCAGCGGCACGTCGCCGAGCACCGGGACCTTCTGCGCGTTGTCCTTCAGCTGCGTGTCGATCAGGCCGCCCAGCACGAGCAGCGAGTCGTCCTTGACCAGCACGCTGGTGGTCAGCTCGCGCTTGTTGGTGACGAGATCGACCGCGCCGCTGACCGTCGGCGCGATCGACGAGACCTCCTGGTGGATGTCGAGCCGGACCGACTCGCCCTCATTGATCTGCGGCTTGACCTTCAGCATGAGGCCGACGTCCTTGCGCTCGATCGTCTGGAACGGATTGGTGATGCCGTTGGTGGCGCTGCCCGTGCCGCCGCCGGAGACCAGCGACGCATTGGTCGTGTACTGGCCGGTCAGGAACGGCACTTCCTGCGCGACCTTGATCTGCGCTTCCTGGTTGTCGAGCGTCAGCACCGACGGCGTCGACAGGATGTTCGAGTTGCCGTCGCCGCGCAGCGCGCTGATCAACGCGCCGAGCTGGGCGATCGGCTTGCCGTCGGGGCCGGTGATCGTGCCGGCAAGGTAGCCGAGGTTGAAGCCGTTGCCGATGCCGAACGGATTGCGCGACGCGGCGAGGATGTTGTTGCCGGCCGAGGTGCCGGTGAAGTTCGTGCCGCCGATGATGTGCTTGTTGCCGGCGACCTGCCACTGCACGCCGAGCTCGCTCGCGGTCTGGTCGGCGACTTCGGCGATGACCGCCTCGATCAGCACCTGGCTGCGGCGGATGTCGAGCTGGCGCACCACTGCCGACAGCGAGCGGAAGATCGCCGGCGGCGCGCTGATGATGAGTGCATTGGTCTCGTCGTGCGCCTGGATCGTCGCCACCGACGCGGCGGCACCCGCGCCCTCGGGTTTCGTCGCGGTCGGCGGCGCGCTGCCGCTCAATGTCGCGGCGACGCCCTGCAGGATCGGGACGAGGTCCTTCGCGCTCGCGTAGCGCAGGTAGACGACCTGCGTGTCGCCGCCGTCGCTCACCGGCGTGTCGAGATGGGCGATCAACGCGCGCAGCTTGAGGCGGCCGTTCTTCGAGCCGGCCAGCAGGATCGAGTTCGTGCGCGTGTCGGCGAACACGCGCGAACCATCGCCGTTCGCCTGCGCGGTCTTGTCGTCGGCCAGTGACGTCAGCGTACGCGCCAGCTCCGCCGAGTTGGCATGGCGCAGCGGCACGACCTCGACCTGCGCGTCGGATACCGTGTCGATGCGCTGCACGATGTCGACGAGGCGCTTCACGTTGCCGGCGCGGTCGGACACGACCAGGGAATTCGAGGTCGAATGCGCGAGCAGTTGCCCGCCCTGCGGCATCAGCGGGCGCAGGATCGCGACCAGTTCCGCCGCCGACACGTGCTTGACAGGCACGATCTGCGTCACGAGCTCGTCGGACGATTCCGCGCGCGCGGCGCCGAGGGCGGAGCCGCCGTCCTGCTGCGCGACCGCCTCCGGCACGATCTTGATCATGCTGCCCGACGGCACGGCGGCGAGGCCGTGCACGCGCAGCACCGACAGGAACACATCGTAGATCTCGTCGGGTCGCATCGGCTGCGCCGAGACGACCGTCACCTTGCCCTGCACGTTCGGCGCGACGATGAAATTCTTGCCGGTGATCTCGCTGACCGTCGCGATCAGCGCCTGGATGTCGGCGTCCTTCAGGTTCAGCGTGTGGCGGCCATCGGCCGTCCTCGCATGTCCCGGTTGCGTCTCCGGCGCGCCCTGCGCGAACGCCGAACCGTGCAGTGCGGCGAAAAGACCGATGGCGAGCGGCAGGAAACGCATTGCGGGGAATCCTCGGTGACGGATGGAGTTCGGCAGGGAATGGCGTTCCTTCCCTTGCTCGAAGGAACGAAACGGCAGGATGGACGTCGTGCACGGCGAAGCGGCCGCGAGTGCCGATGGCGCGGCGCGGCCGGACAGGACGACGCACCTCGCGCCGCCTCCCCTCGCCCGCCGGTGGAAGAAGGATGAAAGCGGCGCGCGCGATTTCCGTGAACCGCCGCTCATTGCAGCCCGACGCTGATTTCGACCGGACGGCCGTCGCGCAGCACGGTCACGCGCGTCGAGCGCGCGCCTGCCAGGCTCGACAGGATCTGCTGGCCGCGAGCGGGCGAATCGATCGCCTGTCCGTCCACGGCCGTCACCACGTCCCCGGTACGCAGGCCGAACAAGCCGACCAGCGCCGCATCGGTTCCCGGTGCGATGCGCACGCCCGTCAGGCGCCCCCCGTCGAGCACCGGAACGGCCTGCACGCGCTTCATCAGTTCGCCCGGATCCTGCTGCAGCCGCGCCAGTGTCTTCTGCGCCTCGGACGACACGGTGACGTTCTGCCTGGCCACCATCGCCGATGCCGGAGCGGAAGCGCCGTTCCCCCGTTGCGCGTCGCGGCTGCTCGCGGTCGCGGGTGTCGCGCGCACCGCATCGGCCGGCGCGAGATTGCCGTCGCGCGGCAGGCGCAGGGTTTCTTCGGCGCCCCCGCGCGAAAGCACGATCCGGTCCGGATGGACAGCGGAGAGCCTCACGCCGGAAACGACCTCCTGCCCGACGCGGAACGAGCGCTCGATGCCGTCCGCGCCGGCGATCACCGCAAAACCGGCCTGCGGATCGCGATCGGCTACCGTACCGCGAAGGATCAGCGCCAGCGTCGAGGCGGCCTCGCCGCTGGCGCCGGACGCGCGTGGGGTGTCGCCGAACAGGTGCCAGCTCGCGATCGAGCGCGTCGGTGCCCCGGCCGGCGCCGCCTCGGCGGAAACGACGCGCGCATCGGCGGCGGTATCGTCCTTCGGGACGAACAGCCAGGCCAGCTGCGTCAGCAGCCAGGCCGCCAGCGCGCCCAAGGCGATGCAGACCAGCCATGCCGCCGTTCCGGCACCGCGACTGCGATCAATGGCCAACCCGCGCCACGCCATGCGCAACGCCCCCGAGGAAAAAGACGCGCAAGCGTAGCAAACGGCGACGGATGGAGCGACGCAAAAGCCGTGTCCGGTGGCCGGTGGATTTCGCGTACCCCGCCATGAACCGGCCGCATGGCCGTCACCCCGGGAGCCCGTCGGACCCAGGGGCCGAGGTGAAGAGACGGCTGCGCGAAGATCGTTTCCCACGATTCACCGGTCCACGGCGTCGCCATGGACCGCGAAGCGGGGAAACGCCCCTGGGGGGAGCGCAGACGGACTCGCCGCCCGGCCGACGCCGATCCGACAGGCTGCCGGCAAGAATGGGAGCCTCGCAATCATGACCACGTTCCACGCAACTCCGCTGCTCGCCGCCGCGCGGCCGCGCCCGATCTCCGTCCGCCGCGGGCTGGCGTCGCTGTCCCGTGCCTCGCTGCTGGCGCTGGCGCTGGCCGGCATCGCCGAAGCGAACGACGGAAAGCCCTATGCGCCGACGCCGGCCGGCCAGCACGCGCCGACCACCGCCGAGGAGGCCGCCCTGCGCCAGCGCAGGGACCAGGAGGAATCGGACGCGCTGGCAGGCGCCGGTCTTTCCAGCGCCGCGCGCGAACGCGAAGAGATGCGGGCCCTCGGCCAGAATCCGGACGATCCGATCGCGCTGAACGCCTATCGCGCCGAAACGCAGGCCTCGCCGGACGCCACCACCGCCACCGGCGACTTCATCCTGAACACCGGCTGGGGCAGCGGTGGACTCAATCCCGAGCGCTACGCCGGATCGAACGACGGCAGCTATCGCGGCATCAAGGCGGCCAAGCTGTCCACCGGCGAGGTGGTCGTGGTCGGCGCCGTGAGGTTCAGTGCCTCGTCCGCGCTCCAGCTCGGCATCACGAAGCGCAAGGCCGACGGCAGCCGCGCGACGTGGAGCGGCGTCGATCCGCAGTACAGCCAGTTCAGCGGACAGTACATCGTCTACCCGAACACCAATACCACGGTACCGTCGATCTACAGCGTGCACGACGTAAAAGTACGCGGCGACAGGATCTACGTGCTCGTCACCGGCCACCTGACGTCACCGAACACCTATGCACCCAACGTGCTCTGCTTCAACGCGAACGGCTCGGCTTGCGGCTGGTGGTTCGCCTACTTCAATCCGGGCAGCAGCGTGAACGATGCGGTCGCGATGGACATCCACGCCGACTACCTCGTGGTGCTGGGGCGGCATTCCCTCGGCGAGACCGGCGGCTTCTGGACCGCGAAGTGGAAGATCAATACCGGCGGCGGCCTCGAGAATGCGACCTTCACCAGCTTCCCCACTCCCGGCGGCTACGACCGCTCGGAACCGGCCGACATCGCGTTCCGGCGCATCGGCTCGCTGGTCGTCGCGGCGAATCCCGGCTACTACGTGCTGTTCACGAAGAAGGTGTTCTCCGATGCCGCCAACACCGACTACGACCCCTGCCTCCTCGCGGTGAAGAGCGACCACACGCCCGATACGTCGTTCGACACGGCCGGCGTCCGCTGCGCGGCGTTCGACGACGCAGAAAGCTCACGGACGGACAAGGCCGTCGCGCTGGCAACCAACGGCTGGTCGGAATTCTCCGGCGGACTCCTCGTCAACCACGAAGGCGTGCAGGCGCTCGTCAGCGTCGCGCGCAAGACCGACGACGGCATCGGCGTGTGGGAATTGCTCGACCGCGCCAACCATCCACGTTTCGGCGCGACCGGCGGCGCCGCCGGATCGCACGCGCGCGGCAGCGGCCGCGTGGTCCTCGGCGGCTGCGGCGCCAGCGAAGGCGAAGGCTGCTTCAGTCCGATCTTCGGTTCCGCCGAACACACCCCGATGGATCTCGCGAACGTCGGCGAGGACATGGTCGTGGTCGGCTATCGCTACGGCACCGGCCTCATCGGCAGCGGCAGCACGCGGCGGGAATCCACCCTGCTCGCGCGCCTGCACGGCGACAGCGGAGAACTCCGCCAGTTCACGACCTTCGCCTCCGGCTACAGCGAAGGCCGCTTCAACAGCCTTGCCGTGCGCGGCGACCACGACGTGATCGGCATCGGCGAGGCGATCGACAGCGGCATCGCGACGGCGACCGCGCGCACGCAGATCATGACCGGGCTGTCCAACGACGACGCGATCTTCAAGAACGGCTTCGACTGATCGCGCTGCCGCCGTGCGGCCCGCGGACGGGCCGCACGCGCTTGGCTGCCACGGCGTTGCCGGGTTACTTTCCCCGCATGGAGGAGACGGGCAAAGACAGCGTCACGCGCCTGCTGCAACGATGGAGCGACGGCGACCCCGTCGCGCTCGATCGCCTGTTGCCGCTGGTCTACGCGGACCTTCGCCGCATCGCCGCCAGCCTTCTTCGCACGACGCCGGGCCACGCCACGCTGCAGACCACCGCCCTCGTCCACGAAATGCTGCTGCGCCTGATCGGACGTACACCGGCAGTGTTCGAAAGCAGCGCGCATCTCCTGAACACGTCGGCGCGGATGATGCGGCAGGTGCTGGTGGACCGCTCGCGCAGGGCTGCCACGGAGAAGCGCGGCGGCCGGTGGCTGCGCGATGACTTCACCGAGGCGCTGGAACTGCCGATCCCGGACGGCACCGACCTGACCGCCCTGGACGCGGCGCTGAACGAACTGGAAGCCGCGCACGAACGCATGGCGCGGGTGGTCGAACTGCGCTATTTCGTCGGCCTCGAAGTCACCGAGATCGCCGCCGCCCTCGGCGTCACGGAGCGCACTGCCCGCCGCGACTGGGTCGCCGCGCGCGAATGGCTGAGGGAGCGGCTGGAACAGCCGGCCTGACGCCGGGCCGCGCAGCCCGTTTCAGGGCACGGGAACGGTGCCGGCATGGAGGGAAAGCGTACCGGCAAGCAAGCGGGGGAATGCACGGCTTCGGAGGGGCAAGGCACGTGGACGAGCGCGAACGGCTGGCCCTGAGGATCCTGCGCGACGCGCTGGACGCCGGACCGGGCCAGCGGGAGGCATTCCTCTCGCAGCGATGCGGCGGCGACGGCGCGCTGCGCGCACGCGTCGATTCGCTGCTGGACGGCATCGACGAGGCGGAGCTCGACGCAGCGACCTTCTCCATCGGACCGGATCAGGCCGACATCGACCCGCTCATCGGAGCGCGTCTGGGTCCGTTCCTCGTGATCGAGCGCATTGGCAAGGGCGGCATGGGCGTGGTCTATCGCGGCATACGCGAAAGCACCGACTTCGTACAGGAAGTCGCCCTCAAGCTGATCCGGCGCGGCTTCGACTTCGACGACATCCGCGCGCGCTTCCTGCGCGAGCGACGCATCCTCGCGCGCCTGGACCATCCCAACCTCGCCCGCTTCATCGACGGCGGCGTCGCCGACGACGGGCGGCCGTGGTTCGCGCTCGAGTTCGTGCGCGGGGAGCCGATCACGCGCTGGTGCGACACGCGCATGCTCGATCTGCGCTCGCGCGTGCGGCGCTTCCTCGACGTCTGCGCCGCGGTGCAGTACGCCCATGCCCAGCTCGTCGTGCACCGCGATCTCAAACCCGGCAACATCCTCGTCGACGAGCGCGGCCACGTGCGCCTGCTCGACTTCGGCATCGCGCGACTGCTCGGCGACGAAGAGGCGGAATCGACGCTGACGAGGGCCGGCCACCGCGGCGTGCTGACGCCGGAATATGCCGCGCCGGAGCAGTATGCCGGCGAGGCAGCCGGCGTCGCCACCGACGTCTATGCGCTGGGCGTGATCGCGTACGAACTGACGACCGGAGCGCTGCCGTACGAACTCGACCGCAGCGACCTCGCCTCCACCGAGCGCACGATCCGCGAACGGCCTGCGCAACCACCGCTCCAGGCGATCGCGCGCGACGGCGCGGACGCACTGCAGGCGCGGCTGCGGGCGCGCGACACGAGCCTGCACGGGTATCGCAGGATCGTGCGCGGCGATCTCTCGCGCATCCTCGACAAGGCGCTGGCGAAGGAGCCCGCGCGCCGCTACGCCAGCGCGCAGGCCTTCGCGGACGACCTGGCCCGCTGGCTCGACGGGACGCCGGTACGCGTCTCCGGCGACGCCTTCGGCTACCGCCTGCGCAAGTTCGTCGGGCGCAACCGCGTCGCCGTCGGTTTCGCGGTGCTCGCGGCACTCGCCGTCGGGGCGGGCATGGCCGCCACCGTCTGGCAGATGCGCGAGGCACGCGTCCAGCGCGATGCGGCCGAAGCCTCGGCGCGCCGGGCCGAAGCCGTGCGCGACTACGTGATGCTGCTGTTCCGGGATGCCGCGGAGAAGCGCGCCGGCAGCGACCAGACGGCGCGCGAGATGCTGCGCAACGGTGCGGCGAAAGCCGTGGCGCACCTGGAGGAGACCGGCGAGGAAGGGCTGTCGACCGTGCTCGCACTGGCCGAGCTGTACGCGACGATGGACGACATGGAAGGCTCGCTGGCCTTGCTCGATCGCATCCTTGCCTCTCCGCTCCTCGCGGACGTTCCCGACGTGCAGGCGCGTGCGCGCTTCCTGAAATCCGACATCGAGTTCTCGCGCGGCCAGCTCGCGCAGGCGCGCACCCTGCTCGACCAGGCGCAGGCCTGGTGGCGGCTCGCGCCCGCGCGCTATCGGCGCGAGCTCGCCACGAGCCGCCTGATCCAGGGGCGGATCGAGCGCGGCGAGGGCCGCTTCGAGGACTCGGTCGCCACCCTCGCGGCCGGCATCGCCGAGTACCGGGCACTCGCCGGACCGCCGGACTCCAGCGTCGGGCAGATGCAGGTGAGCCTATCGATCTCGCTCGCCCGCCTGCAACGCGCCGAAGAGGGACTGCAGGCCGCGGAAGCCGCGTATCGAACCTACGAGGCGATCGGCGAACAGAACTCCGGTTACGGCCTCGGCGCCCTAACCAATCGCGGCCAGTTCCGCCAGATGACCGGCGATCCCGACGGCGCACTGGCCGACCTGCGCCTCGCCGCGAAGACGCGCCGCAGCCTGTTCGGCCCATCGAGCGAGCTGGCCAAGACCGATTCCGCCATCGCCTCGATCCTGGTCGAGCGGAAGCAGTACGACGAGGCGATCGCGCTGTTCGAGGCGGCACGACCGATGGCGATCGAGTTCGGCGGCCGGAATGCCCGCGTCGCCGCCGACATCCAGCGCAAGCTGGCGACGACGTACCTGTTCGCCGGGCGCGCCGGCGACGCCCTGGCCACCGTCGACGAACTGCGCGACGACGGCGCCCGGCACGGTGCCGATTCGCTGGAGCGCGGAATGGCGCACCTGATCCGCGCACGGGCGCTGCACGCCCTCGACCGGGACGAGGAGTCCCTGCGCGACCTGGCCTCGGCCGAGCGCTCGTTCAGGAGCGCCGGCAAGGCGGGAGAGAAGCCCCTGGCGGAAGCGGCTGAACTGCGTCGGGCGCTGCCGCAGGATGCCGCGGCAGCGCCGGAGACCTA
>DBMH01000213.1 GCA_002297645.1 Rhodanobacteraceae bacterium UBA703 | reverse complement strand
GTGCAGGTAGGCCATGTGCCCGGCCGAGTCGCGCCCGGACAGCGAGGGCGCCCCGCCGGTCAACCGCAGCCAGCGCCAGAGCCGAAGCGGCGCATAGCCTTCGATATTCAATGCCCTGCCGCGCACGCGCCGGGCGATGGCGGCGAGTGCGCTCAAGGGCGTCTTCAGCGAATGCGCGAGGTCGGCCGAGCGACGGCGCGCGCGCAGGAGATCCTTCTCGCGCGCATCGGCCAGCCGGTTGATCGCATCCGCCAGGGGAGCGATCTCGCTCGGGTGCGCAGCGGTCATGCGGGCGGACGGATTCGGCCGCAGCGCCGCCAGTTCGCGTCCGATCCGCGTCAGCGGCAACAGGCCGAGGCGCACCTGCAGCCAGGCGGCGAGCAGCAGCACGACCCAGAGCACGGCGAGGAACGACGCCAGTTCGTATCCGAATTCCGTGCGCGCCCGGCGCAGTTCGTCCTCGTCGTGCGCCAGTTGCACCAGGGCCGGCGCGTCGAGCGGTGCGATGCGCACTTGCCGCTCCAGCAGGAACACCGGCCGCCCGAACGGCCCCTCGGCATGGCGGCGCTTCCAACTGCTGCCGGCGGACGGCGTTGGGGGGGCGGCCAGGGTGTTGTCCCAGAGCGATCGCGAACGCAGGGTGCCGTTCGCGTTGGAGACCTGCCAGTAGAGCCCGCTGGCGGGGAGTTCGAAACGCGGGTCGCCCTGCATGTCTTCGGCTTGCAGCCGTCCGTCCGCGTCCACCACCAGATGCGCGAGCACCTGCATCGCATCGCGCTTGAGTTCGCTCGCGACGCGCCGCTCGATATGGCGCGCGAACAGGTAGGTCATCGTGATCCAGGCGATGACCATCGCGACGAGCACGGCCAGCGCGGCGCCGACCAGGAGTCGCAGCCGCAGCGAGCCGGATCTCACGCCGGGGCTGCGCCGAGGAAATAGCCGAAGCCGCGCCGCGTCTCGATCAGGTCGGCGCCGAACTTGCGCCGCAGCCGCATGACGAGGGCCTCGATGGCATTGGTGTCCGCGGCCTCGCTGGTGCCGTAGAGGTGATCGGCGAGCTCGCCGGCGGGGACGCTGCGGCCGGGCTGGTGGGCGAGGTAGTCGAAGAAGCGGAACTCGAGCGGCGAGAGCCGGACCGGGCGGCCGTCGAGGCTGGCCGACATGCGGCGCGTATCGAGCACCAGCCGGCCGCAGGCCAGCAGCGGCGTGGCCAGGCCGGCTGCGCGGCGCGTCAGCGCGCGCACGCGCGCGATCAGTTCGCCGAGCTCGAACGGCTTGGCCAGGTAGTCGTCGGCGCCGGTCTCGATGCCTTCCACCTTCTCGGTCCAGTCCCCGCGCGCGGAGACGATCAGTACCGGGAAGGCGCGTCCCGCCGCGCGCCAGCGCCGCAGGACCGAAAGGCCGTCCAGGCGCGGCAGGCCGAGATCGAGCACGGCGACGTCGTAGTCCTCCACGTCGCCGCGATACCACGCGTCCACGCCGTCCTCCGTCGCGTCGACGACGAAGCCGGCCGCGCCCAGCGCTCCGGCGATGTCCGCGCCGACGTCCGGATCGTCCTCGACCAGCAGCGCGCGCATCACGGGTCCTTGATGCGGACGAGCGCGCCGGTGCGCGCGTCGAGGACGATCTCCCGGATGCTTCCGTCGGCGGTCAGCACTTTCACCTCGTAGACGGGGCCGCCCTTGAACTCGACTTCGATGGTGTCGCCGGGAAGGTGCCGCGAGGCGATGTCGAGGATGCGCGCCAGCGGAAGGATCTCGCCGCGCCGCAACGCGTCGAGCGCGTCTTCGCGCGCCTTGCGCCGCGCGGCTTTCTGCGCGGCCTTGTCGTTCGAGGCTGCCGAAGGAGCGGCTGCCGCCGCGCAGAACGGAAGCGACAGCAGGGCGAGCAGGGCACGGCGTCGCGACGTCCTCGCGACGAAGGGGTGTGAGAAACGCGGGGCAGTGTTCATGCTCGGACGGTCGCAGGAGTCCGCTGACACGCCGCTGACGTCCCGCGTCACGGGCACGTCAGGCGCTGCGGCGTACAACGGGTGCCGATGCGGTTGCTGCCATCCGCGCATGGGCTTCCCGTCCCGGACGCTGTCCCTCCAGTCGTCGTGCGGAGCACGGGAGTCGGCGGTACATGCGCGGATGGCTTTTTGCCGCCGCGACGGCAGGACGCGATGCCTGCCGCCGCCCGCAGCGGTCGCGCGATCAGCGCGGCGCATAGGTCAGCACCACGAAGGTGCCGGCGTGGTAGCGGTTCGGATAGAACGGCGCCGGACCGCGATTGACGGCCTTCGACGGATCGACCGTGCCTTCGGCAGTGACCAGGTAGAGCTTCCGCGTGGCCGGGTCCAGCGCCATCGTGCGCGCATAGGGCCGCGTCGTGGTCGCCTCGGCGAGCCGGTAGGAGTCCGCGTCCACCTGGTCGAAGATCACCACGTTGGCGTCGACGCCGTTGGCGGTGTAGACCCGGCGCGTTCCGGCGTCGTAGACGACGCCGTCGTTGCCGCGCCCGATCTCGTGGGTCGCCACGACCTTGCCGGCGGCGGCGTCGAGCACGGCGAGCACGGGCTTCGCGCCGCGGCAGCCGACGAACACCCGGCGGTTCCCGGCGTCGTAGGCGAGCCCGGTGGGCTGCTCGCAGCCCGCGATCGGCCACTCGGCCGCCAGCGTGCGCGTGCGCGCGTCGATCTTCGCGACCGAGCCGCGGTCGCGCTGGGCGATGAAGACGTTGCCGGCGCCGTCGGCCGCGAGGCCGTCGAATTTCTTCGACGTCATCTTGAGCGTCGCTCCGGGCTTGCCGCTCTTCGCGTCGACGAAGCGGATTTCCTGCGAGTCGCTCATCGTGACGACGACCTGGGCGGTCACGGGCTCGAACACGCCGGAGTCGGCGGCGTCGCCGAGCTTGAGCCGCTCGATCGTCTTCAGCGTGTCGAGGTCGAAGACCGTCGACGTTCCGTCCTCGTTGACGGTGTAGCCGCGCTTGAACGGAGCGGCGAGCACGATGGCGTTTCCTTCCGCCGAATCGTCGAGCGTGCGGAGCAGCGTGTTCGCGTGCGTGTCGAACACGGCGACGCCGTCGCCGCGGCGGCCGATGAACAGGCGCGAGTGGGCGGCGTCGAGGGTGACGTAGTCCCAGTCGGGCGATTCCGACGGCAGGACCGTGGCGGATTCGAGGCGATAGAACGGCGCGGCCGTCGCGAGGCCGGTGCCGAGGCAGGCGCCGGCGGCGAGGAGGGACAGGCGGAGCAGGGCGGATCGTTTCATGGATGGGGTCCGGTCGTGGATTCGGGAAAGCGCAGGGTCAGAAGTTCACGAGCAGCGCGAGGCGGAAACGGTTGAGCCACGCGTGCGGATCGAGCGAGCCGGCGTCCTGCGCCTGGTACGGCTTGTAGTGCGCCCAGCTGGCGGTGATCAGCGCGTTCGGCGCGAACATGTAGTCCGCCGCGAGCAGGTGTTGGCGATAGTTCGTGGCGATGCCGGTGTTGTCGTGCGAGAACGCCGCCAGTACCGCGTCGGTCTGCGCCACGGAATACCCGTAGCCGACGCGCCAGTCGCCCGGCGCGCTGGTGCGGCCGAACAGGAGGTCGAGGCTGTAGCCGGTGTCCGCCGACGTGGCGGCGCCGAAATTGCGCACGTAGTCGCCGACGATGCGCAGCGGGAAGCGCTCGCCGAAGCCGCCATAGGTCGCGCCGACGAGGAGGTCGCCGAGATGGAAGTCCGACAGGTAGCTGCCGTCCGGTCTGCGCAGGTTGCTGCGGAAGTCGCCGGCGTCGGCGCCCGCGAGGCTGTCGAGCGTGTAGTGGTAGTACGAGGCCGATGCATCGAACTTCCAGTCGCCGAACGCGGGCGAGTCGTAGCCGAGCTGGCCGCCGAGCATCGTGCTCTCGGGGCCGGTCGCCTGCTCGTCGACGAGGAAGAACAGCCCGTTGGCGCGCAGCGCGCCGCCGTTGCCGAGCGCGTGCTTGTACGTCGCGGAAACGCCTTGCGGGTTGACGTCGTTGTCCCAGACGAGTTCCGTGTGGGCGAACGGCAGCGGCATCTTGCCGAAGTACACCTGGGTCTCGCCGAAGTTCAGGCGCGTGTAGGCGAGATCGAGGCTGACGCGGAACTTGTCGTCCCAGTTGGAGATCGCGACGTCGGTGCTGTTGGGGTCGTCGAAGTCGCCGGTGACCAGCCGTCCGCCGACGCTGACGAAATCGTTGATGTCCCAGGTCGCGCCGAGTCGCCCGCGCACCGAGGCGCTGTTGCGGTCCTGTGCGCGCGGATTGCCGTAGTCGCCCTGCGCGCGCACGCGCAGGTCGCCGGCGATCTTCAGGCGCGACGGCGCCGCGTCGGCGACGCGAGCGGTGGA
>DBMH01000286.1 GCA_002297645.1 Rhodanobacteraceae bacterium UBA703 | reverse complement strand
CGGAGGGCCGGCGTCGGCGGCGGCGACCGGACCGGGTTCGGCGGGGCTCCGCCGTCGGGGAGCGGCGAGCGAGGATCCCCGCAAAATCGCGCGCAAACCGGCGGAAAGCCGCGCCCTGTCTTTATTGCGCACCCTTGGGGGCGCTGGTATAAAGGGCGCGCCGCGATCCGGGCGATGGAATATCCGGGCGATCGCGGGGTAGCGAAGCAGACGACATTCGAGGTGTTCCCACCTCTCGAACGCGTGCTTCGGCTCGATCAAATTCAAAGCGGAGCGCTTGCTCCGAGACGGGAGTTCTACATGAATAAAGGCGACTTTGTTTCCGCCATTGCCGATGAGTCGGGCCTTACCAAGGCCGACGCCGAGCGCGCGGTCGAAGCGATGTTCAAGGTGGTCAAGAAGACCCTGAAGGCCGGTGATTCGATCTCGCTGGTCGGCTTCGGCACCTTCGTCGTCCGCAAGCGCGCTGCGCGCACCGGCCGCAACCCGCGCACCGGCGACACGATCAAGATCAAGGCGTCGAAGGTCCCTGCATTCAAGGCCGGCAAGGCGCTCAAGGACGCCCTCGGCTGATCAGTCTCTCGAGGCCCCGCTTCGTCGTACCCGGCGAAGTCGGCCGGGGTTCTCGAAACGATCCGGGTGCTTAGCTCAGCGGTAGAGCGTCGCCCTTACAAGGCGAGGGTCGGGGGTTCGAAACCCTCAGCACCCACCAAGTTGTACCGGAAGCAGGATGGGGATGCTTCCGGCCGCGGCGGACCGGCCAATGCACGGTCCAGCCAGCGTCACCGCAAGGGCGCCCACGTGGCGCCCTTGGCTTTCATGGGCTCCCCGCGCCCGCTGCGATCGCCTCGTGCGAACGCGTAGAATCCGCCGCCCGGAACGAGCCGCAGCGGCTCCACCGAGCATCCATCCAGAACAGGTTCCCGTCCTCATGCTGCAACTGCTTCGCGGAAAGAAATCCAGCCTGCTGGTGAAGATCGTCCTCGGTCTCGTCGTCATCGGCTTCTCGTTCTTCGGCATCGAGTCCTACTTCGTCGCGAACATCGACACCAGCGTCGCGCGCGTCGGCAAGGGCGAGATCAGCCAGGAGCAGTTCCGCGAACGCTTCGCCCAGTACCGCCAGCGCATGGTGCAGATGATGGGCGAGGGCGGCGACGCCTCGTTCCTGGATCGCCCGGAGATCAAGCTGCAATTGCTGAACAGCATGGTCGACGAGCGCGTGCTGCTCGACGCGAACGACAAGCTCGGCATCGCCATTTCGCCGGACCGGATCCGCAGCGAGATCCTCGCCATCGGCGCGTTCCAGAACGACGGCAAGTTCGATCCCGACCAGTACCGCATGCTGCTCTCCTCGCAGGGCATGACCCCGGCCGGGTTCGAGCAGCGGGTGCGCGACGACCTCGCCGTGCGCGAGCTGCCGCAGCAGGTCAACGCCACCGCGCTGGTCACCGACGCGGAGATCGACACCTACCTGCGTCTCAAGGACCAGCGCCGCGATTTCCACTACGCCAAGCTTCCGAAGCCGGTCGCCAAGCCGGACGCCGAGGTGTCCGACGCCGACATCGAGTCGTACTACAAGGAGCATGCGTCCGAGTACATGACGCCCGAGCGCGTCGCCCTCGACTACGTCGAACTCGATGCCGCCGGCGTCCACGTCGACGAGACGCCCGACGACAGCGTGCTGAAGGATCGCTACGAGAAGGAGAAGGCGCGCTACGTCACTGCCGAGCAGCGCCTCGCCTCGCACATCCTCGTCAAGGTCGGCGGCAAGGGCGGCCCGGACGACCAGAAGGCGGCGCTGGCCAAGGCCGAGGACATCGAGTCGCAGATCAAGTCCGGCAAGAGCTTCGCCGACCTGGCGAAGAAGGAATCCGACGATCTCGGTTCGAAGAATTCCGGCGGCGACCTCGGCTGGCTCGACAAGGGATCCACCGACGAGGCGTTCGAGACCGCGTTGTTCGCGCTGCAGAAGGACGAGGTGTCCAAGCCGGTCCTGAGCAGCGAGGGCTACCACATCATCGAACTGCGCGACGTCCGCCCCGGCAAGACGCGCCCGTTCGAGGAGGTCAAGGCCGATCTCGCCAAGGAGTATGCCGAGACGGAGAAGGAGCGCGTCTACGCCGAGAAGGCCGGTCGCCTGACCGATCTCGTCTTCCAGAACCCGGCATCGCTCGAACCCGCGGTGAAGGAGCTCGGCCTCAAGGTCGGCAAGACCGCGCTGTTCCCCCGCATGGGCGGCGACGGCATCGCCGCGAACCCGGGCGTGGTCAAGGCGGCGTTCTCCGACAGCGTGCTGGTGCAGAACAACAACTCCGACCCGATCGAGATCGGGCCGAACCACGTCGTCGTCGTGCGCATCGCCGAGCACAAGCCGGCCGAGCCGATTCCGCTCGAGACGGTGAAGCTGTCCGTGCGCAGCCGCATCCTCGCCGAGCGCCTCTCGAAGGAGGCCAAGGACCAGGCCGACGCGCTGTTCGCGGAACTGGGCAAGGGCGAGACGCTGGAACAGCTCGCCGGCAAGCACGACCTGAAGATCGAGGAGCAGAAGGGCATCGGTCGCGAAGCAGCCGTGCCGGAAGGCACCCTCGTGCAGGCCGTGTTCGCGATGCCGCGCCCGGCCGAAGGCAAGTCCGAGTTCAAGCTCGTCGACATGGCCGGTGACGAGTACGCACTGGTGCGACTGGATGCGGTCGTCGACGGCGATCCGTCCAAGCTCGACGCGAAGACGCGGGAGGCGACGCGCAACACGTTGACCGAGAGCCTCGGTTCCGTGACGACGCGCGAGTTCGTGTCCGCGCTGCGCAAGAACACCCGCGTCACGCTGTCCGAGAAGCGCCTCGAGGAATGAGCCCATGTCGGGCCTGCCGGGGAATTCCCGGCGGGCCCGATGTCGGGGCGGCGCCGGCGCCGTATGCGGCGCTCTTTCCGTATCCAGGGCAACCGGATCCCGCGCTTCGCGGAGATCCCGCCGCGGCAGCGTACCCGTCAGCCGTGCCGCTCTCGCGCTTTCGCGAACGCCGCGAGCTGCTCCGGCGTGGCGTCCGGCTGATGCCGGGCTTTCCATTGTTCGAATGGTTCGCCGTAGATGCGCTCGCGGGCCGCGTCCTTATCGAGTTCGATGCCGCGCTCGACCGCGGCTTCGCGATACCAGTCGGCGAGGCAGTTGCGGCAGAAGCCCCCGGTGATCATCAGGTCGATGTTCTGGACGTCGGTGCGGCGACGCAGGTGGTCGAGCAGGCGGCGGAAGACGGCGGCTTCCAGTTGGGTGTCGGTGTCGGTCATGGCGCAGTTCCCGGATTCGTGAAGGGCGGCTCGGATTGCCCGGCACCCGTTCGCTTTCGCGCGGGTTCCGGAATGGATCGGAGCCTCCCGGACGTGGGATAATCCACGTTTTGCACCGGAATCCCAATGGCTGCGCGACTGCTGGATGGACGCCGGATCGCCGACGACGTGCTCGACGGCGTCGCCACCCGCGTGAGGGCGCGACTTGCCGCCGGATTGCCGGCGCCGGGCCTCGCCGTCGTGCTGGTCGGCGCCGATCCCGCGTCGATGGTCTACGTGCGCAACAAGCGCCGTGCCTGCAAGCAGGTCGGCTTCCGCTCGTTCGACTTCGACCTTCCGGCGACGACGCCGGAATCCGAACTGGTCGCGCTGATCGATCGCCTCAATGCGGATCCCGCCATTCACGGCATCCTGCTGCAGTTGCCGCTGCCGGAAGGCATCCACGCGACCGGGCTGATCGACCGCATCGACGCGCGCAAGGACGTCGATGGCTTCCAGGCCGAAAATGTCGGACGCCTCGCATTGCGCCAGCGCGGCCTGCGTCCCTGCACGCCGAAGGGCGTGATGACCCTGCTGTCGCACACCGATCGCCCGGTGCGCGGACGCAAGGCCGTGGTCATCGGCGTGTCGAACCACGTCGGCCGCCCGTTGATCCTCGAACTGCTCCTGGCCGGCTGCACGACGACCGGCTGCCACCGCTTCACGGCGGACCTGGAGGCCGAGGTGCGCCAGGCCGACATCGTCGTCGTCGCCGCCGGCAAGCCCGGGCTGGTCCGGGGTGAATGGATCAAGCCCGGCGCCGTGGTCATCGACGTCGGCATCAACCGCCTCGACGACGGCCGCCTCGTCGGCGACGTCGAATTCGCGCCGGCCGCCGAGCGCGCCGCGTGGATCACGCCGGTTCCGGGCGGGGTCGGACCGATGACCGTCGCCACCTTGATGGAGAACACGCTGGAGGCGGCCGAGGCCTTCTTCGATCGCGGGTGACCTCAAGCTGCGTTCACCCGGGCCATGCAACCCTGCGCGGCGGCGTCTCGCCGACCCGCGATGCGCCCATCCAGGAACATCGAACGATGAAACGACTCTCCCTACGAATCGGCCTCGCGTGCGCGCTGCTCGCGCTCGGCGGCTGCGCGACGATCGTCAGCAACGCCAGTCGCAAGTTCGCCGACAACCTGACCGCCGGCATGCTGGACCAGGACGACGTGACGACGGCGCGCGACGGCATCCCGGCGTGGCTGATCCTCATCGACGGCCTGATCCAGGGCGACCCGCAGAACGTCGGCATGCTCGTCGCCGGTGCGCGCCTGTATGGCGCCTATGCCGGCGGCTTCGTCGACGACGCGGAGCGGGCGACGCGCCTGTCCGCACGCAGTTTCGACTACGCGCGCCGCGCGACCTGCATCCAGCTGCCGGGGTTGTGCAAGCAGCTCGACCAGCCCTTCGAAGGCTTTCAGGCGGAAGTCGCGAGGACCGGCAAGAGCGACGTCGGCGTGATCTACGCGCTGGCTTCCGCCTGGGCCGGGCGCATCCAGACCCATACGTCCGACTGGACGTCGATCGCCGACATCCCGAAAGTGCAGTCCCTGATCGAGCGGGTCGTGGCGCTCGAGCCGGGCTATCAGCAGGGCGAGCCGTACATGTACCTCGGCGTGCTCGCCACGCTGCGTCCCGCTTCGCTGGGCGGAAAGCCGGAGGAGGGCAAGGCGCTGTTCGAGAAGGCCCTTGCGCTGTCCGGCGGCAGGAACCAGATGGTGCGCGTGCTCTACGCCGAGCGCTACGCGCGGCTCGTGTTCGACCAGGAACTGCACGACCGGCTCCTGAACGAGGCGATCGCCGCCGACCCGCATGCCCCGGGTCTGACCCTGGTCAACGTGCTGGCACAGCAGCGTGCGAAGAAGCTGCTGGAATCGGGCAAGGATTTCTTCTGACCGCGGCGTACCGCACGACATGACGTCTGCCCGGCGACTGCCGGGACCGGTGCTTGCGGTACCGGACGACAAAGCCCCTTTCTTCGTTCCTCGAGGATGACGATGACTACGTTCAACAAGCTCTCCCTGGCCCTCGCCCTCGCTTTCGCCGCCACCGGCGCGGAAGCGGCCACGCTCAAGATCGCCACGATGGCGCCGGACGGCACCAACTGGATGAAGGAAATGCGCGCCGGCGCCGACGCCATCAAGGCGAAGACCGAGGGACGCGTCGAGCTCAAGTTCTATCCCGGCGGCGTGATGGGCGACGCCTCCACCGTGTTGCGCAAGATCAAGATCGGCCAGTTGCAGGGCGGCGCCTTCACCGGCGGCGAAGCCAGCGTGATCACGAAGGACGCGCAGGCCTACACGGTGCCGTTCCTGTTCCGCACGCAGGACGAGATCGACCAGGTGCGCGCCAAGGTCGATCCGCTGGTCAAGGAGCAGTTCCGCAAGAACGGCTTCGAACTGCTCGGCATGAGCGGCGGCGGTTTCGCCTATCTCATGAGCACGCGCGAGCTGAAGACGCGCGACGACCTCAAGAGCGCGAAGGTGTGGGTGCCGCAGGGCGACGCGATCGCCGAGGCGACCTTCAAGGCCGCCGGAGTCGCGCCGATTCCGCTGCCGCTGTCGGACGTCTACACCAGCCTGCAGACCGGCCTGATCGACACGGCGGCGAACACGACCGCCGGTGCGATCGCATTCCAGTGGCACACCAAGATCAAGTACGTGGTCGACCTGCCGGTGATCTATACGATCGGCGAGCTGGCGGTCGACAAGAAAGCGTTCGACGCGCTGTCCGAGGCGGACCGCAAGACCGTCGGCGACGAGATCGCGACCGCGTTCGCGCAGATCGACAAGCAGACGCGCGCCGACAACACGTCCGCGCGTGCCGCGCTCGAGAAGGAAGGCATCAAGTTCATCGCGCCGGACGAGTCGGAGCGCAAGAACTGGGAAGCCGTCGGCGCCGATGCGAAGAAGCAGCTCGCGACCAGCGGCGCGCTGTCCGCCGAGATGCAGAAGGCGCTGGACGCGGCGCTGGCGGAAGCGCGCGGCGGCGCGAAATGAATCCGGGCTCTCGTCGCGCGCTGGTCTGGCTCGATCGCGTCGAGACCGGCCTGATCGCCGTGCTCGTGCTGGCGATGGTCGTGCTCGCCGGCGCGCAGATCGTGTTGCGCAACGCCTTCGACACCGGCATCGAATGGGCCGATCCGCTGCTGCGCGCGATGGTGCTGTGGACGGCGATGCTCGGCGCGCTCGCCGCGGCGCGCGACGACAAGCACATCGGCCTCGACATCCTCGCGCACTTCGTGCACGGCAGGATGCGGCGCACGATCCATATGGTGACCCTGCTCTTCGCCGCCGCGGTGTCGGGGCTGGTCGCCTGGTACGGCTACGGCCTCGTCATGCTCGACTACGGCGGCAGCGGCCGGATCGCCGGCATCCCGAACTGGATGATCGAGGCGATCATCCCGGTCGGCTTCGGCCTGCTCTCGCTGCGTTTCGCCGTGCACGCCTTCCTGCCGCCACGCAACGAAGCCATGCCGGTACTCGCGCCGGAGCTGCCATGATCCTGCTCGCCGTCATCGCCCTGCTGATCCTGGCGGCACTCGGCGCGCCGCTGTTCGCCTTGATCGGCGCCGTCGCGCTGCTCGGCTTCCGCGCGGCCGGCCAGGACGGCATCGCCGTCGCGGTCGAGTTCTACCGCCTCGCCGACATGCCCGCGCTGATCGCGATCCCGCTGTTCACGCTGGCCGGCTACCTGCTCGCCGAGAGCCAGGCGCCGCAGCGCCTCGTGCGCGTGACGAACGCGTTGCTCGGCTGGCTGCCGGGCGGCCTCGCGATCGTCGCCGTGCTCGCCTGCGCGATGTTCACCGCGTTCACCGGCGCCACCGGCGTCACGATCGTCGCGCTCGGCGCGGTGCTGTATCCGGCGCTGCTGCAGCAGAAGTACGGCGAGAAGTTCTCGCTCGGCCTGCTCACCGCGTCGGGCAGCCTCGGCCTGATCCTGGTGCCGTCGATGCCGCTGATCCTGTACGGCGTCGTCGCGCAGCAGTTCCACACCACGCCGCCGGTCACGATCGACGCGCTGTTCCGGGCCGGCGTGCTGCCGTGCGCGCTGATGGTCGTGCTGCTGTCGATCTACAGCCTGTGGCATGCGCGTCGCGTCGGCGTCGTGCGCGAACGCACCGGTCGCGGCGAACTGCTCGCCGCCGTGAAGGGCGCGGCCTGGGAACTGCCGTTGCCGTTCGTGATCCTCGCCGGCATCTATTCCGGCAAGCTCGCGGCATCGGAAGCCGCCGCGGCGACCGCGCTCTACGTGGCGATCGTGACGGTCGTGATCCGCCGCGAAATTCCGCTCGCCAAGCTGCCGCGCGTCGCACGCGAGGCGATGGTGCTGGTCGGCGCGCTGCTCGTCATCCTCGGCTTTTCGCTGGCGCTGACGAACTGGCTGATCGACGCCGAGGTGCCGGAGAAGCTGTTCAATGCGATCCAGGACAGCATCACCAGCAAGGGCATGTTCCTGCTGGTGCTGAACGCGTTCCTGCTCGTATTCGGCATGCTGCTCGAGGGCTTCCCGGCGATCATCATCCTGGTGCCGCTGGTACTGCCGGTAGCGCTGAAGTACGGCGTCGATCCGATCCACCTCGGCATCGTGTTCCTCGCCAACCTGCAGCTCGGCATCTTCCTGCCGCCGGTCGGCATGAACCTGTTCATCGCCAGCATGCGCTTCGGCAAGCCGGTGCTGACCCTGGTCCGCGCGAGCGCGCCGTTCTTCCTGATCCTGCTCGCGGCGGTACTGGTCATCACCTACTGGCCGGCCCTGTCCCTGGCACTGGCGCGCTGACGCGCCAGCGCGAAAGTGCCGCCTCGACCGCTTCGCGCTGGCTCGGAGCCAGCGCGGGGCGGCCGGGACCCGACAAGATCTCGATCAGCGGTTTCGCGCGACCGCGTTCACCGGTCTCGGTCCAGCACGCCGCCAGCGCGGCCTGGGCATGCAGCCGGTCGGCCGCCTTCGGCTGCGCACTCCGGATGTCCAATGCCTCGACGGCGTCCTTGCAGCCTCTCTCGGCCCGGCCGCGTTCGATCGCCAGCGCGTTGCGTTCGATCAGGCCGGCGGCGCGCGCGTCGCGCCAGCCGCCCCGCTCGACAGCGGAGAAATAAGTCTCCAGCGTCGCCGCCGCTTCGGCGTGCCGGCGCGCATGCCGCTGCGCACGGGCGAGCAGCAGCCAGGCTTCCGTCTCTTCCGTCGCGGTGACGTTCTCGATGCTCTCGCGATCCGCCTGCATGCGTCGCAGCACCTGGATCGCCGTCTCGCTCTGCCCGCTGGCGTCGAGCGCGAGCGCGTAGGCGCGCAGCTGCGTGTCGGGCCGCTGCATCGACTTGCGCGTCGGATTCGCTTCCCGCCATTCGATGCAGCGTCTGAACGCCTCCGCGGCTTCCGCCATGTCGCCGTTCTGGTACAGCGACAGGCCGAGATTCGACAAGGTCGTGTAGTAGTCCGGGTGGTCGTCCCCGTAGATGCGCTCGGCGGCGACCAGGGCCTCGCGATGCAGTTCGACCGCGTCGGCGTAGCGCCCGACGCGGTTCAGGGCGTAGGCGCGCGCATCGAGCAGGTAGCCGCGCTCCCAGTCGCCGGGCTCGGTGCGTGCCACGATCGCCGCCCATGCCGGGTCGAGCAGGGCGAGCGCTTCTTCGCCGCGCCGCTGCGCCGCGAGATTGAATCCCAGTGGTACGAGCACCTGCCAGTACGGTTCGCTGTCCTTGCCGAACAGCATCGCGCGCGACCGGGCGCTGCGGCGCAGGCGCGGCTCGGCGTCGACCCAGCGATCGAGATTCGCCAGTTCGATGCCGGCGTGCAGGTCCGCCGTGGCGCGCAGTTCGGCGGCCTGGCGCGAATCGTCGTCGCTGAGGGCGTAGGCGCGCTCGGCTTCCGCCAGGCTGTCTTCATTGCGCGTCTGGCGGCTGCGTGTCGCGCTGAGCGCCAGCCGGACACTTGCTTCCGCGAGGCGATCGTCGCCGGCGACACGGAGCGCCAGCGCCTCTTCCAGCAGCGGCCCCGCTTCGGCGTAGGTGCCGAGGCCGTTGCGGGCGCGGCCGAGGGCCTCGAGCAGGGCGGCGCGCTGCTCCGGCTGCGCGCCGAGCTTGCGACGCACCTCGCGCTCGCCTTCCGCAAGGAGATCCGCCGGAGCGACGGTTTCGCCGGGGTGCGTGCCGGGGTTCGCTGCCTTGAACACGTTGACCAGCACGTCGACGGTGCGGCG
>DBMH01000026.1 GCA_002297645.1 Rhodanobacteraceae bacterium UBA703 | reverse complement strand
CCCGGGCGTCGCGTCGCGGCGTTCATCCCGGCCGTCCGTCCGTGCGCGGCGTCAGGTAGATCCACGCCGAGCGCACGACCCACGGCGCGAACGCGATCAGCCAGCCGACGGCCGCGACGATCAGCCACAGCGGCGCGTCGGACGAGACTTCCGCGCCGATCCGCACGACGGCGACCAGTTGCAGCAGGACGAACGTCAGCCACGGAATGCGCCCCATCTCGAGCGGGCGTCCGGAGTGTCCCTGGGTCACGCGCGTGACCATCGCCACCAGCATCGATCCGAAGAAGCCGATCGTCAGCGCATGCACCGGCGCGCGACCGAGCAGGAAACCGTAGTCGAGGAAGGCGAGCAGGCTCTGCGCCGCATACAGCACGAAGGCGACCAGCAGCCAGGCGAACGCGAGATGCAATACCGCGAGCAGGCCGGGCGTCGTGCCTTTCCATGGCTGCCAGCCGATCGCGTGGATCGCGAACACGAGCGCCAGCGGCGCATCGGCCAGCCACAGCCAGTCCTGGCGGTGGGTGAGGTCCAGCGCGAGATGGAGCATCAGCAGGGCCCAGGTCAGCGGCATGCTCCAGCCGGGCTTGAACACGCGATAGCCCTCGCGCACGACGCTCGCGCTGAAGAACGGCACCATGCGGTGGCAGACCGTGAAGTAGACCGGCAGCAGCAGGCCGAACGTGCCGAGCTTGATCGCGACGAAGGCGAACTGCCACGGCGCGCCGAGGGCGAACGCGCCGAAGGCGGCGAGCCCGCACGCCCCGAGCACCAGCGCGGCGAAGCACGACAGCGCGTGGCGGTCCCGGGCCGCATTGCGCCACAGCACGCCACCGAGCGCAGCCAGGGCCGAGATCCAGCCGACGAGCATCAGCGCGATGCCGGCCAGCAGCAGCGGGCGTCGGTCGAGCAGGCCGACCTGGGCGATCAGGTAGCCGGCGAAGATCCCGGCGAACACCGGTACATACTGGCGCCGTTCCAGCGCCGGCTGGTTCATCCAGCGCGGGAACACCGTCAGCAGGAAGCCGAACATGAAGGCCGGCAGCATGCCGTATTGCGTGAACACCGCATGCGCCCAGCCGGCCGGCACCGGGGCGGAAGGAAACGCGTGGCCGGCGTATCCGGCGACGAGGAAGCCGGCCCACCAGAGCATCGACGCGAGAACGGCCGTCGCGCCGGCGAGGAACATCAGGCGATGCGGCGCACTCGCCAGCAGGGCGGGCACGTCGGCGATTGCCGCACGGAGGGCGCGCCCCTCCATCGCTGCGGCGCCGCGAACCGCGGACGACATGTCCAGCCGCAGCGGGATTCCCCCAGGATTCTTCCTGCCGTCGTCGTTGCGCGCGTTCATGCTGCGATTGTGAAGCGACCGTATTGCCGCGGCCTTGACGCAGATCAGGCCACGGACGGTTCGCTTCGGTGGTTTGACGTGGATCAACGCGCTGTGGCCGTCGACGCGTTGAGATGGCCGGCATGACCCGGATCGTGCCCGATGCGACCGAGCCCGGTGGCCGGCCGGTGGAACTGGACCTGCGTGGCCTGCTCACGCCGGAGCCGCTGCTGCGTGCGCTGATGGCAGCCGATGCGCTCGAGGCGGGAGAGTGCCTCGTCGTGTTGACGCCGCTGTGGCCGCCCCCGCTCCTGGCCGCGCTGACCGAGCGGGGTTTGCGCCACCATGCCGAGCGCTTGCCGGACGGCGGGGTGCGCGTCCTGATCCAGCGTCCGCGCGATGGACCGGCTGATGCTTGAGGCGGCTCCTGCGGCAGGGCTGCCGCGCCGCTTCCTCGAGGCCTCCCCATGACGGGGCCTTTGCGCGCAGTCACGTGCGGAAGGGTTTTGCACCGTGAACCTGGGCGCGCTGCGGCCGGTCGCGGGTCTGTACCCGTCGCGCTTCGTCCTGCTGCCGCCGGCCGCGATTCTCCTGAGGGGCGGCCTTCCTGCGATCCTGGTGCCGCTGCTGTCCGCGGCGAAGCGGCTGGAAGCGGATCCCGTCGACAAGGCCGCGATCGCGGCGAATCGAAGCGCCGCGGGACCTGCATCGGCGTGTGCCGCGACAAGAAGGTATTCCTCGTCGGCAAGGACGACCACGACGCGGCACTGGCCGAGATCCTGCGTTTTCACGCGCAGCTCGACGTGGCCGCGTCGAGGCTGCTGCGCTTCGAGCGCGCGGTGCCGCGCGACGGCGAGTGGGAGCATTCGATTCGCGCGTTGCAGACCAGGTGCGCGAGGTGCGGGCCGTGTTGGCGGGCATCATGGAAACGGCAGGCTGCGCCGGAACCGCGGCGCTCCTGCCCCCCGAAGTGGAAATCGCTATGCTCGCGCAACGCGCGTCGCATTCGCGTGCCTGCGCGACTGCACTCCTGCACAACCAACGGGGTTTCCACGCCATGACGGTTCTTCGCCGCCTGCCTGTCCTGATCGCCGCCTGGTGCGCCGTTCCCGCAATTGCGGCAGATCTCTTCGTCGACCATGTCAACGGCTACACGCTCGATTCCGCCGGAAAACTCCAGCGCTTCGAAGCGATGCTGGTGGAGGACGGCAAGGTCGTCGCGACCGGCTCGCGTGCCGGTCTCGCCGGGCGGGCCGGCGAGGCCGAAGTGCTCGACGGCAAGGGCCGCACGCTGCTGCCGGGACTGATCGACGCGCATGCGCACGTCATGGGACTCGGCATCGCATTGCGCCAGGCCGACCTGATGCCGACGAAGTCGCTGGACGAGGCGCTGGCGGTGGTGAAACGGCACGCGGACGCACACCGGGATGCGGGGTGGGTGCAGGGCCGCGGCTGGAACCAGGTGAACTGGAAGCTCGGCCGCTTTCCGACCGCGCGCGAGCTCGACGCCGTCGTTTCCGACCGCCCGGCGTGGCTCGAGCGTGTCGACGGCCACGCCGGCTGGGCCAACAGCGCGGCGATGAAGCTCGCCGGTATCGACAAGGATACGAAAGACCCGCCCGGCGGCCGCATCGAGCGCGATGCCGGCGGCAATCCGACCGGCGTCTTCGTCGATCATGCGATGGAACTGGTCGCGAAGACGATTCCGCCGATGGACGAAAAGGAAGCGGCCAAGGTGCTGGACGCCGCGCTGGCGGAGATGGCGCGCGTCGGCCTCACCGGCGTCCACGATGCCGGCGTCGATGCGGGCTCGGTGGCGCTGTTCAAGCGCTACGCCGATGCGCACAAGCTGACGGCGCGCCTCTACGCGATGATCGGCGGCACCGAGGCGGACTTCGACCGCCTCGCCGTCGACGGTCCGCTGTCCGGCTACGGCGGCGGCTTCCTCGACGTGCGTTCGGTCAAGCTCTATGCCGACGGCGCGCTCGGCAGCCGTGGCGCGGCGCTGCTGGCGCCGTATTCGGACGACGTGCACAACAAGGGCATCCTGTTCCACACGCCCGACGAAATGACCGCGATGATCGCCAAGGCGACCGGCAAGGGCTACCAGGTCGGCGTGCATGCGATCGGCGACGCCGCCAACCGCGAGGTGCTGGATTCGTTCGCGAAAGTCTACGCGGCGCAAGGCGGCAAGGACCTGCGCAACCGCATCGAGCACGCGCAGGTCGTCGATCCGAAGGACATCCCGCGTTTCCGCGCGCTGGGGCTGATCGCCTCGATGCAGCCGACGCATGCGACGTCCGACATGAACATGGCCGAGGATCGCCTCGGCAAGGCACGCATGAAGGGTGCCTATGCCTGGCGTACGTTCCTGGAGCAAGGCACCGTCGTCGCCGCCGGATCGGATTTCCCGGTGGAGTCGCCGAATCCGTTCTACGGCCTGTACTCGGCGGTGACGCGCCGGGACCACGACGGCAAGCCGCCGGGCGGCTGGTATCCGCAGCAGGGCATGACCCTGCCTCAGGCGTTGCGCGCGTTCACGCTCGACGCCGCGTACGCCGGCCATGCGGAGAAGACGCTCGGTACGCTCGAGCCCGGCCGGTTCGCCGACTTCATCCTGATCGACCGCGACATCTTCACGGACGAGCCGGCGCGGATCTGGTCGACCGTCGTGCTGGAAACCTGGGTGGGTGGGAAGCAGGTATTTGCCCGGCCGCCTCGCTGAGCTTCCGTTTCGCGCCGCCGGCCCGCGCCTTGGCGTGCCGGCGACCGTTCGCTGCGACATTCACTCGCAACGCATCCCGGACGAGTCGGGCAACAGGCTGAGATCGCCCAGGAAGACCTGGAAGATCGGATGCGGCCAATGTTCGAAGCCGGAGCCGTTGGGGATGACGGGACAACTCGTCGTCTTCAACAGGCGGTCGCTGTCGAGCAGCATCATGCCCATGCGGATTTTCAGCGGCCGCGGGAACGGGTTCCGTGTCGTCAGCATCATGCCGCCATCGGGCAGTTGTTCGAGCCGGGCTTCGATCGTGCGCGCCGGATCGCCGCCGGATTCGACCCGGCGCAGGTTGACCAGCTGGCCGTTGGAATCGTCGGCCTCGAAACGGACCGTCTGACCGGCGTAGATCGAGACCCCAGCGGGTTGCACCACCGGCACCATCGCGTATGTCCGCTCGAATGGCTTGCCGTCCTTGTCCGTGAGCCGGACATGGATGTCGCGGACGCATTGCACTTCCGCGCAGGCCTGCGTACTCGAGACGTCCTTCACGTCGGGCGTCGCACCGGCCGCGGCATGCGGCGCGTTCGACGCGCAGGCCGCAAGGGCGGAAAGACTCAACGCGAAAGGCCATCGGCGCATCACGGCATCCTCGGTCGGCAGGTATCCGGCGATCGTGCCGGAGGCGTGGAATCGTTGTGCCTGGCGGAGTGGACGTCAAGCCGGCGCGGCGTTCCGGTCGGTCGATCGGTGCATCCGGCCGGAAGGGGCGGCAGGAACGATCTCCCGGGATCGTGCGATGTCATCCGGCGATCGTCCGGACAGAAAAAAGGGCGCGGCCAATGCCGCGCCCGAGGGCAAGCCGCCCATGGCGGAAATCCGTCAGCCGCGTTCTTCCGCGGCGCGGCCGATGCGTGCCGGGACGCGCTTCGGCGCGATCCACAGACGCAGCACGAACCCGGTGAACAGCAACGCGCCGACCGCGAAGATCGTGTCGCCCGGCATGCGCATCCAGACCAGCAGATGCACGATGGCCTGGTCCATGAACTCGGCCGAGCGCGCATGCCAGTAGCCGTGCTCGAGTGCGGACGAGAGCTGCAGCACGCCGAGCGGGAGCAAGGTCAGCAGGGCCATCAGCGACAGGCCGATGTTCAGCGCCCAGAACGCACCGCGCAGCCAGCCTTCGTCCCACGCCGCATCGGGCTTCAGGCCGCGCAGGCAGAACAGCATCAGGCCGAGGCCGAGCATGCCGTAGACGCCGAATAGGGCGGTATGGCCGTGCAGCGGCGTCAGGTTCAGCCCCTGCATGTAGTACAGCGCCAGCGGCGTGTTGATCAGGAACCCGAACAGGCCGGCGCCGACGAGGTTCCAGAACGAGACCGCGAGGAAGAACAGGATCGGCCAGCGGTAGCGCGCCATCCATGGTGTCGCGCGGCCGTGCGACCAGGTCTCGTAGGCTTCCATGCCGATCAGCGCGAGCGGAACGACCTCGAGCGCCGAGAACGAGGCACCGAGCGCGATCACCGCCGTCGTGGTGCCGGCGAAGTAGAGGTGGTGGAAGGTGCCGAGCACGCCGCCGGCCATGAACACGAAGGTCGCGAACAGCACGTTGACCGTCGCCGCGCGCGCGCGCACGAGGCCGAGCTTGACGAACAGGAACGAGATCACCGCGACCGCGAACACCTCGAAGAAGCCTTCGACCCAGAGGTGGACGACCCACCAGCGCCAGTACTCGACCACGGCGATGTGGCTGTGCTCGCCCCACATCAGGCCGGCGCCGTAGAACGCCGCGATCGCGATCGTCGACAGGAACAGCAGGCCGACGATCGAGGCGAGGTCGTCCTTGCGCCGCAGCGCCGGCCACAGGGCGCGACCGACCAGCACCAGCCACAGGAGCAGGCCGATGAACAGGAAGATCTGCCAGAAGCGGCCGAGGTCGACGTACTCCCAGCCCTGGTGGCCGAACCAGAAGTTGTTGCCGAGGCCGAGCTTCTGCATCACGGCGAACCATTGTCCGGCGAACGCGCCGACGACGATGACGAGCAGGCAGACCCACAGCAGGTTCACGCCGAGCCGCTGGAATTTCGGTTCGTGCCCCGATACCGCCGGAGCGATGTAGAGACCCGTGCCGAGCCAGGCGGTCGCGATCCACAGCACGGCCAGCTCGGTGTGCCACGAGCGGGTCAGCGAGTAGGGCAGCACCTCGGAGATCGCGAAGCCGTAGAAGTCCTTCTCGACCTGGTAGTGCGCGGTGATCGCGCCGAGCAGGATCTGCGTCAGGAACAGCGCGATGACGATCCAGAAATACTTCGCGGTCGCACGCATCGACGGCGTGATCGTCAGGTTCGCCAGCGGATCGCTTGCGGGCGGGGCGAGGTGCGGCTCCTTGTCGTGCCAGACGGCGTAGTGCCAGGCGAGCAGGCCGATGCCGGCGATCATGAACAGCACGCTGAAGACGGTCCACAGGAACGCGCTCGGCGTCGGTGTGTTGCCGACGACGGGGTCGTAGGGCCAGTTGCTGGTGTAGCTCATCGACGCGCCAGGGCGCGTCGTCACCGCCGCCCACGCGCTCCAGAAGAAGAACGCGCTCATCTGGCGCCGGTGCTCGGGCGTGTCGACCGTGCCGTCGCGCATCGCGTAGGTTTCGCGCAGCTTCGCGGTCGCCGGATCGTTGCTGAACAGGCTCTCGTAGTGCGCGGCGACGTTCGAGATCGCAAGCGCGCGGTCGGCGGAGACCGCCAGCGTGCCGTTCGCCGCGTCGTAGGTGTTGGTGCGCAGCTCTCTGCGCAGGCGCGCCTTCAGCGCTTCCTGCCGGCCTTCGTCGAGATCCTTCCACAGCGTGCCGTCGCGGCGGGCCCACAGGCCGAGCAGTTCGTCGGATTCGCGGTGCAGCCAGTCCGCGCTCCAGTCCGGCGCGATCAGCGCGCCGTGGCCCCAGATCGAGCCGAGTTGCTGGCCACCGATGCTCTGCCAGACCTGCCGGCCGGTATCGATGTCGGCACGCGTGAACAGTACCTGGCCGCTCGCCGCGACGACCTTGTCCGGTATCGGCGGTGCCTGCTGGTAGATCTCCCGGCCCATCCACAGCAGTACCGCGAAGGTGGCTGCCAGCAGACTGCCGAGGGCGATCCATAGACGGGTAGTCGTGGACATCGCAACACTCCTCGGGGGTGGTGCGGCGATGTTCGCGCCGACGCCGGCGCGCTACCCTGACGCAGGTCAAATGCGGCGGCGGCCCCGGTTCAGACCAGTTTCCTCAGCCGGTACAGCGCCTCGAGCGCCTCGCGCGGGCTCAGCGCATCCGGATCGAGCGCGCGTAATGCCTCCTCGGCGGGCGACGGCATCGGCGGCGCGAACAGGCCGAGCTGCGGCGACGCCGGTGGCGCCATCGCGGCGCGG
>DBMH01000097.1 GCA_002297645.1 Rhodanobacteraceae bacterium UBA703 | reverse complement strand
GACTGCGACGTGCTGCAGGCCGACGGCGGCACGCGGACGGCCGCGATCACCGGCGCCTACGTCGCCCTCGTCGATGCGGTGAACTGGCTGCGTTCGCGCAACGCGATCAAGCGCGACCCGGTCTTCGGCGCCGTCGCCGCGGTCTCGGTCGGCATCGTCCAGGGCACGCCGGTGCTCGACCTCGACTATGCCGAGGACTCGACCTGCGACACCGACATGAACGTCGTCATGAACGACGGCGGCGGCTTCATCGAGGTGCAGGGTACGGCCGAGGGCCATGCCTTCCGCCGCGAGGAGCTCGACGCCCTGCTCGCGCTCGCATCGGCCGGCGTCGCCGAGCTCTGCAGCAAGCAGCGCGAAGCCCTCGCGAAGCGCGCATGAGCCGCCGCATCGGCCAGATCGCCCTGCTCGTGCGGGACTACGACGAGGCGATCGCGTGGTTCGCCGAAGCGCTCGGCTTCGCCGTTCTCGAAGACACCGACCTCGGTAGCGGCAAGCGCTGGGTGCGCATCGCGCCCGAGGCTGATGCAGCCTTCCAGTTGCTGCTTGCACGCCCGACGACACCGGAGCAGCACGCCGCCGTCGGGCGCCAGCACGGCGGTCGCGTCGGCTTTTTCCTGCACACCGACGATTTCACCCGCGACCATGCCCGCCTCGTCGCCGCCGGCGCCCACATGGAGGCGTCGCCGCGTCACGAACCGTATGGAACGGTCATCGTGTTCGAAGACCTCTACGGCAATCGCTGGGATCTGATCGGACCCGAGTCGCCATGACCTGCCTGGTGTCCTGCCCGCAAAAGCGGGCGTCCATCCTGGATGGCGCGTCCCCGAACACGACGGATGCCACGAGAGGGTGTTCCGCATGAAGCTGGTCCTGGCGAGCGGCAACCGCGGCAAGCTCGCCGAGATGCGCGAGATCCTCGCCGGATTCGACATCGAACTCGTCGCGCAGGGCGAACTCGGCATCGAGGATGCCGAGGAAACCGGCACCACCTTCATCGAGAACGCGTTGCTGAAGGCCCGCCATGCCGCGCGACAATCGGGCCTGCCGGCGATCGGCGACGACTCCGGCCTCTGCGTCGACGCGCTCGGCGGCGCGCCCGGACTGTATTCGGCACGCTACGCCGGACGCCACGGCGACGCCGCCGCGAACATCGCCAAGCTGCTCGATGCGCTGCGCGACGTTCCCGAGGACGGACGTGCCGGCCACTTCCATTGCTCGATCGCACTGCTGCGCGGCGCCGACGATCCCGCTCCACTGATCGCCGAGGGCCGCTGGCACGGCCGCATCCTGCCGGCGCCGCGCGGCACGAACGGTTTCGGCTACGACCCGGTATTCCTCGATACGGCGTCGCAGCGCAGCGCCGCCGAACTCGAGGCGACCGTGAAGAACCGCATCAGCCATCGCGGGATCGCCCTGGCACGGCTGCGCGAGCAGCTCGGCCGCGATCTCTGAAGCGCCCTCGCCCCACGTAGCATCCATGCCGTCGATCGCACCGCCACTGTCCTTGTACGTCCACATCCCGTGGTGCGTGCGCAAGTGTCCGTATTGCGACTTCAATTCGCATGCGAAGGACGGCGCGATGCCGGTCGACGACTACGTCGACGCACTGCTGGCCGATCTCGACCGCGACCTGCGGGAGCAGGCGCAGGCGATCGCGGATCGCCCGCTCCACAGCGTATTCTTCGGTGGCGGTACGCCGAGCCTGTTCCTGCCGGACGCCATAGCACGCATCCTCGACGGCGTCGCCGCGCGCATCCCGCTGCCACGCGATGCGGAGGTCACGCTGGAGACGAACCCCGGGACGGTCGAGCACGGCCGCTTCGAGGACTACCTCGGCGCCGGCGTGAACCGCCTCAGCTTCGGCGTACAGAGCTTCGACGACGACAAGCTGCGCCGCCTCGGCCGCATCCATTCCGCGAGCGAGGCCGAACGCGCGATCCGACTGGCGCGCGACGCCGGCTTCGACAATTTCAACATCGACCTGATGTACGCGCTGCCACAGCAGTCCCTCGACGGCGCGATCGTCGACGTCGAGCGAGCCATCGCACTGCAACCCACGCACGTCTCGCACTATCAGCTGACACTCGAGCCGAACACATTGTTCGCGGCCAAGCCGCCGCCGTTGCCGGACGAGGACAGCGCCTGGGACATGCAGGAAGCCTGTCAGGCCCGGCTCGCCGAAGCCGGCTACGCGCAATACGAAGTATCGGCGTACGCGCGCGACGGCCGCCGCTGCGCGCACAACCTGAACTACTGGCGCTTCGGCGACTACCTCGGCATCGGCGCCGGGGCGCACGGCAAGATCAGCGACGCCTCGAACGGCACGATCCTGCGCACGACGAAGGTGAAGCTGCCGCGCAGCTACCTGGAACGCGCCGCGCGCGGAGAGTCGTTCGGCACGACGGCGCCCGTCGGACCGGCGGATCGTCCGTTCGAATTCATGCTGAACGCGCTGCGCCTCAACGACGGCGTCGACGCGGACCGGTTCGAGCAGCGCACCGGCGTCGCGCTGGCGGACATCGCGACGCCGCTCTCGATCGCCCGTCGGCGCGGCTGGCTGACCGACGATCCGGCACGCCTGCAACCGAGCGCGGACGGCCGCCGTTTCCTCAACGACCTGATCCAGGTGTTCCTGAAGGACGGCGAATGATCGAGACGATCGTCATCGACTGCCCGTATTGCGGCGAGCGCTTCACGACGCTGGCGGACATTTCCGGCGGATCGCAGAGCTATGTCGAGGACTGCGCGGTCTGCTGCCGCCCGATCGAGATCGCGCTGCACGTCGACGAGGACGGCGAACTGGCCGGCGTCGACGTGCGCACCGACCGCGATTGACGGTCCGCACGGTTGCCAAACACCCGGAGTGTCGGAGCCCGGGACGGCACCACGACCTCGCTCCCCCGATCACCCCGTTTCCTCATTTGAACCCCGACGGGCGCGCGACTACACTGCGCGCCGCCGCAGGTGCCCTGCCCGCGATGTCGCGTCCAGGGTGAAACGGGAAGCAGGTACGAGCGTCTCCCGCGATCCTTCCCGATCGCAGGAGGCGGAAGGCGTTCCTCCAGGATCGCACGTCTCAATTCCTGCGCTGCCCCCGCAACGGTAGGCGAGTCCAGCCCGATCGTAGTGCCACTGCCGCTCGCGCGGCGGGAAGGCGGTCGGGTCGATGCGCGAAGTTCCTTCGCTGTCGCTCGCGAGCCCGGAGACCGGCCTGAGGCTGCGTCGTTCGACGTCGCACATCGCGATGCGAAGGCGTTCGGCTCCAGGCGTTGCGGCGGGCAACGGACGGGCATGGGCGTCCTTCGTCCTGCGCGTTCGTTCTCCACCACGCCCTGGTCACGCGGGTGTGCGACAGGAGAACCTTTCATGCTTCGACGTTCCATGCTTTTCATCGCGCTGACGAGCGCGCTTTCCGCCACCGCTCGCGCGGACGAGGAACAACTGCAACCGACCGTGCAGGTGACCGCATCGCGCGTCGCCGAAACGGTCGACTCGACGCTGGCCGACGTCAGCGTCATCACGCGCCAGGACATCGACGCCAGCCTCGCGCGCGACGCGTTCGACCTGCTGCGTCTCGAGGCCGGCGTCGACCTCTACCGCACCGGTGGCGCCGGGCAGCAGACCTCGCTGTTCCTGCGCGGCACCAATTCGAACCAGGTGCTGGTACTGATCGACGGCGTGCGCGTGTCCTCGCAGAACACCGGCGCGTTCGCGTTCGAGCACCTGCCACTCGACACCATCGAGCGCATCGAGATCGTGCGCGGCCCGCGCGCCAGCTATTGGGGTTCCGACGCGATCGGCGGCGTGATCCAGATCTTCACGCGCAAGCTCGAAGGCCCGCGCGTCGCCGCCAGCTACGGCAGCTACGGCGATGCGGACGGCAGCGCCGGCATCGGCCACTGGAACGGCAGCGACGGCTACAGCGTGCAGGTCGGCCTGCGCCACGTGCGCGGCTTCTCCGCGACGAACCCGGGCATCTGCAACGGGCCGGACGACCCGTACTGCATCTACGATCCCGACAACGACGGCTTCCGCAACAAGAACTTCACCGGTCGCGCCGCGCATGCGATCGGCAGCCAGGTCCTGTCCGGCTCGCTGTACCGCAGCGACAGCACCGTGCAGTTCGACCAGGGCGAATCCCACGTCATCGAGCAGAACGGCGGCATCAACCTCGAAGGCGCGCTGGGCGAGAACTGGAACCATCGCCTCGCCTTCGGCAATGCACGCGAGGATCTGCGGACCCCGGTGTTCGGAACGCTGCAGCTCACCCGCCGCAACAGCCTGTTGTGGCAGAACGAATTCAAGCTCGACCAGGCGCAGCGCCTGGTCGCCGGCCTCGACTTCGTGCACGAGAAAGGCGAGACACGCGACACGTACTCCAATACCACCACCTACGGTCGCACGCGCAACAACCGCGCCGTGTTCGGCGGCTGGCGCGGCGACTTCGGCGCGCTCGACAGCGAAGTGTCGGTACGCCACGACGACAACGGCGACTTCGGCGGCGCGACCACCGGCTCGCTCGCGCTCGGCTGGCGTTTCGATTCGCACTGGCGCGCCTACGTGAACATCGGCCGCGGTTTCCGCGCGCCGACGATGAACGAGTTGTTCCATCCCGGCTACGGCGGCTGGTTCGCCGGCAATCCGGACCTGAAGCCGGAGTATTCGCGCAGCGCCGAAGGCGGGCTCGAGTTCACGCCGGATGCCAACCAGCGCTTCAAGGCGAACGTCTATACGACGCGCGTCAGCGACCTGATCGCGTTCACCGGCCCGCAGAACCGGGCCGAGAACATCGCCCACGCGAAGGTCGACGGAGCCGAGCTGGAGTATCAGTTCCGCCTCGACGCCTGGTCGCTCCGCGCGAACTACACCTGGATGGACGCGCGCGACGCCGACGCCGACAAGCCACTGCTGCGCCGTGCGAAGAACAAGGCCAGCGCCGTCGTCGAGCGCAGCTTTGGGGATCGCTGGCGTGCCGGCGCGGAAGTCGTCTACGCGAGCCGCCGCGACGACGTCGGCGGAATCGAGCTGCCCTCCTACGCACTGCTCAACCTTCGCGCCGGATTCCGTATCGACGACGCCTGGTCGCTGGCGGCCCGCGTGGAGAACCTCACGGATCGCGACTACGAGCTCGTGCATGGCTACAACACGGCCGGGCGCGCCGGCTATCTGGAAGTGACCTGGCAGCCCGTGCGCTGATGTTTCTTCTTGTGACGCAAGTCACTCTTTTCGTCGAGATCGTGTAAAAATGCCCTGGATTCCGCATAGTGACGGAGTCCAGGGGCGCCGGCTGCACATCGGAGTCGGCCGGCGAAGGAACGGCAGCAGGCCGGCACACCCCGTGCCGGCCGTCGGAGAATCACGATTCGCGAGGACAGCGCCACGCTCGTTTCGCTCGCTCGGCGAACGGATCTGCCGCCGCGTGTCCGGACGGTATTGGACGAACTGCTGCAGACGACCTGCGCGCACTTCACCGCCGCCCTGGGCCGCACGCTGGACGAGCTCGACCTGTCCCTGTTCAAGCTCGCGGAACGCGCGCCGAGCAATGCCCAGCAGCAGACCTTGTTCGGCAGCCTCGGCGAGATCCGGCTGAAGCGCGCCGATGCGGCGCCCCGGTTCCTGCAATACGTGGAATCGACCCTGGCGCGCATCCGTTCCGGCAATGCCGGAACGGCCTCGCCCGCTCCTCCCTCGACTCCCCTGACGCTCGAACTCGTCGATTCCTCCGTGCTCGAGGAGGACATCGCCCTGCGCGAGATCGCCGGCAAGGCGGAGGTGCGCAACAGCCGCGCCCTGTACCTGCTCTCGCACCGCATGGGCGTGCTCGCCGCCGCGCCCGCCTGGTCCTACGACACCCTGCCCCTGGGCCCGTCCCAGTTCGCCGCCGCCATCCGCTACGCCTTGCGCCATCTGGAGCTCGACACCGCGCATCGAATCCTCGCCTACCGGCTCTTCGATCGCATGGCGATGGCTGTGCTCGATCACTACTACGATCTCATCAACCGGCAGCTTGCCGGACGACGGATCCTGCCGAGCCTGCAATGGAATCCCGTGACCCGGCGGCCGCCGGGTACGGGTTCCGCATCGACGCCGGAGGCGACCGAAGCCACCGAAGCCGCTCCCGATGTGCCGGCGGCTGCCCGTCCGGCCCACACCGAGCACCACAACGAAGGCGAGAACGAACTTTTCGCCCAACTCTACCGGCTGCTGCGCGAACGTCGCCGCCACCACATTCCGGCGCCGGCGGAGACCGCGGCCGCACCGGCCAGCACCGCCGACCTTCAGAGCCTGCTCGGCGCCTGGCAGCGCGAGAACCCGCTGCCGGCGGATGCCGGCCGGATGGTACCCAGCCACGATCACGCGCGATTCAAGCAACAGCTCTCGCTGCGCCTGCGCCACGCGGGGCCGGGAGGCCGCGCGCTGCGCCTCGACGACAACGACGCGGACACGATCGAGCTGGTCGGCCTGCTGTTCGAGTACATCGGTTCGAACCTGCGTGCACGCAGCGGCGCCAAGGCCCTGCTGGATCGTCTCTACGTGCCGATGCTGCGGGTCGCGCTCGGCGACCACCGCTTCTTCACGCAGCGCTCGCACCCCGCACGCGAGCTGCTGAACACGATCGCCGAGACCGGCGAGCGCTGGATCGACGAAGCGGACTCGGATCCGGACCTGACCGAGAAGATGCAGTGGGTGGTGGACAGCGTGAACGCGGATTTCGACGGCGATTCGTCGCTGTTCGAACCGCTGCTCGCCAGCCTTGGCAGGCACATGCAACTCCTCGCGCGTCGCGCCGAGGTGTTCGAGCGGCGTCAGGTGGAAGCCGCGCAGGGACACGAGCGGCTCGAAGTCGCGCGAGCCACGGCACGCAGCGCGATCGCCCGCGCCCTGCGCCACGGCAACCCGACGGCGGCAGCGCGTGCGCTGCTCGAACGCGGCTGGACCGACGCCCTCGCGCTCAGCGCGCTGCGCCACGGCAGCAGCAGCGACGAATTCAGCCGCCGCCTCGCGGTCGCGTCCGCGCTGGCGCACGGCAATCCGTGGCACGGCATCGACCTGCCGACGCGCATCGAACTCGAAACTGGATTGCGCGAAATCGGCGTCCAGGCGGAGGCCCTGGCGGAGACGATCGCCGGGCTCGTTGCGATGCCGGTCGGCGAACCCGTGGAGGAAGCGGTCGCATCGCTCCGTCCGCCTGCCGCCGGCGAAGCGTCCCGGGGCTTCGCACCGGCACGGGCGCCGGCCGAAGCCGGAACCAGCAAACCGGCGGCGCTGATCCGGCCGGCGGCTCCCGAACCTGTCCCGCTGACCGCCGTCGAGAAGGAAACGCTGGAGCGCCTGCGCGAAGTCCCGTTCGGCACCTGGTTCGTGTTCGCACAGAACCAGCAGGGCGAGACCGTGCGCCGCAAGCTGGCCTGGTTCTCGCCGCTGACGCGGCGCTGCCTGTTCGTGAACCAGCGCGGCGCGCGCGGCGAGGACCGTACGCTGGACCAGCTGGCCCGCGACATCGTGCGCGGCCAGGCGCGGATCGAGGTGCCGCCGCAGTCGTCGCTGATCGACCGGGCGTGGAAGGCGATCCTCGAAGTGCTGTCGCCGAAGGAGCAGCCGTGATCGACAAGCGCCGCCTCTTGCGCAAGCGGCCCGACGTCCCGCTGCGCGTCACCGACGCAATGACCGGTCGCGTGATCGGGCAGATCGGCAACCTTTCCCTCGACGGACTGATGCTGCTGTCCGACATCGAGATCGTCGCCGACGCGCTGTATCAGTTCGCGTTCGACCTGCCCGACGAGTATGGGCGGCCGCGGCCGGTGGAAGTCGGCGTGCACGAATCCTGGACCGACGCGACCCAGACACCGGGTCGGTGGTGGGCCGGATTCCGCTTCATCGACATCGGCGAGGCCGACGAGCGCATCCTGCGCAGCTGGCTCGGCCATCCCACCGGGGACTGATCGCGGGCGTCAGCGCGTCGCGGGGATCATCGCCACGCGCTCGGAACACGCCGCATAAGCGCGAAGGAAGAACTCGACCGTCGCGCGCACGTGCGCATCCGTGTCGATCGGCGTGACCGGCTGCGAGCAACCGCACAGCATGCGGGCATGCAGTTCCCCCTTGAGCAGCGCGAAGAACTGCGAGGCGGCGCGCGGCACGTCCTCGATTTCGAGCTGGCCGTCCTCGACTTCCTGGCGCAGGAACTTCTCGAAGTCGTCGTGCAGCAGGCGCGGCCCGGAATCCCAGAACAACTGCGCGAGCTTGTGCGACGTCGGCGTACCGGCCGTGATCAGCCGGTGCAGCGCGATGGACTCGGGCTGGGTGATCAGGGAAAAGAAGGCATGCCCGATCGCTTCGAGCTGGCGACGGACGGGCGCCGAGCGGTCGATCGAGAACAGCGTCGAAGGCATCTGCTCCTGGCAGCGCTCGCGGATCGCCGCGACGAACAGCGTCTCCTTGTCGGTGAAATGACTGTAGACGGTGAGCTTGGACACGCCGGCCTCGGAGGCGATCGCATCCATGCTGGTGCCCTCGAAACCCGATCGGGGAAACAGCTGCTTGGCGGCCGCGAGGATCGCGGCACGCTTCTCGAGGTCTTTCGGTCGACCCGGACCACAAGACTTGGCGATGGCTGGAGTCATGTCGAACTACTGGACTGCCTGGTTCATTTACTATACTATACTCATCGGTACATGAACAAATCACACAGATTCTAGCTTGTGGGCGGAAACCGGGCAGGACGCGAACCCAAAGGGTTGCCGACGGAACGGTAGATCTAGGTTTTTCGCCTCCGTTCAAGTCTCTCACCGCGTCGGTCCGGACTCTCTCCCCTCCCGCACCTGGCCGACGCGGCTGAGAGCGCCTCGATCCAGGACGGCCCGGCATTGCATGCCGGGC
>DBMH01000252.1 GCA_002297645.1 Rhodanobacteraceae bacterium UBA703 | reverse complement strand
GCTCGTCGAGCGCGGAGTCGACGTCGTGATCGCGGACGACGGCTTGCAGAATCCGGCCTTCGCGCGCGACGTCGAGATCTGCGTCATCGACGGCCAGCGCCGCTTCGGCAACGGCTTGCTGCTGCCGGCCGGTCAGCTGCGCGAATCGCTGGCGCGTCTCCGCTCGATCCCGTTCCACGTCTGCAACGGCGGCGCCGCGCAGCCCGGCGAGATCCCCATGCGCCTGGTCGGCGACATGGCGGTCGCGCTCGCCGGAGCGGCGGTGCGGCCGCTGGAGTCTTTCGCCGGGCAGCGCGTGCACGCCGTCGCCGCCATCGGCCATCCGCAGCGCTTCTTCGACGGCCTGCGCGCGCACGGCATCGACGTCGTAGCGCATGCCTTCGCCGACCATCATGCGTTCGTCGCCGCGGACCTCGATTTCGGGGACGGGCTTCCGGTGCTGATGACGGAGAAGGACGCGGTCAAGTGCCTCGGTTTCGCCGCGGCGCGCTTCTGGTGCGTTCCCGTGCGTGCCGAGCTTCCGCCGGGCTTCCTCGACGACGTCGCGGGGCGCCTGCAAGCCATTGAAAAGAGGGCGTGAGCACCGCAGTTGGGCGGGTGAGTATCAGGATCTGAGACACCCCGGCGCACAATAGCCCCATGCCGCTCGACCGCTTCCATCCCGCCGTCGCCAACTGGTTCCGCGGTGCCTTTCCCGCGCCGACGCCGGCCCAGGTCGAGGCCTGGCCGGCGATCGCCTCGGGACGGCACACGCTGATCGCCGCGCCGACCGGCTCGGGCAAGACGCTGGCCGCGTTTCTCGCCGCGATCGACGATCTCGTGCGTCGCGGCGTCGAGGGGGGATTGCCGGACGAAACCGCCGTCGTCTACGTCTCGCCGCTGAAGGCGCTGTCGAACGACGTGCAGGTGAACCTCGAGGCCCCGCTGGCCGGCATCCGCGACGAACTGCTGCGGCTGTGGCTGCCCGACGTCGAGATCCGTACCACCGTGCGCACCGGCGACACGCCGCAGGCCGAACGCGAGCGCATGAAGAAGCGCCCGCCGCACATCGTCGTGACGACGCCGGAGTCGCTCTACATCCTGCTCGGCTCCGAGTCCGGGCGGCACATGCTGTCGACCACGCGCACGGTCATCGTCGACGAAATACACGCGCTCGCGCCGAACAAGCGCGGTGCCCATATGTCGCTGTCGCTGGAGCGCCTCGATGCGCTGTGCGAGCACCGGCTCGTGCGCATCGGCCTGTCGGCGACGCAGAAGCCGATCGGCGAGGTGGCGCGCTTCCTGGTCGGGGAGGCCGCTCCCTTCGTTCCTGCCGGAGCAGAGGGAGCCGGAGGAGGGGAATCGGATCCGCACGCGGAGGACGCCGGGGCGGGGACCTCGACGGGGGAATCCCTTCCCTGCGGAGAGGAAAGGAACGTCGGCGGGCGGAAGCGCGCGCTTCCCGCGAAGCGGAACGAGCCGGACTGCGTCATCGTCGATTCCGGCCACGTACGTCACCGCGACCTCGCGATCGAACTGCCCGAGACTCCGCTGGAAGCCGTGCTTTCCGGCGAGCAATGGGAACAGGTGCACACACGCCTCGAAGCGCTGATCCGCGAGCACCGCACCACGCTGATCTTCGTCAACACGCGCCGCCTCGCCGAGCGGCTGTCGCGGCATCTCTCGGAGCGCCTCGGCAAGGACAAGGTCACGGCGCACCACGGCAGCATGGCGAAGGAACACCGTTTCGACGCCGAGCAGCGGCTGAAGCGCGGCGAGCTCAGCGCGCTGGTCGCGACCGCCTCGCTCGAACTCGGCATCGACATCGGCGACGTCGACCTCGTCTGCCAGATCGCCTCGCCACGCTCGATCGCGGCATTCCTGCAGCGCGTCGGCCGCGCCGGCCACCAGGTCGGCGGCGTACCGAAGGGCCGGCTGTTCCCGCAGTCGCGCGACGACCTGGTCGAATGTGCGGCGCTGCTCGACGCCGTGCGCCGCGGCGAACTCGACGCCCTGCACGTCGAACGCGACGCGCTGGACGTGCTCGCGCAGCAGATCGTCGCCGAGGTCGCCTGCCGCGAATGGCGCGAGGACGAACTGTTCGAACTCGTCCGTCGCGCCTATCCCTACGCGGCGCTGGCGCGCGAGACGTTCACCGCCGTCGTGCGCATGCTCGCCGACGGTTTCACCACGCGACGCGGTCCGCGCGCCTCGTACCTGCACCGCGACGCCGTCAACGGCGTGCTGCGCGCGAGCCGAGGCGCACGCCTGACCGCGATCACGTCGGGCGGCGCGATCCCCGACACGGCCGACTACGAAGTCGTCCTCGAGCCGCAGGCGACGATGATCGGCAGCGTGCACGAGGACTTCGCGGTCGAGAGCATCGCCGGCGACGTCTTCCAGCTCGGCAACCATTCCTACCGCATCCTGCGCGTCGAGCGCGGGCGCGTGCGCGTCGAGGACGCGCAGGGCATGCCGCCGTCGATTCCGTTCTGGCTCGGCGAGGCGCCGGGACGTACCGACGAGCTGTCGATCGCGGTGTCGCGCCTGCGCACCGAGATGTCCGATCGTCTGCTGTCGGCGCCGGTGTCGTCCGACGCGCCGGAGGCGCTGTCGTGGCTGACGCACGAAGTCGGCCTGGCCGAACCGGTCGCGCGCCAGATCGTCGACTACCTCGGTTCGGCGAAGATCGCGCTCGGCCTGCTGCCGACGCGCGGCGAGCTGGCGATGGAGCGCTTCTTCGACGAATCCGGCGGCTCGCAGCTGATCATCCATTCGCCGTACGGCAGCCGCGTCAACCGTGCCTGGGGTCTGGCGCTGCGCAAGCGCTTCTGCCGCAAGTTCAACTTCGAGCTGCAGGCCGCGGCGACCGAGGACGCCATCATCCTGTCGCTGTCGACCAGCCACAGCTTCCCGCTCGCCGACGTCGCGCGCTACCTGCATTCGGCCAGCGTGCGCGACGTGCTCGTGCAGGCGCTGCTCGATGCGCCGATGTTCGGCGTGCGCTGGCGCTGGAACGCGGTGACCTCGCTCGCGCTGCCGCGCTTCCAGGGCGGCGGCAGGGTGCCGCCGCAACTGCAGCGCATGAAGTCGGAGGACCTGCTGGCGACCGTGTTCCCGGACCAGGTCGCCTGCCTCGAGAACATCGTCGGCGAGCGCCAGGTTCCCGACCATCCGCTGGTCACGCAGACCCTGCACGACTGCCTGCACGAAGCGATGGACATCGACGGTCTCGAAGCCGTCCTGAAGGGGCTCGAGGACGGCAGCCTGCGCATCGTCGCGCGCGACCTCACGCAACCGTCGCCGCTGGCCGCCGAGATCCTCGGGGCGCGCCCGTACGCGTTCCTCGACGACGCGCCTCTGGAGGAGCGCCGCACGCAGGCCGTCGCCAGCCGTCGCTGGACCGACATCGCCGGCGCCGACGACCTCGGCCGCCTCGATGCGGCCGCGATCGAGGCGGTGCGCGAGGAAGCCTGGCCGGAGGCGCGCTCGGCGGACGAACTGCATGCAGTCCTGCTCGGCATCGGCTACGTCACCGACACCGAAGCCCAGGCAAACCACGGATGGCCGCAGTGGCTGGCGAGGCTCGCCGCGGACCGCCGCGTGACGCGACTGGCCGCCGGCGACCTCTGGATCCCGGCGGAGCGCCTGCCGCAATTCGCAGCGATCCATGCCGGCGTGCGGTTCGATCCGCCGGTCGCGGCGCCGTCCGAGTACGCGTCCGTCGAGTGGACGCGCGAGGACGCGCTGGTCGACGTCCTGCGCGGACGCCTGACCGCGCTCGGCCCGACGCGCGCCGCCGACATCGCCGCGTCGCTCGCCGTGGAGGTGCCGGACGTCGAGCTGGCCTTGATCGCGCTGGAAGCGGATGGTTTCGTCATGCGCGGTCAGTACACGCCGGACGACCGGTCGAGTTCCGAGCGCGCGCAGGAATGGTGCGAACGTCACCTGCTCGCGCGCATCCATCGCTACACGGTCAAGCGCCTGCGCCGCGAGATCGAGCCGGTCGAGCCGCGCGATTTCATGCGTTTCCTGTTCGAGTGGCAGCGCGTCGCGCCGGGAGCGCAGGTGCGCGGACCGGATGCGCTGGCCGGTGTGCTGGCGCAACTGGAAGGCTACGAGGCGCCCGCCTCGGCGTGGGAGAGCGAGATCCTGCCCGCGCGCGTCGCCGACTACGAGATCGCGTGGCTCGACTCGTTGTGCACGGCCGGCCGGCTCGTGTGGGCGCGCCTGCGCGGTCGCAAGGCGGGTTCCGCGGAGCGTGTCGCGGGCCCCGTGCGCGCGACGCCGATCGTGCTGCTGCAGCGTCGCAACCTGGACACCTGGCTCGGTTTCGGCGGGCTGGCACCCGGCGCATCGGTGCCGCTGTCCTCGCGCGCGCAGGTCGTGGCCGACCACCTGAAGGAGCACGGCGCGTCGTTCTTCGACGAACTGCTGCAAGGCACGCGCCTGCTGCACGTGCAACTGGAGGAGGCGCTCGGCGAACTCGTCGCCAGCGGCCTCGTCCATGCCGACAGCTACAGCGGCCTGCGCGCGCTGCTGCTGCCGTCGTCCAAGCGTGCGCCCGTGCGTCGTCGCCACGGGCGTCGCACGGCGCTGTTCGGCATCGAGGACGCGGGGCGCTGGTCGCTGGTCCGCCGGCGGGCGGCGGAGGATGCGGAGAATCCGCGTCGCGGCGCGGACGACGAGCGTGTCGAACGCATCGCACGCGCGCTGCTGACGCGGTACGGCGTCGTCTGCTGGAGGGCGCTCGCGCACCAGGCCGACTGGCTGCCGCCGTGGCGGGACCTCGTCCGCGTCTATCACCGCCTCGAAGCGCGCGGCGAGATCCGTGGCGGCCGCTTCGTGGCCGGCCTGTCGGGCGAGCAGTTCGCCTTGCCCGAGGCCATCGCCGCGTTGCGCGGCGTGCGCCAGCGCGCGGCCGACGATACCTGGGTGTGCGTGTGCGGCGCCGATCCGCTGAACCTCGTCGGCAGCGTGCTGGCCGGCGACAAGGTGCCGCGCCTGACCGGCTCCCGCGTGCTTTACCGCGACGGCGTGCCGGTGGCCCGGCGCGTCGCCGGCGAGATCGTGCTGATCGAGCGCGGCGATGCGGCGTTCGAGGCGAACGTGCGCCTGCGTCTGCAGCGCGGCGTCGTGCGGGCGCAGGCGCTTTCCGCGGAAGAGGAAGAGTAGCGGGCCTCGGGGACTCGCCGAGGGCGATCTTCCGAGGCGCCGCTGCGGGCACGAACCGCGTCCGTCCCCGGACGTCGGGCGCGACGCCCGTCCTCAGGGCTCGATGCGGAACTGGCCGACGTCGATGCGCTCCTTGCCGGTGGCGAGGCGTCGCGTCGTCGCGACGCGCTTCCCGTCCGTGCGACCGAATCCGGCCTGGAATTCGACCTGCACCGTCACCGGGCCGGTCAGCGACTGGCGGCGGTCGCCGTAGTAGTGCACCTGCACGCGATAGGTGCCCGGCAAGGGGCGTGCAATCGTGAACACCTCCGGGCCGTAGCCCTGCGTGAAGTCGCGGCTCACGAGTCCGCCGCTGCGACTTTTCGGCTGGCTGTAGTAGACCGCCTCGCCCGTGGGGTCGATGACCCAGAGGTCGATGTCGGTGTCGTCCGCATCCCAGGTCAGCACGACCCGCAGGCCGATCGGCACGGGTTCCAGCAAGGCTTCCGGAACACCCAGGTCGGCCGGGACGATGTTCTTGCCCGAAATGGCCGCCAGTGCGTTCAGTTCGTGCAACGCGATCAGCTCGACGTCGGGGAAGCGCGGCCACGGACGGCCGGCGACCTGCCACAGCAGCCGCGCCGCGCGTTCGTTCTGCGGCTGCGGCAGCCGCGACAGCACGAGGGCGAGGTCGCGATGGCTTTGCGGTTCCTCCGGACGCATCGCCAGTGCATCCTCGAACGGCCGCACGGCGAGCGGTTCGAGAGTCCACTGCGCGAGGCGATAGCCGAGCACGCGCAGCAACGCGGCGTTCCCATCGCCGATTTCCGCCAGATTCGACAGCACGCGTACCGCGAGAGCCGGCTGCTTCGCCTCGTCGCGGAACCAGTCTGCGCAGTCGAGATAGAAGGCTGGCGCGAGCGCGTTGTCGGCTTCCGCGCGCAGCGACAGGTAGGTCCGGTAGGCGTCGCGCGATTCGCGCAGGGCGGCGAGGTAGGGCGCGTCGGCCTTCCAGCCGCTCAGCACGATGCGGGCGTCGAGCGACGGCGCGGCTGCCGAGGTCGATTTCCCGTCCTCGACGTCGGCGCGCCTCAGGCTGGAGCCGGAGACCGCCATCACCTCCAGTTCCGGCGGAGCCTCGTCGGCGCGGATCGCGGCGGGCGCAGGCGCCTGCATCGCCGGAACGACGATGCGGGAGGGCGCGGAGGTTTCCGCGTAGACGGTACGGCGGCGCGGCGGCGACGACGGATCGTTCCATGCCGCCGATTCCGGTGCGAGTGCGAAGCGCCGCGAGCGCAGGGCGTCCAGCCGCAGCATCAGGTCGACCGCCTCGCGTTCCCATCCCTTGCGCCGCTCCGCATCGGCTCCGTCCCTGGCCCAGCGTGCCGCCAGCCTGCGACTTTCCGATTCGATCTCGTCGGCCTGCTTCTGCGCTGCCGAGGCCTCCTTGCGGATGGCTCCATCGCCGTCGCTCGCGACCTGCTTCCAGTTCGCCTGTTCGGCCGCCGCCGCGGGCGCGAGCAGGGTCTCCAGCCAAGGATGACGCTCGGCATGCCATTCGCGGAACAGCCGCCAGCGCTGCGCCAGCGATTCGAGGTGCGCGGCAGTTCCCGCGCCCGGATCGTCCTTGGGGCGGGACGCGGCGAGGCGCAGGTACTCGGTGCGAAGCTCCGGTTCCTTCGGCTCGACACCGTAGCGCACGTAGTCCTCGACGCGGTCGAGAACCAGCAGCGAGGTGTGTTCGGTGACGACACCGTAGCGCGTCGCGAGCTTCGTGATCGCCTCGGCATCCGGCGGCGAGGCCGCGCCGAGTTCGATGAGGCGGTCCTGCGCATAGCGGCGCCAGACGGCATCGGCGAGCCGGCCCGTGGCGGCCTCGGCGCGACCGAATGGAATGTCGCGCTCCACGCTGCGCTTCCCGTCCGGCGTACCGAAGCGCAGATGCAGCGAGCCACTGCCGTTGCAGCGTGCCGACAACGTCAGCAGGGCCTCGACCGGCTGTGGCACGCGCAGGCCGAGATCGGGGCATGCCGGTTCCGCGCGGGCTTCGAGCAGCATCCAGTTCGGCGTCGAGAGCGCGGCGACGGCTTCCTTCGCGTCACTGCGCGTGAGGTCGACGACCGTGCCTCCACCACGTCGCGCGATGTCGTACAGGCGCGCATGGTCCGCGCGCTGCGCGGCGTGCAGCACGGCGAGGCGGGCGGGGGCGGCGGCGAAGTCGATGTGGCCGCTGCCGAAGGTATCGAGACCGTCGCCGACGACGAGGGCCAGGTCGGCACCCTTCGTCGCAGCGAAGTCGATCGCTCCATAGTGGCTGGCACCGTCCAGAGGCAAGGCCTCCAGGGCGGTCAGCAACGGTGCGGCGTCGCCGTGCAGGTCGAAGCGTTGCGGCGCGTCGGCGACGTCGCGGAATGCGACCAGGTCGACGACGACGTCGCCGAGCCCGGCGACGTACCCTGCGAGCGCACGACGTTCGCGCTCCAGATCCCGGTCGCGGGCGCTGCCGGACGCGTCGAAGTACAGGGCGATGCGGCGCGGCGCCGGCGGCGGCACGAGATCGGCCGGGCGGCCGGTGTCGACGCGTGCGACGATCGCGCGCTGCATCGGCTCCAGCGCATCTTTCGCCTCGACCTGGGCGGCGTCGGAGGCCTGCTTCGGCACGCGGAACGCGAGTTCGCGCCGAGGCGTGACGTTCTCGCGTTCGAACCGCGCGCGCCAGACCGACGCGACCTGCTCGAAGCGCAGTGCCGGGTCCGGTGAATCGCCGCCGATCTCCGGTACCTTGCCACCCAACGGCGCCTCGGCATCGACCGAGAACCGACGCACCGGTTGGCGGAACTGCAGCGGCAGCAGATAACGCCAGTGCGCGCCGGCGTCGTCCATGACCTGCTCGAATTCCAGCGCGATGCGCTTCGTTCCGTTCGCCGGGATCGGATAGAGCCGGGTGCGGAACACGTTGCCGCGCGTCAGCTCCGCCAGCCCCGGATCGACGGTGCGCCGCGTGGTCTCCTCGAACGCGACGCGCGCGGTCTCCTTCGGCACCACCACGCCTTCGCGCATCGTCCCGTTCACGTCCAGCGCGTAGCCGGTCACGGTCTGGCCGGGGCCGAGCGGAAACACGAACTCGCCTTCGAGCACGCGTGCGTTCGGGTTCGCGAACGTCATGTCGATGCGCGTGTGCGCCATGAAACCGTGCATCTCGACGTGGATCGCGACTTCGTCGAGCACGATCGACTGCTGCCGGAGCTGCGGCTCGATCCACACCCGCGGAACCTGCTGCGCCGCCGCGGCACTGGCCCAGGCCATGCCGGCCAGCGCGGCGAGGCGTTGCATCGTCTTCATCCTTGGCTCTCCCGTTGGGCCGCCGAAGCGGTGGCGGCAGTCTGGCAACGCGGTCGCGTGCCGTGCGGGGTTGCACCCCGCGAGATCCCCGTCCCCGTTCGACGACGTTGCCATGCGCACGGGGCGGGCGCCAGCACGGGGCACGGTGCGGAAGGCGTTCTCGGGAAGTTCGCCAGGAAAGTGCCGCCCCGGAAACGAAGAACCCCGCCTGGGCGGGGTTCTTCGCACTGCAGTTGGTGGAGGCGGGGAGAATCGAACTCCCGTCCGAAGGCACTCCGCGCCAGGCGCTACATGCTTGTCACGCTGTTTGATCTCGTCCGGCGGCAACACAACGTGCGAGGCGCACCGCAGGACCAGCCTCTTGGATTTAGCTCGCGACCGAAAGGCGCCGGCGCGGGCGATCCCGTGATAGTGACCCTACATCTCCGAGCACGGGCACAAGGAGGTTCGGGGCTAGGCCTTAAGCGGCCAGAGCGTAGACGTCGTCGTTCGCGTCTAGTTTTTTGCCATCGGATTAACGAGGAAGATGACGCCCTCGGCATGCTCCCAGCTACTTCGCATCCCCCGTCGAAACCATGTCGCCCCCGGGGATGGAGATGATGGCGGCGGCGTGGCGGCAAATCAAGTTCCTGCGCGCGCCGTTCAGTCGCGACGGTGATACCCTGCGTGCCCTCATGGACCAGCCCCTCATCCAGGAACGCTTCCGCGGCATCGACCGCCTCTACGGCGCCGGCAGCGTCGAGCGCCTTTCGCGCGCGCACGTCTGCGTGATCGGCATCGGCGGCGTCGGCTCGTGGGTGGTGGAGGCGCTGGCGCGCAGCGGCATCGGCCGGCTGACGATCATCGACGCCGACGAGGTCTGCGTCAGCAACACGAACCGGCAACTGCACGCGCTCGACGGCGAGTACGGCCGCCCGAAGGTCGCGGTGATGGCGCAGCGGGCGCGGGCGATCAATCCCGCGATCGCCATCGACGCGATCGAGGCATTCGTCACGCCGTCGAACCTCGAGCACATGCTCGACCGCGGCTACGATCTCGTCGTCGACTGCTGCGACGCGTTCCGCGTGAAGGTCGAGACGATCGTGTGGTGCCGGCGCCGCAAGCGCCCGCTGATCACGATCGGTTCGGCCGGCGGCCGTACCGATCCGACCCTGGTCGCCGTGCGCGACCTGTCGAAGACCGAGCACGACGCGATGCTCGCGCTCGTGCGCAAGAAGCTGCGCGAGGAATTCCGTTTCCCGCGCGGGCCGAAGCGGTACTTCGGGGTGCAGGCGGTGTATTCGCTGGAGAACGTGCGTTATCCGCAGGCCGACGGCAGCGTCTGCGGCACGCGGCCGGAGGCGGGGGATTCGCTCAAGCTCGATTGCGGCGGCGGTCTCGGCGCGGCGACGCACGTGACTGCGGCTTTCGCGTTCGCCGCGGTATCGCGCGCGCTGACGCGATTGCTGGCGAACGACGCCGCGACCGCGGCATCGTAGACTGCGTCGTCGCCATCGGGGCACGTGCGTGCCGGGGAAGGGCAAGCGATGAGGCTCCTGCGTCTGTGCGTCGCCGGAATGCTGGTGGTGTCGTCCTGGTGCGGCGCCGGCAGCCTGCCTTGGGAAGCCTGGAACGATCCGTCCGCCCTCGCGCGCGTCGGCGGCGGCTATGGCAGCTACCTGACCAGCAGCTACTGCCTCGACGGCTGCCGCTACGACCGCACCTCGGTCGATCCCGGCCGCGGGGGACAGCGTTTCGTGCGCATCGAGTCGACGCCGCAAGGCCAGCAGGGCGTGATCTTCGAGCAGCCCGGCGCCGGTGTCGTGACCCGCATCTGGATGACGACGGGCGACGGCACGAGCCAGCCGCTGCCTTCGGACGTGCGCATCCGCGTCTACGTCGACGGCGAGTCGACACCGGCGATCGACGAGCAGCTCGACCATTTCTTCCGCGATCCGCAGCGACGCCGCGATGTCGCGCCGCTGGCGACGGACCGTCTCCTCGCCAGCGGCGGCAACGTGTCCTACCGGCCGCTGGCGTACCGGAACGGTATCCGCATCGCGCTGCTGAACGGCGCGGACCGGCGCCTGTGGTACCAGATCAACCATGTGCAGGTGCCCGACGACACACCGGTCCCCGCATTCGCGGACGCGTCGAATCTCCTCATCCTCGCGCAGCGCCTTGCCGCACCTTGGATCGCCGATCGCGCGTCCGCCGAGCGGTTGCCGTTCGGACGCGACCGCCGACTGGCCGACCCGATCGAGGGCGCGGCCTCGGCCCGGCTGGCGGCCGGCGAACCGCTGGAACTGCTGCGCGCATCCGGCGCCGGGACGATCAGCGCCCTGCGCCTCCGCCTCGATCGCGCGCGCTGGGACGACGTGCGCCTGTCGCTTGCCTTCGACGGCCGCACGACGGTCGACCTGCCGGTCGCGGCGTTCTTCACGGCGGATGCCGGGGACCCGGTGCGCCCGGCCGGTCTGCTTGCCGGGGTCGACGGTCATGGCGCGTTCTACGCGGCGATGCCGATGCCGTTCCGGGACGGTGCGGTCGTCGCGCTGCGCCTGCGCGACGGTGCCGACGTGCCGCCGGTCGATCTGGACTACCGGATCGAACTCGATCCCGCCTCGCCGGCAGCCGACGCCGGCATCCTGCATGCGCAGGCACACGTGGCCTGCCCGACGGCGCCGGCCGGCGACGGCGACGAAGTCCTGTTCGAGCATCGCGGAAGCGGCCGCCTGATCGGGCTCGCCGCATGGATGAGCGGCGACGGCGCCAAGGCCGGCGGCTACTACCTCGAAGGCGACGAGCGTCTCTACGTCGACGGCAGCGTGCAGCCGCTGTGGTACGGCACCGGTGTCGAGGATCTGTTCAACGGCGGGTTCTACTTCGACCGCGGCGCGTACGCGGGGCCGTTGGCCGGCGCGCCGCTGCGTCATCCGGGCGGTACGGACGATGCGACCTCGATGTATCGCTGGTTCCTCGCCGATGCGCCGAGCTGGCGCAACTCCATCGTGTTCAAGCTGGAGAACGGCGCCCGCGGCGACGAACCGCTGTGCCTGCGCACGGTGGCGTTCTACTACGCCCGACCGCAGCCGGCGCAGGAGATCGTCGCCGCCCTGCAATTGGGAGATGCCGCGTCCGAGGCCGCCGCCGGCTACCGGCGCGGCGTCGATGCGGCCTGTTCCGCTCAGTCGGCGCTGTTCGGCGACGAGCCTCCCACGAAGCGGACCGCGCTGGTCTGCCGCATGGGGACAGCCAGCCGTTTCACGCTGGCCACGCCGCGCCGCTACGGCACCGCGTTCCGTTTGCGCCGCACTTTCGATGCGGGCATCGAAGGGCAGGCCGCGGAGATTCTCGTCAACGGCATGCGCGTCGGCGCATGGCCGGATACGCAGGCGAACCCGGCGCGGCGCTGGTCGCAGATGGACGTGGACTTCACGCTGCCGCTGCCGGCGGATGCCTTGTCGTTCGAGATCCGTCCCCTGGCCGGACGCCTCGTGAGCGAGAGCCGCTACGAGTTGTTCGCCGCCACCGTTCCCGGCTCAGGCGACTGACGCCAGGCGGAACAGGCGCCGTGCGTTGGCCGTGGTCGCTTCGGCGATCGCCTCCGCCGGTTCGCCGCGCAGGGCGGCGACGACGTCGAGCACCTCGCGCAGGCGCGCCGGTTCGTTGCGCTCGCC
>DBMH01000319.1 GCA_002297645.1 Rhodanobacteraceae bacterium UBA703 | reverse complement strand
TCGAGATCGGCGCCGACGCCGAACGTACTGAGCTTGTCGTGTCCGAGCGACACCACGCGTTCCTCCGCCTCGCCGCGCAGCACCGCGGTGAGATGCGCCACGCCGTAGCGCTGGCCGGTGCGATAGACGCAGGACAACGCCTTCTGCGCGATCACCGTCGCGTCCCAGGTCTCGGGCGGTTCGAGGCAGTTGTCGCAGTTGCCGCACGGCGTCGCCCGTTCCTCGCCGAAGTACGCCAGCAGGCGCTGGCGCCGGCAGGCGATCGTCTCGGCGTAGCCCAGCAGCGCGTCGAGCTTGGCGCGTTCGACGCGCTTGCGCTCCTCGCCGGATTCGGACTGCAGGATGAACTGCATCAGCGTGACGACGTCGCCGAGCCCGTAGCAGAGCCACGCGTCCGACGGCAGTCCGTCGCGTCCCGCGCGACCGGTCTCCTGGTAGTAACCCTCCATGCTCTTCGGCAGGTCCATGTGCGCGACGAAGCGCACGTCGGGCTTNNGGCTTGTCGATCCCCATGCCGAAGGCGATCGTCGCGACCATCACGAGCCCTTCCTCGCGCAGGAAGCGCTGCTGGTTGCGCGCGCGCAGCACCGCCTCCATGCCGGCGTGGTACGGCAGCGCCTCGAATCCCTCGCCGGCGAGCCATTCGGCGATGTCCTCGACCTTGCGCCGCGACAGGCAGTAGACGATGCCGGACTCGCCGCGGTGCGCGGACAGGAAATCCTTGAGCTGGCGCCGCGCGTCGTCCTTCTCGACGACGCGGTAGCGGATGTTCGGGCGGTCGAAGCTGGCGACGAACTGGCGCGCGGATTCGAGCGCCAGCCGCTCGACGATCTCGCGTCGCGTCGGCGCATCGGCCGTCGCGGTCAGCGCGATCCGCGGAACGTCCGGGAAGCGCTCGTGCAGCAAGGTCAGCTGGCGGTACTCGGGGCGGAAGTCGTGCCCCCATTGCGACACGCAGTGCGCCTCGTCGATCGCGAACAGCGCGACGGGCGAACGCGCGACGAGATCGAGGCAGCGCTCGGTGAGCAGGCGCTCCGGCGCGACGTAGAGCAGCTTCAGCTCGCCGCGCGCGAAGCGCTGCTCGACGTCGCGCTGCTCCTGCGCGTCGAGCGTGGAGTTGAGGAACGCCGCTTCGACGCCGAGCTGGCGCAGCGCGTCGACCTGGTCCTGCATCAGCGCGATCAGCGGGGACACCACGACCGCGCAGCCGAAGCGCAGCAGCGCCGGAACCTGGTAGCACAGCGACTTGCCGCCGCCCGTCGGCATCAGCACCAGGGCATCGCCGCCACCAGCGACGTGTTCGACGATCGCCTCCTGCTCGCCGCGGAACGCGGAGTAGCCGAATACGGAATGGAGGATGTCGAGCGCGGAGGAGGACGGCGAAGGCATCGCGCCATGCTAGCAAAGCGGAACGGGGGCGAAAGCCCGAGCGCGCTTTCCGCGCGCTCCGCGGCCGGCTCAGGGATTGATGACGGACCCTAGAACTGCACCTGCGCGCGCAGCTCCAGGATCCGCGGATCGAGCGAAAGGCCGGCACGATCGCTGCTCGCCTGGATGTAGTTCGCCTGGAACTTGAAGTGCTGCGTCAGGTACCAGTTCGCGCCGAGGGTCCAGTCGCGCTGCCTGCCGCCGCGGATCGCGCCGTCGTCCAGATCCAGCTGGCTGTAGCGCAGCAGCAGCTCCCACGCGCCCCAGGCGCCCTTCGGCTTCAGGTTGCCGGTATTGCCGCCGCTGTACGGCCGCGACTCGCCGGTGAGTATCCAGCTGCCGAACACGTAGAAGCCGCCGGCGTCGTAGCCGGGCTTGCCGCCCTTGCGCCCGACGTCGACGTTCAGCAGCTCGCCCTGCACCGACCAGGGGCCGCCGATCCACAGGGCCTCGAGACCGTAGCGCCGGATGTCGTCGACGTTCGACAGCGTGCCGCTGTCGACCAGGCGCACGCTGGTCAGTCCCGCCTCCGGTATCGAGCGGAAACGCGCCACGGGCAAGGTGCGCACGCCGCGGCCGTCCGTCGTCGCGTCCGGCCGCTCCTCGGATGCCGAAATACCCAGGTGGACCACGTCGCCGTCGCGCTTGTGCGGCGTCCACGCGAGGCGCGCGGCGATCGTCGTGCCGTCGTTGTCGCCCTGCAGGTCCTGCCCCCAGTAGTAGCCGGCGTTGACCAGCCAGCGCGGCCGCTCGAAGGCCCAGTCGACGCCGGTGCGCCGGCCCTCGTAGAGCGCCTGCACCGGCAGCGCGAGCTCGAGGAACGACGTCGCCTTGGTTGACGTCACGCCCTCGAAGCCGACCGGTGTCTTCGAGTAGCCGAACCGGAAGGCACCGTAGTCCGTACCGAAAAGGGCCTTCGACTGAACGCGCAGGTTCGTGTCGAGCCAGCTCCTGCCCTGGTACTCGTAACCGATCACCGCGTCGTAGACGCCTTTCTTCTTCAGCGTCAGGCCCAGTTCCTTGCGCCGGTTCGTATGCGAATCCTCGAAGCGCGAGCGGCCGTCCGGCAAGGCGTCATTGCCGAAATCGTTGAGGTCGTAGCGATAGACACCGGTCAAGGCGAGGTCGGTACCGTCGCCGAAGGTGTGGTGCACCGGCCAGTCGTCGAAATCGTAGGCGGGCACCTGCCCAGTGTGGAACGACGCGGCGGCGATGACGCCGAAGACGAGCGGACGTTTCATGGGAAGCGCTCCAACGGGGGACGAGGACGCATGTTCGGAGGACATCGCCACGCCGGTGAACTGACGCGGGGTTGTAAGCACATGCGTGCCCCCCGACGACGAGCCCGCCTTCCGCAATGCGCGTGGACGGTGCTACTTGTGCGTCGCGGACACGCAACGCCGCAGCGCCGCGAGATCCACGGACGCCGCCGCCTCGGCGGCCTCGCGCAGGCCCAGGTAGCGCGTCAATACGGTTTCTCCCGTACGCGTCAGGCGCGCGCCGCCGCCGCCGGAGCCGCCCTTGGTCGCCTCGACGAGCGGAGCGCGGAAACCCGCGTTCAACTCCTCCACGAGCTGCCAGGCACGCTTGTAGCTCATCCGCATGCGCCGTCCTGCGGCGGCGATCGAACCGGTCTCGCGGATGCCGGCGAGCAGATCGGCCTTGCCCGGCCCGATCGCGACGCCGGGTGCGAGCGTCACGCGCAGGTGCAGGGAAGCGGCGATCTTCTTCGGGCTCATGGCGGCGGCATCGTGCGCCGCCGGACGCGGCGCGGGCGATGATAGCGCCGCACGACGCCACCGCGGCGCTCAGAAGCCGAAGCCGGCCTCGGCGAAGTACGTGCGGCCGGGTTCCGGAAAACCTTCCATGTAGCTGTAGGTGCGATCGAGCAGGTTGCGCACGCCGGCGGTGAAGTCGAGCGAAGCCAGTGGGCCGTGCACGGCAGCGTCGACCACCGCGAAACCGCCGGCCACGCGCGTGCCGGCGCTGTCGGTGTAGCGGCGGCTTTCGGCATCGCCGGACAGCGTCGCCCGCCAGTCGGCGGCGAAGCGCCAGTCGATCGCGGCGAACAGCTTCTGCCGCGGCATGTCGGTCGGCCGCAGGCCCGGCTGCGAGAGGTTGCGACGTTGCACCCAGGCGTAGCTGGCACGCAGCGACCAGTCCTCCGACAGCCCGAGGCCTCCGGACAGTTCGATGCCGCGATGCTGGGCGCGGCCGACGTTGCGCAGTTGCGTGCACGGCGGCGACGTGCACGCCACCGGTTCCAGCGTCACCGCCTGGATGGCGTCGTGCAGGCGGCTGTCGAACAGCGCGAGCTTGTAGTCGAGCGCGCCGCGAGCGCCCTGCACGCCGATCTCGAGATTGCCGCTGCTCTCCGGCTTCAGCTGCGGGTTCGGAATGGCCGAACCCATGCGGTACGAGTAGCGGTCCTTCAAGGTGGGAAAGCGCGTCTTGCGCCCCGCACCCATGTAGAGCTGCCAGTCTTCGGCGGCCTGCCACGCCGCGAGGACCTGGCCGTTGAAGGCGACGTCGCTGCCGACCGCGAACGGCACCAGCGCGCCACCGCGCAGGTCCTGCGCTCGCTGTGCCTGCAGCAGGTTCCACGACGCGCCCGGCGTGATCGTCCACGCCGGGGAGGGACGCCATTCGTGCTCGGCCGCAGCCGACCAGGTGCGGTCCTTGAAGTGCTGCCAGGGCGAACCGGCGTTGGCCGTCTCGCGATGGAAATCCTGCTTGCCGTGCAACGCGAGGCGCGTGATCTGCGCCTCGGACCAGCGCTGCTCGAACGCTGCGCTGAAGCCGTAGGTGTGGTCGTCGTACTGGCTGGAGAACGCATAGGGGCGCTTCTGCGTCGTGTAGCTCGCATCGTCGTAGGAGCGCAGCTCGTTGCGGAAACTGCCGTGGTACAGCCGCAGGTTGAGGTCGGCCGAGTCGAGAACGCGCGTGCGCGAAAGGAAATAGATGCCGTCCTTGTCCCACCTCGGCCAGCGCCAGTAGCGCGCGGCGACGCCGGGCGCGTGACCGGCGTACGGCGGCGTCTCCTTGGTGTCGTCGACGTGGTAGACGCTCAGCGCGTACTCGTCGGTCGCGTTCGGCGTCAGGCCGAGCTTGAACGAGAGATCGAGGTCGCGCGAACCGGAATTCGCACGGCGGCTGCCCGGCTGCACCGGCGAGCGCGGATACCCGGACGGCAGTTCGTAGTAGTCCGCGTCCTGCCAGGACGCGCTCGCCTGCGCGTACCACGTATCCTGGTTCGTCGCGACGCGCCCGCCCGCGCGATAGTCGGGAACGTCGCCGGAACGATCGACGTCGAAGCCGGCGAAGGCACGGCCTTCGAGCGTTTCCTGCGGCCGCGCGCCGACGAGGTTGATGCTGCCGCCCAGCGCGTTCGGTCCGTACAGCACCGAGGTCAGGCCCTTCGTCACGACGATGCGCGAAAGCCCCTCGACGCCGAAGCGCGCGAGATCGAGGTTGCCGTCGTAGGGCACGTACACCGGGACGCCGTCGATATAGAGGGTGACCTGGCGGCTGTCGAAGCCGCGCACGTTGACGAGGGAGTCGCGGCGCTGGCCGAAGTTCTGCCGCGTGACGCCGGGCAGCAGGTCCAGCGCCTCGATGACGTTGCGCCGTCCCTGCTCCCGGATCTGCTCGATGTCGAGCACGTCGGCGGTCGGCGGCAGCGGCTCCGTCGAGCGGCCGACCACCTCGACGACGCCGAGCGGCACGACCGATTCGCCGTCGGACGGCGCGTCCTCGGCTCCGGCGGACGCCGCCGCCAGCGCCATTCCTGCCGCCACCGACAGCATGCATCCGATCCTCATCGTGTCTCCCCGGCGCTTCGATATAGCCAAGTGACCATATTGCATGACCCCGGGAAGCCATTTCCAGCATGCGGCAACTGCGATATGTTCCGGCCACCCCATCGCCACCCCGGAGCCCGACCATGCGATCCGCCCGCCGCCCCTGGCTGGAGACCGCGCTGCGCCTGTCCTGCGCGCTCGTCCTGCTCGCACCCTTCGCGGTGCGCGCCGAGCCGGTGCTCGTCTTCGCCGCGGCGAGCCTGAAGCCCGCGCTCGACGCGATCCTCGCCTCGCCCGCCGTCGCCGCGATCGGTGAGGCCAAGGCCAGCTACGCGGCGAGTTCGCAGCTCGCGCGCCAGATCGAGGCCGGCGCGCCCGCGGCGATCTTCGTGTCGGCGGACGAGGACTGGATGAACTACCTCGCCGAGCGCGACCGCCTCGTCGCCGGCACGCGTTCGGACCTGCTCGGCAACGCGCTCGTGCTGGTGGCGCCGAAGGACAGCCCGCTTGCGCTCCAGCTGGTGCCCGGCGTCGATCTCGCCGCCGCGCTCGGCCGCGAGGGCCGCCTCGCGCTGGCCGAGCCGAACAGCGTGCCGGCCGGCAAATACGCCAAGGCCGCGCTCGGCAAGCTCGGCGCCTGGGACGGCGTCGCCACGCACATCGTTTCCGCCGACAACGTGCGCGCGGCGCTGAACTTCGTCGCGCGCGGCGAAGCGCCGCTCGGCGTCGTCTACCGCTCCGACGCGCTTTCCGAGCCGGCCGTGCGCGTCGTCGCGACCTTCCCCGACGATTCGCACGCGCCGATCGTCTATCCCGCGGCGCTCGTCGCCGGCCACGATTCGGCGGCGGCGCGCCGACTGCTGGAGGCGTTGCGCGCGCCGGCGCAACAGGCGATCTTCCGCGCCCATGGATTCGACGCGCCCCCCAGCCACTGACCGCCACGGAGCGCGCTCTTGAGCGCGCTCGCGCCCGACGAATGGCAGGCGCTGGCCCTGAGCCTGCGCGTCGGCGTGCTCGCGGTGCTGTGTTCGCTGCCGTTCGCGCTCGGCCTCGCCTGGCTGCTGTCGCGCCGCCGCTTCCCCGGACGCATGTTCGTCGAATCCCTGCTGTTCCTGCCGCTGATCCTGCCGCCGGTGGTGACGGGCTACGCCCTGCTCGCGCTGTTCGGTACGCACGGTCCGCTGGGCCGGCTGCTCGGGACGTTCGGCATCGTCGTCGCGTTCCGCTGGACCGGCGCGGTCATCGCGGCGGCCGTGATGGGCTTCCCGCTGCTGGTGCTGTCGATCCGCGCCGCGTTCGACGGCGTCGACCGCCGCCTCGAAGCCGCCGCCGAGACGCTCGGCGCCGGGGCGTGGCGCCGCTTCGCCACGATCACGCTGCCGCTGTCGCTACGTGGCATCGCGGCCGGCTGCGTGCTCGCGTTCGCGCGCGCGTTCGGCGAGTTCGGGGCGACGATCAGCTTC
>DBMH01000368.1 GCA_002297645.1 Rhodanobacteraceae bacterium UBA703 | reverse complement strand
CGCGTCGACGGCGCAGGGGTCGCCGCCGCCCTGTACGGCGCCGGCGTGGATTTCGTGCAGGGCAACTTCGTGCAGCCGGTCAACGACGATCTCGGCTTCGACTTCCACTAGCGCCGGTCGGGCTTCGGCGGGCCGAGCCGGCCGCGCGGGCCGGCCGACAGGCCGTGCGGCGGATGCATCGGAAACGCGGCGTCGCCGGCCAAGCGTTCCGAATCAGCTTCCGATCTTGGTCTGCAGATAAGGCACTTCGCCGAGGCGGTCGATCAGGCCGAGCTGCGTTTCGAGCCAGTCGATGTGTTCCTCTTCGGATTCGAGGATGTCCTCGAACAGCTCGCGGCTGACGTAGTCGCCGACGGCTTCCGCATCGGCGATCGCCGCGCGCAGGTCCGGCACGGCCGCCATCTCGAGCTTCAGGTCGCAGGCGATGACTTCCTTCGGCGTCTCGCCGATCAGCAGCTTGCCCAGCGCCTGCAGGTTCGGCAGGCCGTCGAGGAACAGGATGCGCTCGATCAGGCGATCGGCGTGCTTCATCTCGTCGATCGATTCCTTGTACTCGTGCTCGGCGAGTTCGTGATAGCCCCAGTTCCTGTACATGCGCGAATGCAGGAAATACTGGTTGATCGCCGTGAGTTCGTTGAAGAGCACCTTGTTCAGGTGCTGGATGATCTTCGGATCGCCTCTCATGTCGAGCTCCGTTCTTGAGGAAAGCTCGATGCGAAGAATCGAAGGCGCACGCGAGCGGAACGCGGCGACTATAGCGCGCACGAAACCGCGATGAGGGAACGAAAATCGCACGCATTCGCGCGTGCGATCCCGGTGGCGGCGTCAGGCGGCCGCGGCGACCAGCGGCAGGCCGAAGGCGCGGTGCGCGTCGACTGCTTCGTCGAAGATGCCGCGCGCCAGATCCTCGCAGCTGCCGCAGCAGTCGCTGCAGCCGGTACGGCGCTGCAACTCGGCGAACGAAGTCGCGCCTTCGCGGGCGGCTTCGCGGATCGAGCGGTCGGTGACGGCGTTGCAGATGCAGACGTACATGCCGGACATCCTGTTGAGACGCCGCGTATTCAAATGCAAATGCGAATGATTGTCAACAACCAGGCGAACCCGACACCGTCGATTCACTCCCTCGACTCAGCAAAGGGGGCGGAAAAGGGTGCGGATGCAGCAGGAAGACCCGCGGCCCGGCCGCCGCGAATCAGGCGCCGGCGGCGACGGCGATGCGACCGCTCCACGACTGCTCGCGCAGCGAAACGCGGCAGTGGTCCTCGGCCAGCGGCACGAGGTGGCGCAGCGCCTGCTCGTAGACACGGCGTTTGAAGTTCACGACGTGCGCGGCCGGATACCAGAAGTCGACCCAGCGCCAGAGATCGAATTCGGGCTTCTCGTTCGCGTCGAGGCGGAAGGCGGTTTCCTCGCCGAGCAACCGCAGGAGGAACCAGACCTGCTTCTGGCCGATGCAGACCGGCCGCTGGTGGCGGCGCACGAGGCGCGGCGGCAGGCGGTAGCGCAGCCAGCCCGGCGTCGCGCCGAGCACGTCGACGTGGTGCGGCAGCAGGCCGGTCTCTTCTTCCAGCTCGCGATACATCGCCTCGATCGGCGTTTCATCGCTGCGCATGCCGCCCTGCGGGAACTGCCAGCCGTCGCGACCCACGCGGCGCGCCCAGAACACGTTCCCTTGTCCGTTGATCAGGATGATGCCCACGTTCGGGCGATAGCCATCGGGATCGATCACGGCGAAATTCCTCCGTATTGACCCGATTCTTCCACAGCGTTCTCTCGGGCGGCAAGGCAGCCGTTCCTGCAGGCGCCGCCCGGTACGCCGTCGCCGCCCGGCGGAGGCTCTCCGGCCAATGGAGCGGGCCGGCCAGGTGCATCGCGCGGGCAACCGGAGGGACCGCCCGAACAGCCGCCGGGCCGGAGCGGATGGACGGTTTGCACAGACCACGGAGATACCGACACAAATTGTCAAACTCCGGCAATTCCGCGCCCCCGATTCCACGGATCATCGCGGGTCCATCCGGGCGGAGCACTGGCATGACGCTTGCTTGAACGTGGCTCACATCACGTTTTCCAGGCAGCGGAAGGACATGGCGGGCGACGTTCACCCTCAGCACATCCGAAGTGGCGAGTCCCCGTCGGGCTCCGGCACGCTCGAATGGCGTTCCCGCTACAACGGCCTCGCCGTCACCGCACTGCTCGACGGCAAGGCCGTCGCCGGCATTTCCGGCCCGTGGTCGGACAAGTTCGCCCTGACCTGGTGGGATCGCCCCGCTCCGCAACGCCAACTCGAACTGTTCGATTCGCTGCACGAAGCCCAGCAGAAAGTCGAGGCGTGGGCGCGGCGCCTGCGGACCGGCCGCTCCCCGATGGCGAGCCTGCGGGCGATCCCGTCGTCGACACCGGAGCCGGTCGCTGCCGCAAGTCCGGGCATGCTCGGCTGGGCGCGCTCCCTGCTGTCGCCGCTCGCCACCCGGAGCGCACGCCCGCTGCGCGGCGAAGCCATCGAGCGCCTGCGCGAGCATCGGGCCCGTGCCGACCTCGATCTCGACGGCCTGCATTTCGCCGCCGACAAATAGTCGTTCCGCAAACGCCGTCCGCCTGTCCGTTCATCGGCGATCCCGCACGAACGTCATCGACCTGCCGACGAACATACGGTTTTCGCCGACCGTTTGAACTGGCCGGCGCGGCAATCGGGCGTATCCCGCGTCACATGCCGTTGATGTAGCGTTCCCTCGCAGCCGCCATAATCCCTCGGGACAGCGGAGGTGCGAATGCATTCAGGACGTTCGTGTGGGGTCGTGCTGGGAGCCCTGTTCGCCCTGTTCTCCTGGGCGGACGCGCGCGCGACGACACTGGACACGGTCGTGCGCAAGGCCCACGAAGCCGGCCAGTTCGATGGTGTCGTGCTGGTCGGCCGCGACGATGCGGTCACCTATCGTCGTGCCGTCGGCCTCGCGGACCGCATCGCGCAGGTGCCCCACACCCCTGGCGAGAGCTGGCGCTGGCTGTCGATCAGCGAGCAGGTCGCCGCTGTGCTGGTGCTGCAGGACGTCGAGCGTGGGCGTCTGGCCCTCGACGCGCCGATCTCCCGCTATCTCCCCGGGTTCGGCGGCCAGGCCGTGGGCCGCGTCACGCTGCGCCAGTTGCTGCAGCATGCCTCCGGACTCGCCAATCCCGACGATGCCGGCGTCGACGAGCGCGGCGTACCGACGGCGTATCGGGCCAACGGCCTGGCGACGACCCCTAAGGCGATGCTCGAACCCTGTGCGGCCGCGCCGAAATCTGCGCCCAACCTGCGCTACGAGGCCAACACCTGCGACACCCTGGTCCTCGCCGCCGTGCTCGAACACGTCAACGGGGCGCGCTATGCGCAGCTCGTGTCCAGCCGGATCGCCAAGCCGCTGGGCCTGGCGTCACTGACGATGCTGCCGCCGAACGGGTCGCCGACGCGCAGCGGCGTGCTCGGCCACGACGGCGAAGGCGCCCGCGAAGCGCCATACGACGCGGGCCGCTACGGCGCCGCCGGGGCCCTGCAGGGCACGCTCGACGACCTCTGGCGCTTCGACCGCGCCCTGATGGGTTTCCTGCTCCTCTCGAAGCCGGTGGCCGCGACGATGGGGAGCGGCAATCCCCGCCTCGGCAACGCGGCGCTCGGCGGGTGGTCGTACATGGCCAAGCCGAAGCAATGCGCCGAGCCGGTCGGCGTGTTCGAGCGGCGCAGCGAGATCGGCGGCGTGCGTGCGGTGAACCTGCTGGTTCCCGCGCGGCAACTGGCGCTCGTCGCGTTCTCGAACACCGCGAATACCGACTGGGGCCAGCTTTCGCAAGGCAGCGGCCTGCTGCACGACCTGCTCGATGCGGCGCTCTGCGCCCCCGACGCCCCGGTCGCGCCGCCGCCGAAGGACACGGGGGGACGGGGGAAGCGCCGAGCGACGACCCCGCCCATCCCGAACGGACGTTGAAGACCCGCCGACAAGGAGAACGCGATGAAGTACGCCTGGTTGATCCTGCCCCTCCTCGCCGCCTGCGCGACGACACCGAAATCCGAGGCCGGCGCCGCCGCAGGTGGCAAAGCCTCCGCCGACGCAAGCACGCTCGCCGCCTATCACTGGCGCCTGCACGAAGCGAACGGCCGCGACGGCAAGCGCATCGACGCCCTGTTCGCGCGCCCGCAGCAGCCGCTCCAGCTCGACCTGCGCGACGGCCGCCTCGGCGTTTCCAACGCCTGCAACCGCATCGGCAGCGAGTACCGCATCGAGAAGGGCCGCCTCGTTTCCGGACGCATGGCGCAGACCCTGATGGCCTGTGCCGATCCGGCGCTGGCCGCGCTCGACGGCGCGATCGGCCAGCGTCTCGAAAGCCGCCCGCGCATCGACCTGACGCCCGGTGACGCCCCGCACCTGCGCCTGACCACCGACAGCGGCGACACGCTCGATTTCGTCGGCGTACCGACCGCCGAGACACGCTACGGTGGCGCAGGCGAAACCGTGTTCCTCGAAGTCGACGCGCAGACGCAACCCTGTTCGCATCCGCTGATCCCGGACCGGCGCTGCCTGAAGGTGCGGGAGCGCCACTACGACGCGAACGGCCTCGCCGCCGGCGCGCCGGGCGAATGGCAGCTGCTGTACCAGGACATCGAGGGCTACGCGCACGAAGCCGGAGTCCGCAACGTCCTGCGCGTGAAGCGCTACGCGATCAAGAACCCTCCGGCCGACGCGCCGTCGCAAGCCTACGTGCTCGACATGGTCGTCGAGTCGGAACGCGCCGGGCACTGACGCGCCGCGGGGGCGACCGGACCGGCCGCTCCCGCGACGTTGCCGCTCACGGCAGGCGTGTCTCCGCCTCGACCAGCCACGCGAGCTGCGCCAGCGACTCCTGCCAACCGAGGTAGCAGCCGTCGAGCGGGATGGCCTCGGGAATCCGCGTCTGCTGCACGCGGATTTCGGTCCCGCACGACGACGCCTGCAGCTCCACCGTGGTCTCCATGGTGCCCGGCAGGCTCGGATCCTCGAACACGTCCGTATAGCGCAGGCGTTCGTTCGGCACGAGTTCCAGGTATTCGCCGCCGAATGCGTGCGCGTCGCCGGTCGCGAAGTTCGTGAAGGACATGCGGAAGCGCCCGCCGACACGCCCGTCCAATGCATGGACCTTGCCGGTGAAGCCGTGCGGCGGCAGCCATTTCGCCATCGCGTCGCCGTCGAGAAAGGCGCGGTAGACGCGCTCCGGTGGCGCGCGCAGGACGCGGTGCAGGCGGATCGTGCGGCCGGACATCGTTCGTTCTCCCGTGGCCCGGGGAAGGGCCCTGTCGTGATACGACGAACACCCGGCGGCGGTATCGACATACCGCTGCCGCGCCCCTCACCCGGTCGTGGCGAGCAACGCTTCGCGCAGCACGACGGCCTGGTTGCCCGTTTCCGTACGCGCGCCGTAGACCAGCGTGATGCGGCGGCGGCCGGCCGCATCGAGCAGTGCGTGCAGGCGCCCGCGCTGCTCCGAAGCGGCGAGCTCGGCGAGGTACCGCCGGCGGAATTCCTCCCAGCGCTCCGGTGCGTGGCCGTACCAGTGGATCAGGTCCGCGCTGGGTGCGAGATCGCGCGCCCAGTCATCGAGCTTCAGCACGTCCTTGCTGCGGCCGCGCGGCCAGAAGCGATCGACCAGCACGCGGTAGCCGTCGTGCGGCGTCGGGTCGTCGTAGGCGCGCTGCAGCACGATGTCGCGCGGTGTCCGCTTCGTCATGTGCGACCTCCTCCAGGCGGGCCGAGCACGGCCTGCACGCGCTCGCGCAGCAACGGCAGCACGTCGCGCTCGAACCAGGGGTGACGCTGCCGCCAGGCCGTGTTCCGCGGCGACGGATGCGGCAGGGGAAAGAACCGCGGCGCGTACTCCGCGTGGGCCGCGACCGTGTCGGCCAGCCTCGCCTTGCGCGCGGCACCGAGAAAATGGCGCTGTGCGTACTGGCCGACCAGCAGCGTGAGCTCGATCCGCGGCAGGTGCGCCAGCAGCGCGTCGAACCACAGCGGAGCGCACTCGGGACGCGGCGGCAGGTCTCCCCCGCCGCCACGTCCCGGATAGCAGAAGCCCATCGGCACGATCGCCACCTGCGACGGATCGTAGAACGTCGCCGCGCCGAGGCCGAGCCATTCGCGCAGGCGCGCGCCGCTCGCATCGTCCCAGGGCACGCCGCTCGCGTGCACCTTCGCGCCAGGCGCCTGGCCGACGATCAGCAGTCGCGCGTCCGCGCCGGCCTGCACGACCGGTCGCGGCCCGAGCGGCAAGTGCGCCGCGCAGGCGTGGCAGGCGCGGATCGCGTCGAGCAGCCCGGAAAGGTCGCGTGACCGGGGAGGCGTGCGCGCCTCGAAGCGGGCCGGCGGTTCCATGCGCGCATTCTACGCTCGCCGTGCGGTGCGTCCCTGCGCAGCGGGTACACTGCGCGCTCGACATCCGGAGCGAGGATGGAACAGCAGGAACCCGCCGCCTACCGCTGCGGCGAATTCACGATCGTGCCGGCCGAGCGCCGCTTGCTGCGTGGGGAACAGGCGCTCGATCTCGAGGCGAAGGTCTTCGACCTGATCGTCCTGCTGCTGCGCAACCGCGAGCGTGCACTCGACAAGCAGACCCTCGTCGCCACGCTGTGGGGACGCCGGCCGGTGACCGATGCCGCCTTGAGCCAGCTCGTGCACAAGGCACGGCGCGCGCTCGACGACGACGGCGATCGCCAGGCGACGATCCGCACGGTCTACGGTCGCGGACTGCAATGGGTCGCCCCGACGGAACCGGTCTGGCCGGCGGCGACGGAGCCTCCGGCCGAGGCCGGACCGGCATCCGCCTCTGCCTTCGCCTCGCTTCGCCGGCACGGGGGGCGCGTCGCTGCGGCGCTGCTGGTGCTCGCCGTGCTGGCGTTCGCCCTGCGCCTGCACGAGACGCCGCCGCCAGCGGTACCGCGCCTGGCCATGCTGCCGATCGAGAACGCCACCGGCGATCCCGCGCTCGACTGGACGCGCAGCGGCTTGCCCGGCCTGATCGGCAGCCTGATCGGCGAAAGCGGCGCGGTCGACGTCGGCGACACGTTGCAGGTCGCCAAGGCGTGGGACTACCTGCCGCTTCCCNNGCCGCTCGCAAGCCGAGCGGCTGCGCTACGCGACCGGCGCGACGGTCCTCGTCGAGGGACGCCTGCGCCGCCTGGGCGACGCGCTCTACGAACTCCAGCTGCGCGTCGACGGCGGCGACGCCACGCACAGCGGCGAGGTGGTGCTGACCGCCGCGCAGCCCGCCACGCTCGGTGTCGACGCGGTGCCGAGGATCCTGCGCCTGCTCAAGCGCGACGCGCAGGCGGACGCGGCGACGCAGCGCGGCCTCGGCGGCGATGCCTACCTCGCGCAGACGTTCGCGCGCGGCGTCGATCTCGCCACGCACGGCGACTGGGAGAACGCCAAGACCTACTTCGCGCTGTGCGTGCAGAGCGCACNNGCCTGCGCCTGGGCGAGGCGCAGGCGAACACGCGCGACCTCGCCGCCAGCGAAGCCACGTTGCGTGCGCTCGTCGACGAGGCCCGGCGGCGCCATCTGCCGGCAATGGAAGCGGCGGCGCTGATCGACCTCGCCGAGAACGAGTTCCGCCGCGGCGACCGCCGCGCGGCACTGGCCTTGCTGGAACAGGCGCGCGCACCCGCTGGGCAGGGCGGAGATCCCGATGCGCAGGCGCGCCTCGTCCTGCTGGCGGCGCGCGCGCACGCGATCCTGCAGCAACCGGACCTCGCGCAGGAGGACCTGAGGCAAGGACGCGAGCTGATCGAGCGCCATGCCCTGCGCCAACGCGCACCGCTGCTGCACAACGTCGAGGAGCAGGCAGCCGCCGAGCGACGCGACTACGCGGCACAGGAGGCCGCCTCGCGCGCCTCGCTGGCCGCCGCCGAGGCGATCGGCGACGAGCGCATGGCGATCGGCCAGACCTACCGTCTCGGCCGACTGCACAGCTGGCAGGAGCGGCCGTTCGACGCGCTGCCGCTGCTCGCCCGCGCGTGGCAGCGCGCGCGCGGGCGCAAGCTGCTGGACATCGAATCGCTGGCCGGCGTCGAACTTGCCTGGGTACTGTCGGAGACCGGGCAGTACCGGAAGGCCTGCGCCGTCGCCGACACCCTGATGGCCGAGCTCGAACCGCAGCCGAACGCCTACTGGAAGGCGANNACGCGAAAGCGGCGCTGGCGACGTACCGTGCCGTACGCCCGCTGGTCAATCCGCGCGAGGATCCGGCGCTCGACGCGCTGGTCTCGTTGTACGAAGCACTGGCCGCCTTCGTCGCCGAACGCGAGGCACTGCCGGCGATCCAGGCGCAGCTCGCGGCACGCGGCGACGGCCCGACCTATCTTCACGCGCGCCGGCTCGTGGACGCGATCGCGGCGGCGGCACGCGGCGACATCGCCGCCGCAACCGCGAAGCTCGACGAGGAATCCGCCGACCCGGACCGCGACGACGGCCAGGGCAACGAACTGCGTCGCTTCGCGCTCCACATCGCGCTGGCGACGGATTCCGCGGCGATCGCGGACATCGCGCAGCGCCGCGACGGCTTGCTCGCGAGCAACGATGCCGAAGTGCTGCGCCTCTTCGCCGAATGGTCCGCGCGCCGCGGCGACCGGGATGCGCAGCGCCACGCCGAGGCCCGCGGGGACGACGTGCGCCGCGGCGCGCTCACAGCCCTCGAAGGCGTCGACGTCGACGTGTCGCCGCCGCGCGCCGACTGAAGCGACGCGCCGCGATGGATCGCGCCTCGCGCTCCCGGTGGACGCCGCACGCGCGAGCACGGTGGAGCGTTCCGACATTCCGTCGCTGCCCGTGACGAAGCGCACCTCTGGCCCCCCGAAGCATGCCTCGCCGACGCGACGCCGAAGCGCGTCGAAGGGAATCGTCAGCGCGACGCCTCGAAGCCGTCCGCGAAGAGGCGGTTCTCGTAGAGCACGAGGCCGTCGTTGCCGGCGGCGACCGCGGCACCGCCGCGCAGGCTGAGGGAAGCGAGCGCGCGCCCTTGCGGATCGCAATAACCCTGCCGCCAGCTCTGTCCGCCATCGCGGCTGTCGTAGACGCAACCCTGGTAGGTCGTCGCGTACCAGTGCTGCGCGTCGCGGTGCCGCAACTGGTTCACGAGACCCGGCGGCGCCGACGGCAGCGCCTGCCAGCTCCGCCCTCCGTCGGCGGTGGCGTAGAGGCCGAATGTCGCGGCGGAATCCTGTACCGCGGCCATGCCGTGGTCGACGTCGACGAAGCTCGCCGCATTGATCTTGCCGTAGGGGAAGTCGAGCCGGTTCCAGCTCTCGCCACCGTCGTCGCTGCGCAGGACGGTGCCGATACCGGCGCCCAAGCGGATGACGCCGCCGGTCGCATAGGCGATCGTGGCCGTGGGAAAGTGCAGCTCGTGAAAATTGATGTCCATCTCGCCGGGATACGTGAGCGCCCATGCGCCGCCGGCGTCGTCGCTGGTCCAGATCTGGCCGCCCTTGATCAGGACCAGGCGATCCGGTCCCGGAAACGCCACGTCGAACACGCTGCCGCCGCTGCCGGCATCCCAGCCGCCGACCTGTGACCAGGTCGCGCCACGATCCCCGCTGCGATAGAGCGCGCGACGCGCGGCGTACAGCTGGTCGGCACTGGCAGCGTGCGCCCACAACAGGCTCTGCCCCTGATCCGGCACGACGCGGATCGGCGACCAGGTGAGTCCGCCATCCTCGGTCAGGAGGCCGCAATTGAACGATCCCGCGGCGAAACCGCGTGGGCCGTCGGGGAAGTCGACCGACGACACCGAGCACGTGCCGGTCCCGCTGGCGACGACCCAGTCGTCGGAAGGAACACCCTGGCCGGCGGCGAGCGCCAGGGCGAGGAAAGGAGTGACTGCGAACATGACGTGACCTCTGCGGAATCCGGAAGCGGCCACGACCGCCGCAGGGATGCGCGGGAATCGTGGCCTCGGTCCGGATGACAGCACGCGGCTTTCCGATCAGGCCATCACGAAGTCCTTACGAAGTGCTTATGCGGCGTGACAGCGCCGTTTCCATGCCCACGGGCACGTTGCCGAAGGCATGCCGGGCGGGCTCAGTCGCGCTCCGGCGGCACGGCGATCTTGCCGCGCACGTCGCGATGGTGGACGTCGCCCGATCCCTTCGAGCCGACGCTGAAGTCGCCGCCGACGTCGGACACGTCGACGTCGCCGGAGCCGATCGCCTCGACACGGACGCTGCCCTGCACGCGGCGCGCACCGACGTCGCCGGACCCGACGCGTCCGACCTCGACGTTGCCGCCGACCTGATCGAACGTGAGGTCACCGGACCCCGAGCGCTCGACCTTGGCGTCGCCGCGCACGTTGCGCAGCTTCACGTCGCCGGAGCCGGTACGGCGCACCTCCATGCTGCCCAGGTCCTCGCCGTCGATGTCGCCGGAACTGGCGCTGGTGACCACCGTACCGGCGATGCGCCGCGCGACGAGATCCCCCGAGCTGGACGAGAAATCGAGCGAGGAGAGCCCCGTCGCGTCCACGTCGGACGAACTGCCCTCCGTCACGACCGCCAGCGACGCCGGCACGCGCACCTTCAGCTCGATATAGGCATAGCTCGATCCGAACCAGCTCCACCGGTTGTCGCGCTCGCTGCGCGGCCGGATCGTCAGGCGGTCGCCGCTGCGCTGCTGGTCGACCGTCAGCGACGCCAGCCAGTCCTGCTCCGAAGCGCAGGCGCGGGCGCGCACCTCGACCTTGGCCAGCCCGGGCACGCCTTCGATGCGCAGGTCGCTGGACCCGAGATCGAACGCGACCGAGCGGAGCCCGGCCGCATCGACGTCGAAGTCGCGCTGGGCGCTGAACTTGCAGTCCGATGCGGAGGCGAATGCAGGCGCGAGGCCGAGCAGGAGAACAAGCGGAAGATGTCGCATGGGATCGCTCCACGGTAGGTAGTGGGCGATGGGATGCGGGCGGGGCATGCCGGGTTTAAAGCATCCGCGCATGTCCGGAAGCAGGCGTGCCGCGGCGGCGACGAACCGGCAGGTGCGCCGCGCCGGGCATCACCCGGCACCTCCCGGAGAATCGCTGCTCCGATGCACCCTCCGGCCTGCTGCGGACGACCGTTCGCCAGTCCACCCTCGCTCGAGGGTCGCCGGCACTCCGCCCCCCCCCCCCCCNNCTGGACGCGGTGGGAAACCGATGCCGCGATCACTCGTCCGGACCGGCAGCCTCCAGCGTCTCCACCTCCAGCGGCGCGTCGACCAGATCCACGACGATCGTGTGGAACTCCACCGCGAACCACGCCTCGAACGCCGCCAGGGAGCGGTCGGCCGGCCAGTCGTCCTCGTCAGTCCACCACGAGTACAGTTCGCTCTGGAAGACGTGGGCGTAGACCTGCTCCAGCACCTCGCGCGCACCGTCCTCGTCGTCGAACTCGGGTACTAGGTAGACCATCTGTTCGCCCTGCGGATCCGGGGCGACGCTGTCGGCGTCGAGCGCCGTCGCCCAATCGATGAAGGGTTGGCGCGGTCGCACGATCAGGGCGCAGCGGTTGAGCATCGGCGGACATCCGTCGGAAAAGGAGTCGCTACTGTAGCGGCGGAAGGCCGGGATCGCGCGATGTCTCGCGATGATGCACCGCTGCCCCTCCGGCGCTGGCCCCCGTGCGACGGCCCGGTCGCGGCGTGCCGCCACGCCGGCAGCCGGTCGCACGACACGCGCGGAGCCGGTGCCCCACACATCCGTCGCAAGTGCACCGCCGGCACGCTAACCGCCGGTTGAATGCCGCGCCGCCTTCGAGGTGTCCCGTTCGAACTCCCTACCCGCCCGGGCATTCATAGGCAGCACCGGGCCCGCACGAGAAGACGACCCGCCGGCCTCCGGCCGAACCGGAGTTTCCCAAGAGGGAAGCACCATGAACCTGTCGATCTGCTTGCGCGCCCCGCTGCTCGGCGCAAGCCTGCTTGGTCTTGCGGCCATCACGGCCCTGCCGCCCCTGGCCGCCGCGGCCTCGCCTCGCGAACCCATGCCCGCGATGGGGCGCATGCAGGCACCGCACATGGAACCCCAGCGCGAACCGCGCGGCTACACGCGCTTCCGCCCGCCACCAGCGATCGAACGCCGCCCTCCGAGCATCGACCGCGGCTACTACGGCCATCACTTCCAGGCCGATCGCGCCTATCGCATCGGGCCCTATCACGCGCCGCCGAATTTCGTCTATCGCCGCTGGGTGATCGGCGCGATCCTGCCGCCCCTGTTCTGGGGGCGCAACTACTGGCTCACCGACTACTGGCTGTTCGGCCTCGACATTCCGCCAGTCGGCTACGAATGGGTCCGCTATGGACCGGATGCGCTGCTGATCGACGTCGACAGCGGCGAAGTCGTCCAGGTGGTGTACGGCATTTTCGGCTGAGGAATCCAGCGCCGCGCGAACTCAGCGCTCGCGCGGCGCCGCAGCGGACACGATCCGGTATCCGGCAGGGACACGCCGTCAGAGCACCGCGTCGATGACCCGGGTCAGCTGCGCCTTCGAGACGAGACCCATCTGCGTCGCCTGCACCTTGCCGTCCTTGAACAGCAGCATCGTCGGCGCCGAACGCACGCCGCAGGCGAGCGCGGTCTTCTGGTTCTTGTCGAGCTCGACCTTGGCGATCTTCAGGCGCCCGGCGTAATCCTTCGCGAGCTGTTCGAGCAACGGCACGAGCGCCTTGCACGGACCGCACCATTCGCCCCAGAAGTCGACGAGGACGGCCACGTCCGCTCGAAGCACGTCCCGGTCGAACGTGGCATCGGTCGTCACCAGGATGTCTCCGCCGCTCATCGGCCGGCCGCTCCGCTGTGCATTGCGCCTCGACGATGGCCCATCAACCGCACTTCGAATACCCGCAGTTCAAGCACGTCGCACACCCGTCCATGATGATGACGGCGTTCGTATTGCACTTGTGGCACATCGTGGCGCCGGCGGGGAAGGCGGCGTTGTCCCCGGCGGCGCTTTCGGCGCCGGAGGGGGTGTCCGAGCCGTCAACGGATCCCCGCTTTCGCTGGGATGACGGGTCTTCGACCGGGGACGCCGCGCCGGCAGCACCGCTCACGTCAGAGTTTTTTTTTGCGCGCGACTCGTATTCGGCGCGCTTCTCTGCGATCAGCTTGCGCTGCGCGTCGTCGAGTTCGGGATCGTGCAGCAGGCCGATCATCTTCATGTGCTGTTCGATGACGGCGCCGAGCTCGGCGACGATCGACGGCATGTAGACGCCACCGGCCTTGAAGTAGCCGCCGCGCGGGTCGAACACGGCCTTCAGTTCCTCCACCAGGAACGTCACGTCGCCGCCCTTGCGGAACACGGCGGACATGATGCGCGTCAGCGCCACGATCCACTGGAAGTGGTCCATGTTCTTGGAGTTGATGAAGATCTCGAACGGGCGGCGCAGTTCGTGCGGCGTACCGGCGTTGAGCACGATGTCGTTGATCGTGACGTACAGCGCATGCTCGAACAGCGGCGACTTGATCTTGTAGGTGGCGCCGATCAGCGTGTCGGGACGCTCCACCTTCTCGTGCATCTGGATGACCTCGGCCATCGGCACGTCCGGCGCGCCGTCGGGCGCCTGCGCAGGCGGCACGACCTTGGCGGTCTCTTCCGGTTTCACGACGCTGTAGCCTTTGATCTTCTTGGTGATCTTCATGGTCATCACTGGATGCGGGAAACGACTGCGGGTCCGCGGTTCGCACCACGGGCGCAGGGATGGATCGGGATCACCGGTGCCGCGCGGCGGCACGGACCGGATCGGCACTTCGCCATCGGCCGGCCGTGACGGGACGGACCGGCCGATGGCGTGACGGAGTGCCTGTCGTCGAGGCTTACCTGCGTCTGCCGGCTTTCTTCGCCGCCTTCTTGGCGGGCGCCTTCTTCGCCGGTGCCTTCCTGGCCGGTGCCTTCTTCACGGCAGCCTTCTTCGCGGCGGCCTTCTTGACGACGACTTTCTTCGCCGGAGCCTTCTTCACGGCCTTCTTGGCGACCTTCTTGGCGGCCGGCTTCTTCGCGGTCACCTTCTTGACGGCCTTCTTCACGGCCTTCTTCGCCGCGGCGGCCTTCTTCGCAACCGTCTTCTCGACTTTCCTGACTGCCTTCTTCGCCGCCTTCTTGTCGGCGGCGACCTTCTTCTCGACCTTCTTGACCGCCTTCTTCACGGCCTTCCTTTCCGCCGCCGCCTTCTTCGTCACGGCCTGCTTGGCCTTGGCGACGACGGCCTGCACCTTGCGCGCGGCCTGCTTCTTCGCACGAGCGGCCTTCTTCGCGACCTTCTTGGCCGTGCTCTCGACCGCCGCCTTGGCGTCGGACGCCGCAGCGCTGACGGAGTGGACCAGGGCGCCGGCCGCATCGACGACCGCACCGCCGATCTGGCTGGCGCCTTCCTTCATCGTTTCCAACGTACCGCCGGAACTGCCGCCTTCTTCGCTGTGCATGGTTTTTCCCCTCTCCTTTGCCTCGTTGTTGACTGGTTGTCTTGAGTGCGAATTGCTGGGGCACATCGTGGTCGGCGGCGCTCAGAACTTGCCGTAGTAGCCTTCCTTCAGAGCGTCGAAAAGATTGGCCGCGGTGTGCGTTTCGCCATCGTACTCGATCTCTTCGTTGCCTTTGGCCTCCACCACCGAGCCGTCCTCGAGTTCGAAGCGGTAGATGGTGTTCTCCAAATCATGCTCCTTGACCAGCACTCCTTGGAAGGCCGCCGGATTGAAGCGGAAGGTGGTGCATCCCTTCAGGCCCTGCCGGTGGGCGTACCGGTAGATGTCCTTGAAGTCCTCGTAGGGGTAGTCGGTGGGTACGTTGGCGGTCTTGGAGATCGACGAATCGACCCACTTCTGGGCCGCGGCCTGGATGTCGACGTGCTCCTTCGGGCTGATGTCGTCGGCGGCCACGAAGTAGTCCGGCAGCCTCTGGTCCGCCTCCTGGGAGAACGGCATCGCCTTGCCGTTGATGAGTTCGCGGTAGGCGAGCAGCTCGTAGCTGTAGACCTCGACCTTCTCCTTGGTCTTGCGCCCTTCGCGGATCACGTTGCGGCTGTAGTGGTGGGCGAAGCTCGGCTCGATGCCGTTGGAGGCGTTGTTGGCCAGCGACAGGCTGATCGTGCCGGTCGGCGCGATCGAGGAATGGTGCGTGAAGCGCGCGCCGACCTCGGCCAGCTCGGTGACCAGTTCCGGCGCGGCGCCGGCGACGCGCTGCATGTAGCGGCTGTACTTCGCGTGCAGCACCCGGCCCGGGATCGAGTCGCCGACCTTCCAGCCGTCGGCGGCCATCTCCGGGCGCTTGCGCAGCATCTCGCCGGTGACGGCGAAATCCTTGGCGAGGATCGGCGCCGGGCCCTTTTCCTTCGCCAGCGACAGCGCGACTTCCCAGCCGGCGAGCGCCATCTCGCGCGAGACCTCTTCGGTGAACGCGACCGCGTCCGCGTGTCCGTAGCGCATCTTCAGCATCGTCATCGTCGAGCCGAGGCCGAGGAAGCCCATGCCGTGGCGGCGCTTGTTCAGGATCTCGTCGCGCTGCTGCGGCAGCGGCAGGCCGTTGATCTCGACGACGTTGTCGAGCATGCGCGTGAACACGCGCACGACCTCGCGGTATTCGTCCCAGTCGAAACGCGCCTTCGGGCCGAACGGATCGCGCACGAACTTGGTCAGGTTGACCGAACCGAGCAGGCACGACCCGTACGGCGGCAAGGGCTGCTCGCCGCAGGGATTGGTGGCGCGGATGTTCTCGCACCACCAGTTGTTGTTCATCTCGTTGACGCGGTCGATCAGGATGAAGCCCGGCTCGGCGTAGTCGTACGTCGAGACCATGATCATGTCCCACAGGTGGCGCGCGCGGACGTGGCCGTAGATCTTGCAGGCGACGAGGCCGTCGTCGCGCACGACGTAGTTCCTGTGCGTGGGCCAGTCGCGCCAGACGACCGCGGTCGCGTCGTCGAGGTCGATCTCGTGCTGCTCCTTCACGTGGACCGGGAACACCAGCGGCCAGTCGGCGTCGTTCTCGACCGCGTCCATGAAGCCGTCGGTGATCAGCAGCGACAGGTTGAACTGGCGCAGGCGGCCGTCCTCGCGCTTGGCGCGGATGAAGTCCTTGGCGTCCGGGTGGCTGACGTCGAACGTGCCCATCTGCGCGCCGCGCCGGCCACCGGCCGACGAAACGGTGAAGCACATCTTGTCGTAGATGTCCATGAACGACAGCGGCCCGGACGTGTACGCGCCGGCGCCCGACACGTAGGCGCCGCGCGGACGCAGCGTCGAGAACTCGTAGCCGATGCCGCAGCCGGCCTTCAGCGTCAGGCCCGCCTCGTGCACCTTTTCGAGGATGTCGTCCATCGAATCCTCGATCGTGCCCGAGACGGTGCAGTTGATCGTCGAGGTCTTCGGCTTGTGTTCCTGCGCGCCGGCGTTCGAGGTGATGCGGCCGGCGGGGATCGCGCCGCGGCGCAGCGCCCACAGGAAGCGGTCGTACCAGTAGTTCTGCTTGTCCGGCGTGGCCTCGACGTCGGCGAGTGCCCGGGCGACGCGCTGGTAGGAATGGTCGATCGTGGTGTCGACCGCGTCGCCCTGCTTCGATTTCAGGCGGTATTTCTTGTCCCAGATGTCCCAGGACGCGGGCTGCAGCGGAATCTCGACCGCTCCACGCGCAAGCTGTTCCAGACGCACCGTGCTCATTGCTGTACCTGCCTCCCTTGTCCGGCCGGCTCGACGGCCGGCTTCTTCTCGAAATCCATCAACGACCAATCACGCGCCGCCTGTCCCGTCCGACGGAAGGCGCACGTGCATGCATGCAAACGGAAGATGGTGCCGGTGCGCGCCGCCATGCGGCGCGGGCCTGATCGCATCGTCACTCCGCTGCCTCTCGAGGCTCCGCGTCGCTCCACGACGCCGCGAGCAACAACACCCAAAGTATTGATCAATACTGCGCCAACCAACACAAGATGTTGTGACGCGTCGTCGTAAGCTACCCTCCGGGCCCCAGGTTGTAAAGCAAATTTTTCGGACGTATCCGGCCCATCGGCTTCCCGACTGAACGGCAGTTGCGGCAAGGTCGCGTCCTGCCTTGAAAACCGGAAACCCGTGCGGATCTGCGTTGTCTGAACGCCGCACCGATGCGCCATTCCGAACAGCAATCAGGAAGCTCCCCATGATCCGATTCCGCCCTGCCTTCTCCCTGCCGATCCTGCTCGGCGCCGCGGTCGCGACCGCCCTGTTCGTCCGCGCAGGCCATGCCCCCGCCGCCCTGCCGGCGATGGTCGACGGGCAGACCCTGCCCTCGCTCGCGCCGATGCTGGAGAAGGCGACGCCGGCCGTCGTCAACATCGCGTCCAAGACGCGCGTCGCCGTGCGCAACCCGTATTTCGACGATCCCATCTTCCGCCGCTTCTTCGGCGTGCCGAACATGCCGCGCGAGCGCGTGCAGCAATCGCTGGGCTCGGGCGTGATCGTCGACGCGAACAAGGGCTACGTGCTGACCAACAATCACGTCGTGGAGGGCGCGGACGACATCTCGGTGACGGTCGCGGACGGGCACACGGTCAAGGCGAAGCTGATCGGCACCGATCCGGACACCGACCTCGCCGTCCTGCAGATCCCGGCCGGCAAGCTGACGGCGCTGCCGATGGCCGACTCCGCGCAACTGCGCGTCGGCGACTTCGTGGTCGCGATCGGAGAGCCGTTCGGGCTCGGCCAGACCGTGACGTCGGGCATCGTTTCCGCACTGGGCCGCTCGGGCCTGCGCGGCTCGGGCTACCAGAACTTCATCCAGACCGACGCCTCGATCAATCCGGGCAATTCCGGCGGCCCGCTGGTGAACCTGCGCGGCGAACTGGTCGGCATCAACTCGATGATCTACTCGCCGTCGGGCGGCAACGTCGGCATCGGCTTCGCGATCCCGTCCAACCTCGCGGCCGACGTGATGCGGCAGCTGATCCAGTTCGGCGAGGTGAAGCGCGGCGCGCTCGGCGTCGAGGCGCAGGACGTGACCCCGCAACTCGCGACCCTGCTCGGCCTCGACGACCGCAAGGGCGCGGTGGTCACGCGCGTACGCACGAAGTCGCCGGCCGAGAACGCGGGTCTCAAGCCCGGCGACGTGATCGTCTCGCTGAACGGCAAGACCATCGGCAGCGAACAGGACCTGCGCAACATCGAGGGACTGACCACGCCCGGCGCCGCGGTCGACGTCGGCGTCCTGCGCGAAGGCAAGGCGCTGACGATCAACACGGCACTGAAGGTCAACGAGGCCCTGGTGCTGAAGGGCGACTCGCTGGACCCGCGCCTGGCCGGCGTGCAGTTCGGCGACATTCCCGACGGCCTGCGACGCCAGGGCGTCGGCGGCGTCGCCGTGACGCGCATCGCGGAGTCGAGCCGGGCGTTCCAGAACGGCCTGCGCAGCGGCGACGTGATCGTCGCGGTGAATCGTCGCGACCTCGACAGCAGCGCCGACTTCGGCCGTCTCGTCTCCGCGCGCCCGCGCCAGCTCATGCTGACCCTGCTGCGCGGAGAGGATGCGTTCTACCTGCTGTTGCAGTGACGCCCGCCGCGGCCGTCGCCGCGGAACGTCGTCGTCGCGCCAGCGACACCTGAAAGCTTTGTGACGCGAGGCCCGCCGCAGGAGCGTTCCTGCGGCGGCGCTGCCGCGCGCGTGCTAAGGTTGCGCCCTGATTTCAGTCCCTTTTTCGCACGAATCCCCGCCATGCTGCTACGTCGTTTCTGCACGCCGTTCGTCCTTTCGATCTCGCTGCTCGCCGCCGCCCCCGCTTTCGGCGCGCCGGGCGCCGCCTCCAAGCCCGCCGCAGCATCGGCCGACGATCTCGTCTGGCGCGGCGACCACGCCACCGGGCGCGGACTGATGGAAGATCTCGCCAAGGAATACGCCAAGCAGAAGAAGGGCAGGATCACGCTGCAGCCGTTCAGCACGCTGTCCGGCCTGGACGCCGTCGCGCAGGGCAGCGCCGACTTCGCCGGCAGTGCGCGCGCCAAGTATTCGCGCCGTTCCGAGGAGGCTGCGCTCAACTTCATCCCGGTCGCGCTCGACGGCGCGGTGCTGATCACGCACCCGAAGAACCCGGTGTCCAACCTGACGCTGAAGCAGATCCACGATATCTACTACGGCCGCATCAAGAACTGGAAGGATCTCGGCGGTCCGGACAAGGAGATCAACCTCTACGCGATCGCCTCGCCGCTCGACGGCGTCGAGTACTCGCTGCGCGAGCTCGTGTTCCGCAACGGCGACCAGCGCGTCGCCGCGCCGCGCCTGTACATCAACACGGTCAAGCTCGAGGAAGGCATCGCGATCGACCCCGCAGGCCTCGGCCTGTCCACGATGGCGGCCGCGCACGCGAACAAGGGCCTGAAGATGCTCAGCGTCGAAGGCGTCGCGCCGAACACCTCGACCGTTGGCGACGGCAGCTATCCGCTCTACATCACGCTGTACCTGGCGGAGCGCAACGAATCGCCGAAGCAGGAAGCGATCGGCCGTTTCCTCGCCTTCCTCGAGACGCCGGCCGCGAAGGACATCCTGCGCCGCCACCAGCTGACGCCCTACTCCGACGCGAATGCCGTGATCGCCAAGAACGAGCAGCGCCTCGCTTGGATCGACGCCCAGGTCGGGCGTGACGCCGCCGCGACCGCCGGCGCCATCGCCGCCGCGGCCACGCCGGTCTCCG
>DBMH01000262.1 GCA_002297645.1 Rhodanobacteraceae bacterium UBA703 | reverse complement strand
CCCGACGAGGGCGCCGACGCGGCCGAAGCCGACCAGCACGATGTGGTCCGCCTCCGGCAGCGGCGGGCCGGCCGGTTCATCCGGCGTCGGCACGCTCGCCGCCGCTGCGGCTTCGCGCCGCGTCAGCCAGCGGTCGAGCGCCGCGAACAGCAGCGGATTCGAGCAGATCGAGAGGATCGCGCCAGCGAGGATCAGGTCGCGCCCTTCCTTCGGCAGCAGGCCGAGTTCCACGCCGAGGCCCGCGAGGATGAACGAGAACTCGCCGATCTGCGCCAGTGCGGTCGCGATCGTCATGCCGACCTCGGTCGGACGGCCGAATGCGCGCACGATCGCGAGCGCGCCGAGCGACTTGCCGACCGTGATGATCAGGAACACGCCGAGGACCGACAGCGGCTGGTCGAGCAGGATCTTCGGATCGAACAGCATGCCGACCGAAACGAAGAACAGCACCGCGAACGCGTCGCGGAACGGCAGCGAGTCCTCGGCGGCCTGGTGGCTCAGCTTCGATTCGCTCAGCACCATGCCGGCGAAGAACGCGCCGAGCGCGAAGGACACGCCGAACAGCATCGCCGAGGCATAGGCGACGCCGAGCGCGATCGCCAGCACCGACAGCGTGAACAACTCGCGCGAGCCGACGCCGGCGGTGCGCTCGAGCAGCCACGGGATCACGCGGCGGCCGACGATCAGCATGAAGGCGATGAACGCGGCGACCTTGCCGAACGTGACCGCCAGCGCCAGCCCGACGCCGCGCTCGGCCGCCGCCGGGTCGGCGTGGCCGCCGAGCAGGCCCGACAGCGCCGGCAGCAGCACCAGCGCCAGCACCATCGCGAGGTCCTCGACGATCAGCCAGCCGATCGCGATGCGACCGCGGCTCGTCTCGAGCAAGCGCCGCTCCTCCAGCGCGCGCAGCAGCACGACCGTGCTCGCGGTCGACAGTGCGAGACCGAACACCAGGCCGGCACCGAACGGCCAGCCGAGCAGCCAGCCCATCGCCATGCCGAGCGCGGTCGCGAGCGCGATCTGCCCGACCGCGCCGGGAATCGCGATGGTGCGCACCGCGAGCAGGTCGTTCAGCGAGAAATGCAGGCCGACGCCGAACATCAGCAGGATCACGCCGATCTCCGACAGCTCCGGCGCCAGCGCCTGGTCCGCGACGATGCCCGGCGTGAACGGTCCGATGGCCACGCCCGCGAGCAGGTAGCCGACGATCGGCGGCAACCGCAACCGCTGCGCGAGCATGCCGGCGACGAACGCCAGCACGAAAGCGGAGACCAGGGTCGCGATGAGCGGGGTGCTGTGGGGCATGCGGGTTCCTTCGGATCGGGGAAGCCGCAACGGCGCGCAGGCCGCAACGGACTCGATGTTTAACACATCGAGGTGTCGGGGAAACACCCGCGGGAGGAAGGATTCAGCCGGTCCGTGCGCGGAACCACAGGGCCCGCAGCGGCAGCGCCACGCAGAGGACGCCGAGGAAGGCGCCGTAGGCGTACAGGGTGGCGACGACCTGCTTCCACATCGCGCCGCCGCGCCCGCTGCTCGCGTGGAAGCCCCAGCGCATCGCGGCGATGCTGAGGGCGGCGGCGACGGCGAGCACCGCGAGGTCGCACAGCCATCGCGCCGCGGAGCGCGGCGTGCGCGGGAACGCGCAGTAGAGCGCGCCGACGATCGCGAACGTCGGCAGGAACAGGATGAACGAAAGACCGGTTTCGAAGAACGCGTTCATGCCGGCGTGCCGTCCTCAGTCGATCACGAGACCGTGCATCGCCTCGACGTCCTCGATGCCGAGACGCGAGTCGCGACCGCCGAACCGGCTGCGGATGTGGTTCACCACCGCGGCGATCTCCGCGGATCCGAGCTCCTGCACGAACGGCGGCATCGAATGCGGACGCGGATAGCCTTCCGTGGTCACCGGCATGCCGCCGTACAGGACCATGCGCACGGCGTTGATCGGATCCGGTGCGGTCACGGCGACGGCGTTGCGCAGCGGCGGATACTCGCCCGGCTTGCCCTCGCCGTCCTTGCCGTGACAGTCCGCGCAGGCGTGCCGATAGACCTCCGCACCCTTGCCGTCCGCATCGCCCTGTTCCGTCGCGACCGTGGGACGCTGACGCATCGGGCTCGGCGGCAACTGCTTCAGGTGGCGCGCGATCGCCAGTGCGTCGTCCGGCGTCAGCGCGCGCAGGCTCGCATACGTGACCTCGGCCATCGGTCCGTAGGCGCTGCCGTGCTCCGACGTGCCGTCGCGCAGGTAGTCCGCGAGCTGCTGCTCGGAATAGCGCTCGAGCTGCACGCGGTCGAGCGGCGGCGCGTACCAGCCGATGCCGGGAATCGTGCCGCCGGCGAAATGGCCTTCCGGCGGCAGCGAGCCGCGATCGCCGCGCGCGCTGTGGCACATCGCGCAGTGGCCGAGCCCCTCGACGAGGTAGCGGCCGCGATCGGCGGGATCCACCGGCGCGGTCTCGTCCGGACGGTAGTACAGCATGCGCCAGCCGATCAGCGCGGTGCGCGAATCCGCCGGCGGCTCCAGCCGGTTCGGCGGCGGCACGAAGTCGCTCGCCGGCTGCGCGCGCAGGTAGGCGTAGATCGCGTCGAGGTCGGCGTCGGACACGTGCGCGAAGTGTGCGTACGGAAACACCGGGTAGAGCGCGCCGCGGCGCGACACGCCGTTGCGCATCACGTGCGCGAACTCGTCCGCCGACCAGTCGCCGATGCCCTGGCCGGCGGCGGGCGTGATGTTCGAGCTGTAGATCGTGCCGAGGCCGGTCGGGAACGCGCGACCGCCGGCGAACGGCACGCCGCCGCGCGGGGTGTGGCAGGCCTGGCAGTCGCCGAGGCGGGCGAGGTACTCGCCGCGCGCGATCGTCGCCGCATCGGCGGGAACC
>DBMH01000054.1 GCA_002297645.1 Rhodanobacteraceae bacterium UBA703 | reverse complement strand
GTGCCGGCGCGCCGGCGGCCGATGCGCCATCCGCCGAGGCGCCGGCATCCGAGGTTTCGCCCCAGACGCCACCGCCGGCAAGACCTGCTGCCAGGCCCCCGTCTCCATCCGCTGCACCCGCCGCCGCGGCACCGAAGCCGATGGCCAGCCCTGCCCCCGCTCCGCCGCCGCCCGCAGCGGAGCCGGAGACGATCGAGTCCTCGGCGCGAACGGTGCCGGAAGCGTCCACGCAGAACGAATCCGGCGCCACGGCGTCCTCGATGGCAGCCAGCGTCGCCGGTGACGCACAACCCGCAGCACGGAAGGCCGAAGCAGCCGGGCAGAAATCCGTGGGAAAGCGGGCGGCGGGAGCGCCGACCCCGTCGAGCTCGGCGGAACTGCGGCGCGATACCCAGCTGGCGCCCGAGGTCTGGCTGGCCCGCATCCAGCAACTGCTGCACCAGGGGCGCCGCCAGCAGGCGCTCGAAAGCCTGCGGCTGTTCCGCCGCATGCATCCGGATTGGCAATTGCCGGAAGAGCTGCGCGCACTCGATCCATGACCGTGCAGACGCTCGCCGGCGAAGCCCGGCTCCAGCAGGACATCAAGAAAAGCCGGTTCCTCGCCATCGCCGCTCCGATCGAAGAAGCCGACGGCGCGCTCGCTTTCGTCGAGCGCGTCGGCACGCGCGATGCCACGCACAACTGCTGGGCCTACAAGCTCGGCGCCAGCTACCGTTTCAATGACGACGGCGAGCCCGGCGGGAGTGCCGGTCGGCCGATCCTCGCCGCGATCGAAGGCCAGGGCCTCGATCGCGTCGTGGTCGTCGTCACGCGCTGGTTCGGCGGCGTCAAGCTCGGCGTCGGCGGCCTCGTGCGCGCCTATGGCGGCTGCGCGGCCGAATGCCTGCGCCTGGCCGAAAAGCGCATCGTGATCGAGCGTGTACCGGTACGCGTGCGCTGCGACTTCGCCGTCGCCGCGACGCTGTACGCGAAGATGCGCGACTTCGAGGCCGTCCGGCTGGACGAACAGGCCTCCGCCGAAGGTGTCGAACTGCGGCTCGAGCTGCCCGGCGGGCACGTCGCCGCGCTGTCGGCCTTCCTGCGCGATCTCTCGCGCGGCCGCGCCACGGTCGAGGCGGCGACTTGAAGACTCCACTGTCCACCCGCAGCTTCGACGCACCGACGTCCGCCTCGCTCCGATGACCGATTCCGCCACCGAGGCGCCACGCCGTCTCCGCTCCCTCTCGCGCCTGCTGCCGTATCTCAGGCCGTACCGCGGCCTGATCGCCGGCTGGCTCGGCTTCCTCGCGCTGTCGTCCGCCGCTACGCTGGCGCTGCCGCAGGCCGTGCGCGTGATGATCGACAACGGTTTCACGCAGGCCAACGCCACCGCGATCAATACGGCCTTCCTCGGCCTGTTCGGTGTCGCCGCCGTGCTGGCGATCGCCACTGCGGCCCGCTTCTTCTTCGTGAGCCTGCTCGGCGAGCGCGTCGCGGCCGATCTGCGCCGCCGCCTCTACGACCACCTGCTGACGCTCGACCAGGCCTTCTTCGAGCGCACGCGCAGCGGAGAACTCGTCTCGCGCCTCGCCGCCGACACCGAGCTGGTGCAGACCGTGGTCGGCTCGACGTTGTCGGTCGCCGTACGCAGCCTCGTCACCCTGGTCGGCGGCGCGATCGCGATGATCGCGACGAGTCCGCGCCTCGCCGGCTTCACCGCGCTGGTGATTCCGGCCGTGATCCTGCCGATCGTCGTGTTCGGCCGTCGCGTGGCGAAACTCTCGCGCGAGAGCCAGGACCGCATCGCCGACACCTCGGCGACGGCGAGCGAGGCGCTGAACGCGATGCACACCGTGCAGGCGTATACGCGCGAACCGCAGGAATCCGTGCGCTACGCCGGAGCGGTCGCACGTGCATTGGCGACGGCGAAGAAACGCATCGCGATGACCGGCACGCTGACCGCGCTGGTGATCCTCCTGACCTTCGGCGCCATCACCGCGGTGCTGTGGGCCGGCGCGCAAGCCGTCATCAGCGGCGCGATGGCGGCCGGCGTGCTGGGCCAGTTCGTGCTCTACGCCGTCCTCGCGGCCGGCTCGGTCGGCGCGTTGACCGAGGTCTGGGGCGAGGTGCTGCGCGCAGCCGGCGCGCTCGGCCGCATCGGCGAATTGCTCGACACCACATCGGCAATCCGCTCGCCGGCCGAACCGAAAAGCCTGCCCAAGCCGGTGCGCGGCGCGATCCGCTTCGAGGGCGTCGAGTTCCGCTATCCATCGCGTCCCGACCGTGCCGCGCTGCACGACTTCACGCTCGACGTCGAACCCGGCAGGACCATCGCCCTGGTCGGCCCGTCGGGTGCCGGCAAGAGCACGGTATTCCAGCTGCTGCAGCGCTTCCACGAGCCCCAGTCCGGCCGCATCACGCTCGACGGCGTCGAGCTCTCCGCCCTTGCCCTGCCCGACCTGCGCGGCGCGTTCGCGCTGGTGCCGCAGGATCCGGTGCTGTTCGGTGCCAGCGCGGCCGACAACATCGGCTTCGGGCGCGCCGATGCCACGCACGCGGACATCGTCGCCGCCGCGCGCGCCGCCGAGGCGCACGACTTCCTCGAAGCGCTGCCGGAAAAGTACGACACCTACCTCGGCGAGCGCGGCGTGCGGCTGTCCGGCGGACAGCAGCAGCGCGTCGCGATCGCGCGCGCGTTGCTGCGCGACGCACCGGTACTGCTGCTCGACGAGGCGACGTCGAGCCTCGACGCGCAATCCGAGCACCTCGTGCAGCAGGCGCTCGAGCGGCTGATGTGCGGGCGCACCACGCTGGTCATCGCGCACCGGCTGGCGACCGTGCAGCGAGCCGACCGCATCGTGGTGATGGAGGCCGGCCGCATCGTCGCCCAAGGCACGCACGCCGAGCTGGTCCGCGAGGACGGCCTGTACGCGGAACTCGCGCGCCTGCAGTTCGCGGCCTGAAAAGGATCCTTGCGCGACGACGAAGGCGCTGGCCCGCGGCATCGGTCCGCGAGAATGAGGCACTTCCTCCATCGCCCGCACCGACGCGTAACGGTGGCGCGCGTCGGCGGCAGCGGAAAGATGACGCAATCCGGTGCCGCGCCGTGATTCCTCCTCCGTCAGGGGCACCGCCCCGCGAAGGAGAGCGTCCATGCTGTACATCTGGGGATCGGGTTCGGACACGGCCAAGGCCGGGTCGGCGGGCACGCGGTTGTGTTCGATCTGCGGTTCGGTCCAGCCGTTCGACCTGCTGGTCAACTACCGCTACTTCCATTTCTGGCACCTGATCTCGTGGGTGACCAAGCGCAGCTATTCGGCGACCTGCACGCGCTGCGGCAACGGAGCCGAGGTGCCTGCGATCGAGGCGAAACAGCAGATCGACAAGGATCCGATACCGCTCCTGCGCCGCAAGGGCTGGCTCATTCCGATCGTCGCGCTGGCGATCCTGCTGCCGCTCGGCGCCTACAGCAGCCAGCAGCACCAGCAGGAAATCGCGGCCTTCCTCGACGCCCCGGTGGCCGGCGACCTCTACAGCGTCGACCTGGCCCAGGTCGAGGATTCCGGCTTCGAACGCTCGCCGTCCTGGGGCGTGCTCAAGCTGGTCGCCGTCGACAACGGCGTCGGCGTCTTCGTCACGTCGAAATACGCCTACGACCGCAAGTCGGATCTGAAGCGCGACCTGCGCAAGGGCAAGTTCAAGGACGTCGCCAATCTCGACAGCGACGACGAAATCGAGATTCCCCTGAAGCAGCTTTCCACCCTGCGTGAAGCCGGTACGCTCGTGGACGTGACGCGCGAATAGGAAGAAGGACTGGCGGCCCGGGATGGCCGTGGGATCGGACCTGCATTCCGCCGCTCGGGGCCAGCCCGGCGCCACTCGATCCCGCAATTGGGACGATTGACGAAACCGCACAAAAAAAAGCCCCGCTTTCGCGGGGCTTTTTGCGAGCTGCTGCGGATCTCCCTACTTGACCGGCAGGACGCCCGAGGCCTGTTGGCCCTTCGGTCCCTGCACGATCTCGAAGTTGACGCGCTGCCCTTGCTGCAACGTACGGAATCCTTGGGAATTGATGGCCGAGTAGTGAACGAAAACGTCCTCCCCGCCATTTTCGGGTGCAATGAACCCGAACCCCTTGGCATCGTTAAACCATTTCACTGTACCGGTAAGCATCTCGGTGACGCCTCTTTCTGTGGATTGGCGTGCAGCGGACGGCAATGGAATTGCGAGGGTCGCAGGCCGTCTGCGCCGCACGCGGGAATATAACTATTAATTAACGAAGAAAATCAAGCGGCAGCACACCACGGCGTGACCGCCGTCGCTTCCAGGGGCGATTCCGGGTCAGCCGGCCAGCAGGGCGGCGACGATCGGCGGCACCTGTCTGGTGGCGTTCTCGAGGTTCGCGAAGATCTCCGGCAGGCTGATCTCGATCTCGTCGCCGCAACCCGCCGCCCAGTTCGCCACCAATGCCACGCAGGCGTAGTCGAGTTCGAGCTCGCGCGCGAGCGCGGCCTCCGGCATGCCGGTCATGCCGACGAGATCGCAGCCGTCCCGGCGCAGCCGGGCGATCTCGGCGCGCGTCTCGAGGCGCGGCCCCTGGGTGGCGCCGTAGCAACCGCCGTCGACGACCGGGATGCTGGCGCGCTGAGCGGCCGCCAGCAGGTCGGCGCGCAGCGTCGCCGAGTACGGCTCGCTGAAATCGATGTGCTTCACCTCGGCGCCGGCCACGTCGCAGAAGCTGGTCAGGCGGTCGTAGGTGTAGTCGATGACCTGGTCCGGGACGGCCAGCACGCGCGGCCCCATGTCCTCGCGGATGCCGCCGACCGCATTGACGCCGACCACGCGGCGGGCACCGAGGTGGTGCAGCGCCCAAACGTTCGCGCGGTAGTTCACGCGATGCGGCGGGATCGTGTGTCCTTCGCCGTGGCGGGCGAGGAAGGCGATGCGGTGGTTTCCGACGCGCCCGAGCACGATCGAGTCGGACGGGTGCCCGTACGGCGTGTCGACCGCGTAGCGCTCGACATCCTCCAGGCCGGGGAACTTGTAGAGGCCGGTGCCGCCGATCAGGGCCAGTTCGATGCTCATGGTGTTTGCCTGTGTGGATGGTTCTGTCCCGGCGCGCCTTCGGTTCCCGGCTTCGAAGAGCCCGTGCCGCCGGAGAACCTCAACCTCGCGGGGACGCGGAGTTCGCCGAGGAAAAGCGGTTCTCCGGTCCCTGCGCCGCTTGCGAGCAAGGGTCCTGCCGCCGGATCGCGCCTACGCGTCCCGCACGGCATAGATCGCCGGCAGGTTGCGGCCTTGTTCGCTGAAATCCATGCCGTAGCCGAATACGTAACGGTCCGGCACCTCGACACCGACGAAATCCGCGGCGAGACCCGGCACGCAGCGATCGTGGCGCTTCTCGCACAGTACGGCGATCAGCACGCGATCCGCGCCTTCGGCGACGCAGAACTCGCGGATCGCCTTCAACGTGTGGCCCTCGTCGAGGATGTCGTCGACGAGCAGCACGGTCATCCCGGCGAGTGCGGTCGCCGGCTTCTTGCGCCAGTCGAGCTCGCCACCGCTGGTGGCGCCGCGGTAGCGCGTGGCGTGGACGTAGTCGAACACGAGCGGCGCCCGGATCGCGGTCGCGAGTTGCCCGGCGAACGGCAACGCGCCCTGCATGACCGTCATGAACACGGCCGGCCGGCCGCCGAGGGCAACGTCGATCTCGCCGCCGAGGCGCGCGATGGCCGCCTTCAGCGTCGCTTCGTCATGGATGAGGTCGGCGCTGGCGAGCGCCGTGGAAAAGTCGTTCATGTCCGCTCCGTCGGAGGTTCGAGCGCAGTCACGTTGGCGATGAAGGTATCGCGTTGCGGGTTCTTGACCATCGATTCCCAGGTCTGCGCGACCATGCCCTGCAGGGCGGCGACGCGCTCGGGATCGCACGGCGGCAGGCCGGCGCTGGCAGCGATGGCCTCGTCGACGATGGCGGGCCCGCAAGCGAGCAGCAGATCGCAGCCGGCGGCGAGATGCGCCTCGATGCGCTCGCCGATGCCGCCGATCGATTCCGCCGCGGCCATGCCGATGTCGTCGCCGATGACGAGGCCGCGGAAGCCGAGTTCGCCGCGCAGGACGTCCTCGATCCACAGCCGCGAATAGCCCGCGGCGATCGCGTCGACGGCGGGATACGTGACGTGCGCCATCATGACCGCTTCGGCGCCGGCGGCGATGCCGTCGGCGAACGGGATCAGGTCGGTCGAACGCAGTTCGTCGAGCGTGCGCGGATCGACCGCGGCGTCGAAATGCGTGTCCTCGGCGACGGAGCCGTGGCCCGGGAAATGCTTGAGCGTCGCCGCCATGCCGCCGAGGTGCATGCCGCGCAGGTAGGCCTGCACCAGCTCGGATGCGATCTGGGGATCGGCGTCGAACGCGCGCGAGCCGATCGCACGGTTGCCGCGCGCGAGATCGGCCACCGGCGCGAAGCTGAGGTCGACACCGATCGCGCGCATCTCGCTGGCCATCAGCCAGGCGTGCTCCTCGGCGCGCTGGACGGCGGCGGCCGGGTCGCGCGCATACAGCTCGCCGATGCGCCGCAGCGGCGGCAGGCGGGTGAAGCCGTCGCGGAAGCGCTGCACCGTACCGCCTTCCTGGTCCACGCAGACGAGGAACGGCTCCGGTCGCGCATTGCGGATGTCGTCGATCAGGGCGGTGACCTGGTCGCGGTTTTCGAAGTTGCGTGTGAACAGGATCACGCCGCAAACCTGTGGGGCGGCGAGCTGGACGCGGTCGGCGTCGGTGAGGGTCTTGCCGGGAATTCCGATGATCAGCATGTCGTCAGGATCGTTTCAAACCGCGTCGTCCGCATTCCGTTCGCCGGCGCTCCAGCGCGCGTACGGGTAGGCGGCGAGGTTCACATTGTAGTAGCGCACGAGGTCGCTGACCTCGTTCCCGAGCCAGGACGGATGCGGGTACGCCGCGTCGACGCTGTCGAGTTCGAGCTCGGCGACGACGAGCCCGGCGTTGTCGCCGCCGAATTCGTCGACCTCGAAGCAATGCCCGTCGACCTCGACGTAGTGGCGCCGCTTCTCGATCACGTCGGCGGCCAGCGTATCGAGCTGGCGCCGCGCATCGGCGAGCGGGATCTCGTATTCGTATTCGTCGCGCTTCACGCCGGGCGTGGCCGACTTGATGTTGAGCCACGCCCGTTCGCCGGCGATGCGTACGCGCACCGAGCAGCGCGCGCCCGGCGGACCGGCGAGATAGCCCTGCACCATCGCTTCGCTGCGCGACACCGCGTCGCGCCACGCGTCGCCGACGACGAGGAATTTCCGTTCGATTTCGATGCCCATGCGTCGGGATGGTGATCTCGATGGAGAAGAAGGAGCGATTGAAGCACGAAGTCGCGGGACGGCTCAGGCCCCAGGGGTGGAGTCGCCGGCAGCCTCTCGCTGGAAGGTCCGCTCCGCGAAGTCGCCGGGAGTGCCGAGAAGAGCCGAAGCGATCCTCCCACCCATCTTCGTGTCTCCGCGAGAAATCCTTCCCGGCGGCCGCCCAGCGGCGGTTCCCCGCCGCGCGACGTTGCCCGCGCCGTCCTGTTTCACCGCTCGAACAACGCGATGGATTCGACGTGCGCGGTATGCGGGAACATGTCCATGACACCGGCAGCTTCGAGTCTGAAGCCGTGGCGTTCGACGAGTATGCCGGCATCCCGTGCGAGCGAGCCCGGATGGCAGGACACGTAGACGATGCGGTGCGTGTCCTTGCGCGGCAGGTAGTCGAGCACGGCGGCGGCGCCGGAGCGCGGCGGATCGAGCAGCAGCTTGCCGTACGAGCGCGTCGCCCACGGTGCCGCGCGATGGTCGGCGAGCAGGTCGGCCGAGAAGAACTCGGCGTTCGCGATGCCGTTGCGCGCGGCGTTCTCGCGCGAGCGCGCGACCAGGGCCGCCTCCCCTTCGACGCCGACGACCGCGCCGGCGCGGCGCGCGATCGGCAGGGTGAAATTGCCGAGGCCGCAGAACAGGTCGAGGATCGTGTCCTCCGGCTGCGGATCGAGCAGGTCGATCGCGCGCGAGATCATGCGCCGGTTCATGCCGGCGTTGACCTGGATGAAGTCGAGCGGCCTGAACACGATGTCGACGTCGAATTCGGGGATGCGGAACGACAGCGGCACGGTGTCGGGCCACAGCGGAGTCACGCTGTCGGGACCGCCCGGTTGCAGGAGGATCGCGATCGAGTGTGCCTGCCCGAATGCCGTCAACGCGGAACGGTCGTGCTCGGACAGCGGCTGCAGGTTGCGGAACGTCAGTGCGACGGTATCGTCGCCGGCGGCGATCTCGATCTGCGCGATCTGCGCCTTCGCCTCCAGCGAGCCGACCAGCTCGCCGAGCGCGGCGAGGCGCTCGCCGACCTGCGGCAGCAAGGTGTGGCAGACCGAGAGGTCCGCGACGAAGCGCGGGTTGTCCTCGCGAAAGCCGACCAGCGCCTTGTCCTTCTTCGCGACCCACTTGACCGACAGCCGCCCCTTGCGGCGGTAGCCCCAGGGTTCGTCGGTCAAGGGATCGAACCAGCGTGCCGGCGACACCTTGCCGATGCGCTCGAAATTCTCGGCCAGTACGCGCTGCTTCGCGGCGATCTGTTCGGCCGGCGCCAGATGCTGCAGCGAACAGCCGCTGCAGGTGCCGAAATGGATGCAGCGCGGCTCCACGCGCGAGGGAGAACGCGTCAGCAGTTCCTCGACCTTGGCTTCGTCGAAACTGCGGCTGCGCTTGACGAGCTTGATGCGGACGCGCTCGCCGGTCAGCGCGCCGGCGACGAAGACGGTCTTGCCGTCGATGCGCGCGACGCCACGGCCGTCGTGGGAGAGATCGGTGATGTCGACTTCGGTGGTCTGCATTCTGAAAACGGCGCGCCCGCCGTCGGGGCGGGCGCGCTGGTGTCCATGAGTGGGACGTGAAGTTTACCGCTCGCAGGAACCAGTTGCTCGATCAAAGCGACCGCCTGCATCCAGACAAGAGTCAACCGCAAGATATCGACTCGTGGCACTCCACGCCCACATGACAGCAACGAATGTCGCGAGAGCGAGTAAGCACTGCAATGCCATCTTGGCTGCGCAGCTCACTTCTGCTTCCACGCGCCGCTGGCGTCCTGGTAGTACCAGCCCGCCTTCGCCTGCTGCACCCATTGCTTGGCGAACGTGCCGCGGATCTGCGATTCCCATTCGGCATGGCCGTTGGCGACCGCGATCTCGCGATAGACCGCCTGGCGGTCGCGGTTCTCGTCGGCGATGGCCGTGTTCAGCGCCGCGCGTTGCGGCAACGGCACGGCAGCGGCATCGCGCATCGCGACGAGGCCGTCGGCGGTGAAGCCGATCGCACCATTGGCGAAATACGACGACAGCGACGAAGCGAACCGCTGCTGCATGCGCGACTGGATCGCCTGGATCTGCGGCGTCTGGATGCTGATATCGGCACTCTGCGCGTAGGCGCTCGGCACCAGGAAGTCCAGCAGCATCGCACCGGGCGACTTGCCGGGCGGCGGCGGATCGTTCGACGGCGGCGGCCCCTTCGGCGCGGCCTCCAGCACCTTGTCGACGAATTGCTGCGCGGCCTTGTCCGCGGCGGCCTCCGGAAAATAGACGTTGATCGTGACGCAGGCGGCCAGCAACGCGAATGCGGTGGTGGCGACGAGGCCGATGAGGAGCTTTTTCATTCCCGTTGTCCTTGGTTCGTGCGTTCGTTCCGGAACGCAAAAGATCAATGAGCGGCCGTCCGCCCCGCGCCGTCCGACGAACACCCACCTCGCTCGGACGGCAGTCCGACTATTTCACGATCGGCCCTTCGCCCTGCATCGACTCGTGCACGCGCCGTACCAGGGTCGGCCAGTCCACGCGCCGGCGATGTCCGACCACGTCCAGACGCGGGACGCCCGAGCCTTCGATGATAGTGTAGTGATCGGCAGGAGAACCCGGCGCCGTCTCGCCGGCCGGCAGCGGGTCGATGCCGCCCATCAGGCAGACCTCGCGCGTCAGGCGGCACCGCAATCCGAAGCGCCTGTAGCCGAAGGTGTCGAACACCTTCAGCGCCATCGTCTGCAGGTTGCTGGAGAGCCCGCCCCCGCCGCCGAGCGAGGTGATGTCGTCGACGGCCTTGTAGCTGAGGCGGCCGCCGCCGTTCGTGCGCAGCCAGGCGTCGAGCACGACCGGGCTCCAGTCGACCAGCCGCAACCCCTCGATGGTGCCGAACAGCCGCCCGCTCATGCCGCCCAGCGAGAACGCGCTGGTGAACTGCTCGAGGTCGAAGTTCTCGAAATGGAGGTTGGCGCCGAGCGACGGCGCGACGCCGAACGGCCGCTCCAGCGTCAGGCCGCTGACGCCGAGGTGGCCGTCGAACACGTACAGATCGAGGCCGCCCCGGAACTCGATCGTGTCACCGCTCATCACGATCTCCGGAATGCCACCCGACAGGCTGCCCGGGAATGTCGGCCAGCCGAATGCCGCGGAGATCCGCGGCATGTCGAGGCCGACGACCGCGAACGATCCGGCATAGCGCTCGCCGCGCGGCGAGCGCGGCAGCAGGCTGAGCTTCTCCAGCCGGAGCTGTCCGCCGAGCACGTCGACCGCCAGCGGCTCGGCCAGCACGATCGCGCCGCGCCGCGATTCGAAACTTGCACGCGCCGTTCCAAACGGGATCCTGAACAACTCGACCGAGCGCCAGGCCAGGGTGGTCGCTGGCGTCGCGCCGCGATATTCCCAGCCAATGCCTCCGTCGAGCCCGTCGAGCGCGAAACGTCCCTCGCCATCGCGCAGGCTGACGTCGCGCGTGTCGAAGGCGAAGCGCTGCAATCCCTCGGCGTCGAAATGCAGGGCGCCGGAAAGCGTTCCGCGGCCCTCGAGCTGCGCATAGCCCTTCGAGGCGAGCCAGCTCTGCGCATAGCGTCCGATCGCCGTGTCCAGCCGCGCCTCGCGCAGGTCGACCCGCAGGCTGCGAAGCGGATGCGCATCGGCCGGCACGATCTCGCCGAGCGCACCGAACACGAGTGTCCCGGGGTCCTTCCATTCCAGCGCCTGCAACGCGAGCGTGCCCTCGCGCCAGGTCGCGTCCGCCCGCACCTCGACCGGCGTCTGCGGCAACTGGACATAGAACGCGCCGGCCAGCGCCTCGCCGCCGAGCAGGCGTGCGTCGAGCTGCAGCCGTGGCGACGCGTCCGGCCCGGACAGGCGTACCTCGCCTTCGGCGGACAGCTTCGCTGCGGCGAGGGTACCGTCGGCGCTGTCGTACCCGAGTCCGCGCAAGGCGAACCTCGTCGCCGCGCGCTCACCGTCCCGTGCCAGGGGATGCAGCACGGTCTGCCGCAGGCGCACGTCGCCGCCGAAGAGTTTCGTGCGCAACTCGCCGACGAGATGCATCGCGCCGCCGCGCGCCTGCCAGTCCGCCCT